>DAOOGN010000095.1:0-16159 GCA_035415725.1 Anaerolineae bacterium | reverse complement strand
GCGGCCATAGGTGCTGACCCTCTCATCCCCCAACCCCCTTCTCCCCCGCAAGCGGAGGAGAAGGGGGCGAAAAAGAGGGGGTGTGGCGACACCCCCTACAAAAATCCCCCTTCCTGGGGGGCAGGGGGGATGGGCTTATAGAAACATGAGTATCTCGTCATCCAAGAGCACCTGGTATACCAAAATCTGTGCAGGACCTGCTATAGGGAACAAGTGGCTTCGCCAGGCTTACAAACCTGAATAGATACGTTTTATTTTCCAGAAGAGCCAAAAGAGTAAAATATCGCCCATGGAAACAATCCTCAAGGGCAGAAAAAGCGTCGTCTATATTGCGCCCAATCGGCCCACCGTGCTGATTGGCAAGCGGATAAACCGCACGGTGCGCCGGCGGGCAGCGGGAGAATCGGCGGTGAGCTACATCGAGGTCGCTAAAAATGAAGCGCTCGCTCAGGTCGCCGCCGGAGCCGACGTCATCAATGTCAGTGTCACAACGGACCTGGACGAAATGGTGCTGTTACCTGCTCTACTAGAGGCGATCCAGGAAACCGTGGAAGTGCCCATCAGCATCGAAACGCTGCACCCCGGCGCGCTGACTGCCGCCCTCGCCGTTTGCCAGGGCAAACCGCTGGTCAATGCTGTCAATGGTGCCGAAAAATGGCTGAACGATGTGTTGCCTCTGGTTGCGGAGCACGGGGCCGCCGTTGTTGGCTGCTGTCTGGATGAGGAAGGCATCCCCGATGACCCCTACAAGCGGCTGGAAATTGCCAGCCGGATTGTCGCACACGCCGAGGCCTTGGGGATCCCTGGCGAAGATGTCTTGATTAACTGCCTCACCCAAACGATCGAAACCAATTTCCACGCCGCATTGATGACGCTCGAGACCATCCGGCTGGTCAGGGACGAAATAGGATGTAACATGACGCTCGATGTCAGCGACGTCTCCTCCGAACTGCCGAATCGCACAGCGCTTTACCAGGCGTTTCTGCCCGTGGTGGTTGCGGAAGGTGTCAACGCTCCTATTGTCGATGCTGCCCGCGATAGACAGACGCTCCTGGCGTTGGATATGCTCCTGGGACGAGACGAGTTCGCCACGCGGTACATCAAGTACTATCACTACATTCGGAGTGGCATGCGGAACCTGATCGACTGGGAGCTGGTGGGGTGAAGGTTGTTATCCTCCCAATCGGTCGGCTTGCCGGGTAACATAATTTATAATGCGGACAGTTCTATAATTCTTGTTCCCACAAGACATAGGTACATCTCTATTATTGATGATTATTATGGAGGAAACGATGACTCGAACACTTTCACATAAAAATCCAACCAATTTGCAGACGTTCTATTATGGCGCACCGTACTATCCCGAACATTGGGACGCCGCTACCCGGGAGAAGGACCCAGAGTGGATGGCCGCAGCGGGATTCAACGTCGTGCGTATGGCGGAGTTTGCCTGGGATAGGATGGAGCCGCGCGAGGGCGAGTTTGACTTCGCGCTGTTTGACGCAACGCTAGCCCGTCTCGGCGAACAGGGCATTGCGGCGATCCTCTGCACGCCGACGGCGACGCCGCCCCGCTGGCTCACGCGCGCGCATCCCGATGTACTGCGCGTCGATGCGGACGGTGTGACGATGCAGCACGGCTCACGGCAGCACGCCTGCCCGAGCAGCCCCGTCTTCCGCGCCTATAGCCGGGCGATCACCCAGGCGCTGGCCGCACACTTCGCGGACAACCCCCACGTCGTCGGCTGGCAGACCGATAACGAGTTGAATTGCCACTTCAGCGAGTGTCACTGCGAGAATTGTCAGCTCGCCTTCCGCGAATTCCTGCGCCAGAAGTATCACGACGACATCGGCGCGCTCAACGCCGCGTGGGGCAACGCTTTCTGGGCGCTCACCTATAGCAGCTTCGATGAAATCCAGACGCCCAAGAACGGCAAACCTGCCTATGCCAATCCCGCCCACCTGTTGGACTACGCCCGCTTCATCTCGTGGAACGTCGCCCGCTTCCAGCACGAGCAGGTAGAAATCCTGCGGGCGGCGAATCCGACGTGGTTTGTCACCCACAATGGCCTGTTCCGCCACATCGACTATCGCGGCGACTTCACCCAGGACCTGGACTTCCTGGGGTTCGACGTGTACCCGTTCTTCGATCCCGATCCGGCGCACCGTCCCTTCACCCAGGCGTTTATGCTGGATCATGCCCGCGCGTGGTCGGGCAACTTCATCGTCCCGGAGCAACAGTCCGGCCCGGGTGGGCAGGGCGACTACTTTCACGACAATCCCGAACCGGAAGAGATCCGGCGGATGGCGTACACGTCCATTGCCCACGGCGCGGACAGCCTGCTCTTCTTCCGCTGGCGGACCTGTCGCTTCGGTGCGGAGGAATACTGGTGCGGCATCCTCGATCATGACAACGTCCCGCGCCGTCGTTACAACGAGATCAAGCAACTCGGCAAGGAATTGCAAGTTGTCGGGGCGGAAGTGCTCGGCACGCATGGACGGGTGGAGGTGGGCATCGCCGCCGCCGACATAGACGTCTACGACGCCCACGAGACACTCTCGTTGGGCCTGCCTTCTCCTATGCAGGTGGCAGGACTGATCCACGGCTTCTTCACCCGGCGCGGCTACGCGGTGGGATGCGTGCATCCTGCAGATGATTTGAGCGAGCTGAAGGTCTACATCATCCCCCACTGGGCGCTTTTCAACCCTGCATGGGTGCCGAATTTGACCGCTTTCGTCGAGAACGGCGGCACGCTCGTCGTCGGCGCGCGGACGGCGACGAAGGACTGGAACAACAACGTCATCGCCGCGACGCCGCCGGGCGTGCTGACCCCGTTGACGGGCACGCGGGTCGTCGAATACGGACGGCAGAACGCGCCGGATAAGCGCCCCCTGGCGATCAACTTTTCCACGGCGAAAGCTCCCACCCGGCACTGGTACGAGCAACTGGAAGTGTTGCCCGGTTCCACCGTCATAGCGCGCTGGGAGGGCCGCCTACACCTTGACCGTAAACCCGCTGTGATGATGAAGAAAATCGGCGCCGGCGCTGTGGTGTATGTGGGGACGTACTTCACCGACGAAATTCTCGAGCCGTTGCTCTCTGTGCTTCGGGAACAGAGCCGGCTTGCCCCGTTGTGGCCGTCCACGCCGGAAGGTATTCACGTCGTCGTGCGGGAGAATGATGAGAAGCGGCTGTGGTTCTTCATCAACGCCAGCGATGGCTTTGTGTGCGTCGAGAACATCCCAGAAGGGGAAGACCTGGTCAAGAAAAGGATCGTGGGCAAGTTCTATCTCAAGCGCAACGAGGTCGCCGTGGTCAAGCAGCGGCGTGAATGAAGAAGGGGTGAACGGATAAGAATGCCGGGGGGCTGCGCATCGCCCCGGCGTTGTTGACGCCGGGCTTGCCGTACCCCCCGGTTGTTTCCTTATAGGACTTACGCAAATTTCCGTTTGTAGTGACGGCTTTAGCCGTTCTTAGCTCCACTACCAATCCTCCGCCGCTTGATTCGAGCCAGGCTGGCGTAAGTCCTGTTTAGTATCTCTTCAGGCCGGCGAACCCGACGACGAAGCAACTGATGCCCCCTTACCCTAAGTTTTGTGCAGATTTCGGTATGCCGGGTGCTCTTGGATGACGCGACAGGCGTGTTTCTATAAATCCTATTTCCCCACTTTTTCGCCCCCTTCTCCCCCGCTTGCGGGGGAGAAGGGGGCTGGGGGATGAGAGGGTCAGAAGTGTCAACCCGTGATAAACCCTCCCCAAAGTCCTCTTCGCCACCTGATCAGGGTGGCCGAATAGTAGTAACTTCTTACCTATCCCTCAACGCGGCTCGTACCACCACAGACGGCGGTAGGTGCGGAATGCAGGAGAGGCGGTCCCCGCAAGCCATCCCGGCGCACCGTCTTCGGCCAGGGGGAATTGCAAGTTCACCGTCGCTGCGGCCGGTCGCGTGTTGTGATCCACTCCCGGTATGGTCAGGAGGCCCTGCAAAAGACAGTGGGCCGCCTGCGCCGCGCCCGGCCCCTGCCAGATGATCATGACCTCGCCCCATTGCAGTCCCTCTGCCGCCGGGTCGAATTCTCCATAGAAAAGCCAGACATCCCTCCCGATCTGCCGCAGTGCCACCGTCTGGGAGACGCTGCCCGCGCCGATCTGCAGCGTTAGCGTCAGACTGCGCTCCAGGTCGGCATTCGTGTAGCCGTCCGGCAACTCGAGTTGGCCGATCAAGGTGAAGGCGGCGGGGTCACCTGTATCCCTCCCCCACTGGATGGCGGCATGTTCGACGGCGAACGCCGCAAAGGGGGGCCGGATCACGGCCCTCGTGGTGGCGCTTCCCACTCCGCCATCGTCGTCGGTGACGGTGAGGGTGATGGTGTAGGCACCGGCGGCTGTGTAGACGTGGGTGGGCGTCAACGCGCTTGTGGTGGTAATCCCGTCGCCGAAATCCCAGGCGATGGTGTGGGTGTCCAGCACGCCGGGGTCGGTGAAGACGCCGTTGAACGCGAGCGTTTCACTCACGGCGACGGTGCGATCCGGCCCGGCGGTCACGATGGGGGCGACGTTGGCGACAGTGACGGTCAGATGGCCCGCACCGCTCAAGCCTGCAGTGTCGGTGACGGTAAGGGTGACGGGGTAGACGCCATCATCGGCGTAGACGTGGGTTGGTGTGAGTGTTCCATCAGCCGCGCCCCCATCGCCGAAATCCCAGTGCAGGATGTGGCCGGTGGGCGTGTCGGGGTCGGTAATGGTGGCCGTGAAGGTGATGGGGCTGCCCTCGGCGACGCTGCGCTCTGGGCCGAGGTTCACCAGCGGTTGTCCGGATACCGGCGTCGCGTCCAGATAGAAGCTCGTGGTAGCCTCGTGGAATTCTCCGGTTGGATCGGCGGACTGAACCCGGATGAAATAGGTACCGGTAAAACCGGTAGAAGGCCATACCACCGGGAAGGCGACGGTATCTGCCGCCGCAAGCGTGACGGTATGCGTGGTTTGGAAGGCAGTGAGCCACCCTACGTACTCAAAAGTCGTCGTGATAGCGAGATTTTCCAACGCCGTAGCCGAGGATAGGTTCGTCGCCGTCACTAGCGCTGTCACCGGTTGGCCGAGAGTGTAGGTGGATTGTTCTGGCGTTACGTGCAATACCAGACGCGGCAAGGACACCACGGCGGAGGCCGTGTTATTGTCTTCATCGAACTCGGTTACTTGCGCGGTGGGATCCACCACAACGTACAGCGTGTGCAGTCCGCCCTGGCCCTGGATAGACCAATCGGTGGCCACGTTGGTCATCGCGCCCGCCGCCAGCGGAGGCAAGGGGGCCGTGCCCAAAAGCGTCCCGACACCCGGCGCGCCATCCCAGAACTGCACCGTCGTCGTGACCGCCGGGAAGCCGCCGCGATTGTAGACCAGGGCCGTCACGGTGCGCGTGAGGCTGCCGTCGTCTGCGGACAAGCGCGGCGCAGCCACGGCGAGATCGGCAGCCTCGACGCCGTACCGGAAGTGCGTTTGTGCCGTGGCAGCGAGGCCGGCTACGCTCAGGCGCCCTGCTAGAATGTGATCGCCCAGGGTGATGGGTTGTGGCCAGGTGAACGTGAGCGTTTGCGTGCCGGTCAGCAGCGTGAGGGGATAGGTGTGCTGGCTCAAGTCATCCAGAGTGAGCGTAAGGGTTGCCGGGGTTGTCAGGGCGGCATAAACGCCCACGCGCGCGGTCACCGGCGCGGATGGATCGCCGTACACTGTCCGGTCGGTGGCGAAGTGTAGCAATGTCGCAGCCCCCACCATAAAGCTCTCAAAGCCGGAGGCGTACATCTCCTCCTGGTTGTCGGGGACGCTCACCTGGTAGATCAGTTGGTGTGCGCCGCTGTGGGCCGTGCTCAGGGTATGGCTAATGGTCAAATGGTTATTGAGTACCGCTGCAAGCGGGATGATACTGACGGCAGTTT
Source organism: Anaerolineae bacterium (assembly GCA_035415725.1). Classification (GTDB taxonomy): domain Bacteria; phylum Chloroflexota; class Anaerolineae; order B4-G1; family SLSP01; genus DSWT01. The sequence continues at coordinate 10,226 of DAOOGN010000095.1, read as the reverse complement.
CCGAGCGCGTCCCATCGGGATAGCGCAGCCAACTGCGCAGGGCGACCGTCAGGGCGTCGGTGGAGGCGACGGTCAGTTCGGCCCGCAGCGTTTCCCCCGGTGTGGGACGCGGGTCGAGCAAGGACGCCTCGGTGACGCGCACCCAGGGTGCATTCACGTCGAAAGGCACACGCCCCACTGCTTCTCCACCACCAGAAAGAGCCAGGACGTAGTTGATGGTGTATGTGCCGCGCAGCAGGGTGTCCGGCAGGGCAAACTGGAAGCAGGGGGTCGGGGGCGCGGGGCAAGCCGTGGGGGATAACACGGTAGTGAATCCCGGCGCCGTGACGGTGAGTGTGCCGGTCGCCGTCGTGACCACGGCGGCGTGCACGGTATCGCCGGGCCGGTAGACGGTGCGGTCGGGGATCACGGTGACGACGGGCTGGCGCAGGCGGAGGTAGGTGGTGTTCAGGTGGATGCCGCGCTGCTCGTCCGCTTCATAGACAGCGTAGAAGACTAACGTGTCGCCGGTGTAGTCCCCGGCCGTGAGCGAGAAGTCCAGCGCCTGCGTGGCCCCACCGGCGAGGGTCAACGGTTGGGTGACCACCGCACCGGCGTAGGCGTCAGCGTCGTAACCGACGGCTGCGTAGAGGGGCGGCGTCCCAGCGGCGCCGTGATTGGTCACCGTGAGGCGCAGTGTCGCGGTGACGCCGGGATCGTAAAAGGGTTGGTCCCACCCGGCGTCGACGGACAGGTCGACGCCGTCGATGGGCAGCGCCAGGTCGTAGCGGTGTCCGCCGAAGTGGTAGTAGCCCACCAGCGTCTCGCCGGAGAGGCCCACGGGGGCGTCGAAGACGAACGCCAGCGTCCCTGCCGCGCCGCCGGGCAACCACAGACGTTGCGTGTCGTCCAGCAGATTGCCCAGCGTGACGGTGAGGACGGCGGTATCCGGCGCGGCGCCGCGATTGGCGACGTCGAAGGTGAGCGTGACCGTCTCACCGGCGGTGACGCGCGTGTCGGTGGGGACGGCGGTCACGACCAGGTTGGCCTGCGGCACAGTGACGGTTGTGACGGCTGTGTCCAGGATGGCGCCGCCGCCGCTCTCCACAGTCAACGTAAGCGGCCAAGCGCCGGGGGCGAGGGCGGACAGGTCCAACACGAGCGGCAAGATCAGCGTCTCCGCCGGCGCCAGGAGCACGGGCGTGACCGTGTCGAAAGGCGCTTGCACGTGGACTACGGCTTCCAACGGCGCGGCCCCGGTGTTGGTGACGTGAGCCGTCACGGTGACGGCGGCGCCCACGGCGGGCGTGGCCAACACGTCCAGGGCGGCAGCTTCGACGGGGCGCACGGTAAGCGAGAAGGCGTCGGCGCTCCACGGGGTACTGGCGCTGAAGGTGTAGTCGCCGGGTGGTATATCGGCGAAGACGACCTGACCGGCGCTCGCATTGCCGGCCAGCAGAACCTTTGTGAACTCGGCCGCCGCTATTTCCTCTGACTCGTTGGTCAGAGTGACGCAGGTGGTGAAGGCCAGGTCCAGTTGGCCGGTGTTGGTGAAGGTGTAGGGTACGGACATCTGACCCGGCAGGGCATACGCCTCGGGCGTCCAGGTTGCCGTCAGGCCCTCGCCAAAGGCGACGCTCTGCGTGAGCACCTGGGACACATCACCGGAAAGGGTGACGGTGAGCAAGGTATCGGTGGTGATGTGTTGCGACCAGAGCCGCAGCGCGCGCGCTCCGGCCGGCAACGTCAGGGTTTCGGGTGGCGCGCCGTCGCGGGTGACGGTGAGCGCCAGGTCCAGCGCCGAGGGGTTTTCCAGGGTCAACGCGACGTCGAACGGCGCGCGGCCGGCCACGGTAGGGGCGGCCAACGCAGCCTCCACAGCCGGGGCGTCCACGACGAGGCGCTCGTTCAGCGTGACCGGCGCACCCTCGGCAGACAGGCGCAGCTCGGCCGTCACCAGGAAAACGCCGGCGCGGTCGGGGGCGGGAAGTGTGAGTGTGTAGGGTACTGGAATCCCATAGGGCAGTGTCATGGCATCGGAGATGACGATGGTCGCGTCGTCCAGGGTCACGGCGAGCTGCACATCCTCGTAATCCGAGTACTGGCTCGTGATTGCGCCATAGACCTGCAACGGTTGCAACGGAGCGGCCACGGTAGGGGTAAGGTTGACGGTCAGCGCGCACCCGTCTGCATTGCTCGGATCCACGTAGAAAGGTTGGGCGGCGGCGGCCAGTTCCTGCCCGGTGGCCGCCAGCAGCCGCGCCTGGAGGTGGAACTTGCCGGGTGCGCCGAGTGTTGCGACGTAGTTGAGATATGTCGACACGTCCTCTTGTGCGCTCGCGGCCAGGTTGATGGGGAAGGTTTCTTGCCAGAGCACGCGGGTGGCAACGCCCGGCAGGCGGTAACGGACCACGCCTCCCCTGGTACCGATCCAGACCTCATCCGGGTCCGGTCCCACGGCCAGATCCAGGATATCCGAATAGGTCACGCCCGGTAGAGCATACAGCACACTTGCAGCGGTCGCCGGATCATAGACCTGGACATAATCATACCCTGCAGCGGCCCAGATGCGCCCGTCGGCGGCGACTGCCAGATGGTTGATCTGGCTGCTTTGCAGACCGGAGTTTACCGTGGTGTAGGTAAACCAGGTAGTGCCGGCGTGCAGGCGGCTCAGGCCGTCGCCGGCCACCCAGACGTCGCCCGAGGCGTCCACGGCCACGTCCGTGGGGTTGTCGGTGAGCAAAGGGCTGTTGGCAGTGGTGTAGGTGATCCACATGCTGTCGGCGGCGCGCAACTGACTCAGGCCATCGCCGGCTACCCACACGTTGCCGGCGGCATCCACGGCGAGGCCGGTCGGCGATCCGGTGAGCAGGCCGGAGTTCGCCGTGGTGTAGGTGATCCAGGTATCGTCAGCGCGCAGGACGCTGAGGCCGCCGTCGCGGTAGTCGCCGAGGTCGTCGTCCCAGACCGGGTGCGAGGCGAACCAGACGTTGCCCATCGCGTCCGGCGTCACCCGGACGACGCCGTTGCTGAGCAGGCCAGAACTGGCGGCGCTGTAGGTGAGCCAGGTCGTGTTGGAAAGCAGCACAGCCACGCCGATTGGTGGATCGTAGTAGGAGTAGGTTCTCAACGCAAGCCAGACGCGGTCGTCGGGACCTACGCTTACGTCGTTAATCACACAATCGTCATCGACCGGTAGTTCAACGGTCTGCCAGGTGACGCCGTCGGCGGCGAGACGATCCAGATGGGCAAGGGTTCCCTCGGGCTGCTCCGTCGTCCCGAACCAGCGGTTGCCGCCCGCATCGACGGCGATGGCGGAGGCGGACACATTCTGGTAGCCAAAAAGACCGCACTCTGGATCGTCATACAGGCAACTCTCCCGAGCCGGAACGAGCCGCTCCTCTGCCTGGACGATCTCGAGCTGGAGTTGCGCGTCGCTCAACGGGCGCGGGCCGTTGGCGATGGTCGCAGCCGCGTCGAGGGAATCCCAGAAGGTATAGCGTTCTTTGTCGGTGGTCGCCGTCAGACCGGCGGTCACGCCATCGATTTGCACGAGCTGCCAGTAGGATACCGGCTCTGCGCCGGGCAGCGTGGCCTGCGCCAACAGGGTGTACACGCCGCTGCGCGTCTGGTCGGGTACGGTGAGGGTGAAGCCCTGCTCGTCACCGGCCGGCAGGCCGGCCTGTTCCGCCCACGCCGCCACGACCAGGCCACGCGCGTCCAGCAGGCGCAGGGACACGGCGGCCTCTGCGTCCACGCCGCCAGAGTTGTACAAGTATAGCGCGAGCGTATCGCCGGCCGTTGCCGCCGGCGGCACATCGGCGTCCCACTCCAGCCGGGCCGGGGGCACGACGAGCGCACCGGCAGGCGTCCCCCACACGTCCCCGGAAGGCAGCGTGGCGGTAACGTAGAGCGGGTACGCTCCGGCGGCCACGTCGGAGGGCAGAGGAATGTCCCAGGAAAGCGCGTCCTCAGCGTCCGGGTCCAGCGTGAGCGGTTGGGTATAAACATAAGAAAGCGCGGGCGCGGCGAGGGTGACGGTGAGCGGCAAGTGGAAGGGACCGGCATTGTCCAGGGTGAGGGCGACGGCGGCCGTTTCGCGGGCGCGATAGCTGTCTTGATCCAGGTGCGTCTGCGCCAGCAGGGCGGCCGGCCAGAGTACTTGCTGCCGGCGCGCGCCGTACTCGTCGGCGGCATCGAGCGTGAGGGTGTATTCGCCGAAGGCCAATGGGGGCACATCCAGGGGCAAGGTAAGGGCCTGGGAGGTCAGCGGGGCCAATGTGAAGGCCGTCGTCGCTGTCACGGTGACGGGATCGCCGGGCGCGGTCAAGGTGAGCGTCAGCGCGCCTGAGGTGATGGGCAGTACGCCGGTATTGGTGAGGGTGAGAGGCGTTGCCAGACTCCCCGCGCTGACTAGCTGGGGCTGCCCTATGGAGAAAACGAGCGGCGAAGAAGGGATGTGGAGCGCCGCGACGCCGCCGCCGATGACACGGCCGTCGTCGGCGAGAGCCTCGATCCACACGGGCCCGGCACCGCCGGCCGCCGTGGCAGGGACAGTGAAGGTGTGCGTTACGACCGGCCACCACGGCCAAACGTCGGCGCGCTGCGCCGGCATTGCGACGGTCAACGTTGCGGTATGGTAAAGGGTGTGCGCGGCATCGAATGCCTCTATCTGGAGCGTGGGGGTGAAAGGCAGGCCGGTAGAATTGGTCACGCGCAACGTCAGGGTCGTCTCGGCGCCGCGTTGGATTTCCGCCGGTTGGAGCATCGCTGCAACTTCAACGGCGGCTTTCCGCATCAAAACGCCGTAAGAAGCCGTAGCCTGGTAAGCGCCGGTGGTCGCATAGCCGCGCAGGCGGAATTCGTCGTTGATCAGAAGTTCGAGGGGCAGCATGATTTCGCCGTGGATGTCGCCCTGCGCAGGCGGGACGACGACGTTCTCGGCCAGCGGTGTGTAATTGCGCAGAAACCAATGATCAAAGCCATAGGACACTGTGGCGGTGAGGGGAACGGCGCTGCGGTTGTAGAGGTGATATTCGAACGTCGCGTGGCTGTTGGCAACGAAGGCCTGGCCGGGGCCGGTGATGCTCAGATAGAGCGGCGCGGCGGGGTCCACGATGGCCGGCGGGCGCGCGACGACGAAGCGGGCGATTTGGGTATAGGGTGTGAGCCGCGCCCCATGTGATGTAAGAAGTTGGGCATCCACGCGCCAAAGGCCGAGGTACGGCGCATAGTTAGAAGGCTGCAGTACCGGATAGGCGGAAGGCCCAAGCGTTATGGATTGGCCGGGCGCAATGGTGATGGCGATGGTGTGGGTGAGAGCCACCCGGCGGGCGGGGGTGACGAAAGCGAGTTGCACAGCGGCAACGGTGTAGGGCGTAGTGTTGGTGATGGGGAAGGTGAGAGTGAGGGGCGCATTATAGACGGCTTGGGGCAACACTTCTGCCGCCGCTTCTTCAGCGGCAGAGCTTATCCCCCAGGTGAGCAGATCGCGCAGCAACGCGCGGGCATCGGCGCTAGCTTGCCCGTTGAGCGTTCCCCAGTCGTCGTAGATCGTCGTTGCGAAGACGTAACCTTGCCCCCCCTCGGTCTCCCTCGAGGGACTCGGGACAGGCTCCTCCGCAGGGGGGGAAGGTGGATAGGGATAGAGGAGCGCGCCCGGCTGGCCGTTGGCGGTGCGGGAGAGGAGTACCTGGGCGTCGGCGGGCCAGGCGCTGAAATAACCGTCCACGTGTACGGTAAGCTCGGCGTGGTTGAAACCGGCGAGGATGGGGTGCCAGGTTTCCATCCGCAGCGCGGCCTGGAAGCAGGAAATATCCTCGTTCCAGCCGTAGCCATTGACTTCGCCGCCGGGCAACGCGGCGTACTCGTAGCCGTGCTGTTGGGCAAAGGCCACGATGGTTCCGCCCTGGCGGGCGTATTCCTCCAGCCGAGCGCGGAAGGCGGCGTCGTTTTCCAGCCCGTACAGGCCGCCGGAGGGGATGAGGAGGACGGGAAATAGTTGGGCAGTGGCAACAGGATCGAAGTAAATACTGACCGGCCAGGCGCGTTCTCCGACGGATTCCACCAAAGACTGGGCATTGGCGGCATATCCGCGTTGCAAGATGCCCACGGCCGGCTCGGCGCGCACGCCTTCCGGCAGAGTCACGGACTGAGGTGAGGGCATCGCACTGGAAACATTGTCGTCAGGATTGTCACAGCCCGGTCGGAAATAGGCGCTTCCACATGTATTCCCACCGCCACCCCCGCCGCCGCCCCCGTCACCATCGTCACAGTCCTGCAGAGGCGCCGAGAGAGTCGCCACGTTCCCCGCACTATCGGTGGCAGTAAAAGACCAGCCAGGTAACCGCAGAAACGGCACAAACCGGGTGTCTTCCCACCACTCTACTGTGGGTGACAGAATCGTGGGTGCCGAAAAACCGAATTTAATTTCAGCAAGCTGCGAATCTACGTCGATCGCTGCCGCCTTGACGGTGGCCCCAAAGATGGATTCTTCCTGAATACAGGCGTACACGAGCGGGGGTTTTTTTTCGGCGTAGGTGAGTTTGAGGGTGTAGTCGAAGTCTATGCGATGATACGAAGCTAACGAAGAATGGGGGTGAATTATTGACGAGTATGGAAAATACTTAGTATCCATCAAAATAAAAACGATCTTATCGTATTGCCCCATAACCGCATATTGAAATAGGCCATCCAAAGACAAATGTGACGGAACGTCCACATCCTGGATACTCCAGTTTCCCCCTGATGCTTGTAACAACAAACGTATCTTCAGGTTCTCCCCTATATCGACTTTAACCGGAAACTCACTTGGATAATTCGTCGTAAACTGGAATGTGGCAATAAGTGCATTTCCATAAGGAATATGGCTCGTGGTCGATATCTCGATATATTCTGCCCCCAATCCATAGACTTCACCGCTGCCGCTGACTGTATCTCCGAAGTTGACAAGCGTAAATTTATGCGCATCTTTTACGACATCTTGTACCGGTGAGGGCCAAACACTCCAATCCGCTTGTTCATACCCACGCGTCGTATCTTGATAAAGATAATTGGCCGTCGCAAAATCTGTCAGTGTCCGGACCAGGTTTGTTCCTGAAATGACATCGATTTGCGAGAAAGGATCGTCGGGATTTTGCTCTATCTTTTCGAACATTTCTCTCACAATATCCGATTGTCCCATTCGCTGGTGCTTGACCAGAGACAGAGGAAATACCACTGCTCCATATTGCCGATCGTCAGCATTTTTACCGTCAATGACAGCATAGGATAACGGCTGGTTTATGGTCTCGCGAAAACGATTGATGGGCCCCCATCCTTGATCATGTCGCTTCAAAGAAGTCTCAACGATTCCGGGGGCCCAACTGGCAGTGGATTCTATAAGCCATAGGTCTCTCAACGCCAATTTGGGCGCATTGACAGCCCAGCCAAGCAAATCCGCATCCAGGTTGTAGCCCAGGTAATTGTATTGCACCAAATGGAACAGTTCATGCATAGCCAGGCTGCGCAACTCGCCATCAGATGCACTGACATTGTTTCTAAGCCAGATTTGACCGCCGTAGGCAAGACCGGAAGGATTCATTTCATAGCCTGCCGACACTCTAAAAGGATTAGCCTCTACGTGAACTGTGATCAAATCATCCGAACGCCCCGGGGTTGGCGGCGGCATTCTATATCCCAAAGTGTTTAAGTAATATGACCGGGCATCTTCTAGGGCGGTGGAGATAACGTTAACATAGTCCACGCCCACTATAGTGCCATGACTGGGATAGTCCGGGTCATCCACATCTGTGTACCATTCGATGCTGAAATGGGGTGTCTGAGTTGTGGTCATCGGTTTTTGAATGGAAAAAGTAGCGAGACCCAGCATACCAGGCGACATACTTAGGTATCGGACATGAGTCGGACTGATGACTGTCCAGTCTGCACTTTCTGGTGGTACTACTACTCCCACTCCTTGATAACCTGGCGGTAACAAAAGCTGAACATCACATGTGGCCATGTCCGTAGGCAGATTTAGCATACCTGACCAGTTCCAATCCAGATCGGATTGAATGGTTGTTGTAACCAAACCATCACAAGAAATTTGAACATCTAGCCTTCGGTTGGGTAAAGCACGTTTGTTTTGTACCTCAACCTTGCCGGCGAAATAATAGGAATACGGGGTTTGTTGTGCTGGCTTTGCCATCACGACCGCAATGCCTGCAACCAACGGGAGCAATAGCGCTATCGCGCAAACGAGAAGTTTAGTAGTTTTTCGGAACATTGTATCCTCCTCAAGACCTGAAATAGAACGATTTGAATGAGGTGTGGTGTCACATCTTGTTGCACGCAAAATTCTATCTGTTATCCTCTACGGCATAATTTATTCTAACATCGAATGACCAGCGATTTCCAGGTCGAAGGCAATAATCACCATTGATATAAACAAAAGCTATTTCCCTTTTTTCAGGAGGACGCATATACTCCAAAACCGCGTCGAAGTTCGTCTGCTCCGTCGGCCATTGCCATTCGATGAGATAAACCGCGCCCGGCGCAAGCTCGATTCGCGTTTCATAGTCATTTGTATCCGACTGACGTTCCTCACCTGAGGCAATCGGATATTTCTCCCCTGCGGGAAGGTCCCATTCCACAATATGGATATCCATAGCCGCAGCATCCCCCCCATCCAGCACGATCGGACTGTCGGAGATATTACGTATCTGCCACCGTACTTGCACCGTTTCACCGAATTGGTACTCCAGCTTATCCGTGCAAATCTGCAATTCCAGGTCGCCGGCAGAACGTTGCTCTCCGGCGCAGTTGCCACTCAACTTGTTCTCAGTCGGTATCGGGGCCGGTTCGTCGGGCAAGTACTCTACGCTGAGCCGAGCGCTGCGCACATCATCAGGTTTGAGACGTATGGCGGCGTAGATCGTCATGAAAGCGCGATGCCCCCGGCCAACTGCAGTTGACTCCTCAAGATAAGCCTGTTCCGGAATCCAGCGCCCCGCAATCGTATAAGCCGCGCCTGCTTCAAGGGTGATCTGAGTGGCAGGCGCGGGAGATATATTCGTCCAAGTCCCGCCTGCAAGTTGTAGTTCGAGCGCCGGTTTGTCACCGCCGTTCAACGTCACCTTGCGGTTTCCCGTGTTAGTCAGCGTAAAACTGGCCCGGATGGCTTCCCCATAGCGATAACGGCCTTTGTCGGCGCACAAAGCGTATGTCAACCCGGTCAGATCTATTTTGTGCTCGAAACACTGTGGGGGCGGCGCTTGCGGTTTGCAGGCAACCAGCACGGCCAGACACAACCCGACCATTCCAAATAATAGCCACATCGATTTGCGTTTCATTGCGCTAACGCCTTTCTTTTATATGGGGAAAGAATGGAAATAACGTGGGTGGGAGCGCAGGCAGGGCAGCAGGACGGGGACGCCACCAGAGCGCCGCCGCCGCAAGGAGCAACACGAGGGCAATGCCCACCAGGATGGGCCAGGGTTTGCGGTTCATTGGCATACCTCCGGGAAAGCGAATTGCGAATTATGAATAGCGAATCGAGTAACCAGTATCCAGCTTCGAGCTTCCAGTAACCAGCCCCGTCTATCCCACGGTATGCTGGATATATTATACCTTCCCCCCTCCGATTTTTTTGTCAAGTGCGCGAGGTGGTTTGATTTTACCGCCGAGGGCGCGGAGAACGCGGAGAGGCAGATAGGCTGACTCTGCGTGCTCTGCGCTCTCGACGGCGAACTACGGCAATCACCGGTGGTTACGCGGTGGGGAAGGCGGCGGGCGGGGAGACGTAGAGCATGATGATCAGCACGACGCGGCAGCGGCCGGGGCTGCACGCGGCGGTGAGGGTGGCCAGGCCGGAGGTTTCGTCGCGGCCCAGCAGGGCGGTCCCGACGACGCGCCCGTTTTCGCAGACGAGGGCGGCGGAGCCGGTGGGGGCGGAGGTCTTGCAGGATTCGTGGGTCTCAATAAGGATATGGACTGGGCCGCCGATTGCAGGCATCCCCGCTACGACACTTGGCTTGTTTGGATCATCCGGGGGCAAAAGAGTATCGGGGGCCCCTTCAAGTTCGGGAACAGAGATAAGATCTTTTGCGGTCAGACCGCAGCTATAGTACTCTGTTTCACCTTGCGAGTTGATGATCCAGGCGCTAGATCCCCACGGCTGGATCTTAATTTGCCCGGCCGGTACAGAATTGATCCCGTGGGCCCACAAAACTGTTACGTGAGCGCCCGGTTGCCCGAACACTAATTTA
>DAOOGN010000094.1:0-17137 GCA_035415725.1 Anaerolineae bacterium | reverse complement strand
GCCCTCCCCAAAGTCCCGTTCGCCACCTGGCAAAGGTGGCTGAATAGTTACATTTGTGGTTTGTTTTGTCGATCTATGGGTTTCATGCAGTCCAGGAGGAAAAAGTTCACCGAATTTCACCGGGTGATGAAAAACCAGGCCGCCGGATTCACCGACGGCCTGGTCACAATCCTGAAACGACGAAGCTATAGCGCATGCTGTCGTCGCCCTCGTCAAAAGCGACTCAAACAAACTGCGATTTGCGCCGCTTTTTTACGCGCTGTAAGATAGACCCACCCATGATCCAAACCAGTCCAATGACGCCATACCCCCAGAGCGGCGTCCTACGCGCTGCAAAGTCCAGCAGCGTCACCGCCGTCGGCGTCGTCTCCGTCCCGATGACCCACGGGCTGCAGTCATGCACGACCGTCGCCGTGACGACGTTGCGCGCTGCGTCCACCGCGTCGGCATACCCTTGCCACGCGCCGCCGTCCCAACGATAGAGGCGCAGGTTAGCTTCCGTCAAGCCGTGCAGTTCGCCCTCGGCGTAACCGAGCGCGAGGCTGGCCGTGAATGGGATGACCGCTGCCGGCTGGATGACGACCGTGCGGCTGACGACTTCCTCCGCCGGGCGATTGGTGGGGAAGCGCCCCGGCGTCACGGTGACGGTGATGCTATCCAGCCCCGCCGGAAGCGTGTCGAAGACCACCTTTGCCCGCGCCGCGCCAAAGGTCATCGTTCCCGTAACCGTCCGGGTAAGCGTCAAACCTTTGAACTCGTCCGCGCCCAGGTCGGGGGAGTCGAGCGGGTCACCGACGGGCCGCGCCTCGCCGTCGAGGTCGGTCGTCACGGTCGCCGCCACGCCTGCGTCCAGCGCGGGCGACGGCCCGGTGAGATGATAGCCGTCCGCCGCGAACAGCGGAGCGCCGCTGCGCGCGTTAGTGACAATGACTTCGCCGGGCGTATACGCGCCGGTGTTGGCCGTGTTGGCGTGCCACAACACCCCGTTGAGAGTTGGGTGGATGTCATAGCCGGCGTACACCCCCACCGTCTGGCTGACCACGACCAGATTACGCACGGTGAAATATGAACCGCCATAAGGCCCGGTGCCAAAATCCAGCCCCCGGCCATTCCCGCCGGTGTTGTTGGCGATAGTCACGTGGTCGAAGGATGTGACGGCCACGTAGGGCGAATAATAGAAGCCCGGCGTGCTGCCGCTCCGCACCTGATTGTTCACCACCGCCACGTTGCGCACGGTCGCGTCGCCAGATTGCGAACCGCTGGAGATGTACAGGCCGCCATAGTTGTCGTAAGCGCGATTGCCGTCAAAGACCAGGTTTTCCAACACCGTATCCCAGCCGTCATCGCTGCCGGCCGAAAAGAGCAGCCCGCCATCATTCCCCGAAGCGTTCTGAATAAAACGACTTCGGCGTAAGGTCACGCCGTCGGAATACAGGACTGCCAGTCCGCCGCCGACGTTATAGGCGCTGGACGAATTGCTGGCCGCATAGTAGCCGTTGCCCTGAATCAGCGTGTCTTCGAACACGACGCCATTGTAAGTCCTGATCACATACGCCCCGCCGCCGTAAGACCGGGCGTCCACGCCGTTTTCGCGCAGCGTGCAGTGCTGCACCACCAGCCGCCCATTGACGTTGGCGTTGTTGACGTACATCCCCGCCCCGGCGTCGTGATAGCGGCTCAGGTCTTGAAATCCGCCCAAGCCCAAGGAGGAGCCGTGCTGCAAGATGAGGTGCGTCAGCGTGACGGCCTCCGTATCCAGGATGTACACCACCCGTCCCTGAGTCTGTGCGTCCAGCACGGTGGGATAGAGCGCGGCGTCCTGCACCGTGAACTCGCGGTTCCAGCCGCCCTCCAGCGTGAGCGATTGGGTGATGTACGCGACTTGCTTGAGCGTCCCGATGGTCGTCACACCGTAGCACACGCCGGAGATCTGCACCAGGCCGCCGGGCACGGCGGTGTCAATCGCCTGCTGGACGTTGCCGTAGACCACGTCGCCGGTTTTAGCCCAGCAATCGGAGAGCAGCACAGTGAGCGCCGTCGCGCGCTGCGTCCCGTCGCCCTCGCCGGTCGCCGTCGCGGTGACGATATTGGTCAGCGCGAGCGGCGGGTTGATCGTCGTCGTCGTCGTCGCCTGCACGGTGACGGTGATGCTGGCCCAGTCCAGGCGCGGCAGCGCCCCCAGGTCACAGGTCACGTCCACGCCCCAACCGCCCGGCGCGGCGCACGTCCCCCGGCTTGTCTGCACGCTCAAGGCGCGCTCCGCCGCCGGGATGTCGTCCACCAGCGTCGTCCCGGTCGCCGTCAGGTTGCCGCTGCTGCTGAGGACGATAGTGTAGGTCAGCGTTTCGCCGGTGGCGACGCTGACCGCGTTGGCCGTCTTGCGCAGGCGGAAGCCGGGCGCGGGATATTCGTCGGCGCCCAGGTCGTAGCCGTAGCCGCCGTAGCGGAAATCGCCGTCCACGTCTTCCTCCACCGGCGACACTTCCACCACGTCTTTGGCCGGCGACGTCCCCAGGAGGTGATAGCCGTCGGCGGCAAAGCGCGGGTCGCCGCTGAGCGTGTGCGTGCTGCTGATGACGCCGCTGCCGCCGGTGTTGGCGGTGTTGTTATGCCACAACACGTAATCCAATGTGGCGCTGTTGGTCAAAGCGACCGAGACGCCCACCGTCTGCGAGGCCACAATCGAGTTGTACAGGCCGAGCGTGCCGGTGTAGGTGTCCAGGCCGATGACGGTTTCGGCCACGTGGATGCCGGCACCGTCGCCGCCGGTGTTGTGGACGAGGGTGGCGTGCTGCACCGTGACTTTGGCCCCACTCACGTAAATGCCCGCGCCCTGAGAGGTGGCCTGATTGTCGGTCACAAGCAGGTTGCGCAGCACCGGCTTGACCAGGTAAATGAACAGACCGCCGCCGCGCGAATCGTAGCCGCTGGCGCCGGCCGTGTTGAAGCGCAGTCGCTCCCCGTTGAGCGCACTCTGAGGCGCCAGCGGCGTCCCGATGCCGGCCGACGAAGCCAGATACATCCCGCCGCCCAGCCCGTGGCCGAGCGGATTGGCGGCGTTGTAGGCGATATCGTTGCGCGTGAACATCCCCTCGCTGGCGCTATAGGCGCTGCCGCCGGTCACGTACACGCCGCCGCCGTACCCGGCGTAATCGCTATGATTCGTGTAGGCGGCGCGGTTGTGCTGGATCGTGTTACTGTTCAAGGCCATATTGCAGGTGTCGGCATAGACGCCGCCGCCATAACCAGAGAAAGCACCGGAAGCCGCCTCGTTGTAGAGAACCTGGTTTCCAGCCAGCCGGGTCGCAGTGCTGTTGATCGAGTTGCTGCAATAAAAGCCGCCGCCCTTGCCCTCGCCGGCGCCGCCGGCGGCGCGATTGCCCCGGATAAGATTGTCGGTTAACGCGACGTCCCCATAGTAGGAATACGTCATCTTGACCCCGCCGCCCAGGCCGTGCGCCGCGACCGAGCCGGTGTTGGTGAGAATCTGACAATCCTGGATGACGACATCGTAGTGGCCGCTGGAACGTAACTGGTCTTGCTGCAGGTACAGCCCGCCGCCGGCCCCGTTGCTGTTGAGCGAGGCCACATTTTCGCGGATAAGACTATTCGTGACGGTGAGCGCGGCGTTGTAGATAGCGATGCCGCCGCCGTAGCCATAGCCCTCGCCGCCGGCCGTCGAGGCATAGTTGCCATAGATGGCCGCGTTGCGCACCGTGAGCGCGCTGTATTGCGCGTACAGCCCGCCGCCCGCGCCCTCATTCACGGTCAATCCGGCGCCGCCCAACCCCGCCGCGTCCCCGCCGGTGATGTTCAGCCCTTCCACCGTCGCGCTGACGCCGGTGTGGACGTACAGCACCCGCCCCAGGCCCAATGCGTTGAGCGTGGTGGGATAGAGCGCCGGGTCGCACGCCGTGAAGTCGCTGTTCCAGCCGCCTTGCAGCGTCACTGAATGGTCGAGGTAAGCCAATTGCCGCAGCCCGTCCACATCCTGTGCGCCGGCGCACACGCCGGAGATTTTCACCACGTCGGTGGGATGCGTCGCCGCGTCAATCGCCGCCTGCACGGTGGCATAGTCCGTCGGCGCAGCGTTCAGCCGCGCCTGGCAGGTATGGAAGGGGGTATCGAGCGTCGCGCCGTTCTGCGTCTCCGTAGCGGTCGCCGTGACCACGTTGCGCAGCATCGCGCCGCCGGTCGTCGCGGTGGTCTCCACCGTCAGCAACATCTGCGCGCTGCTCCCGGCGGATAGCGGCCCCACGCTGCACGTCGTCGCGCCGTCCCAGGCCGTGTTGAGTACACAACTTCCCGCCGAGATATTGACGGCTGTGGCGCGCAGTTCGGGCGGCAAATCGTCCGCCAGAGTGAGGGTACTCGCCGGATTGACGCCGTCGTTGAAGACGGTGATGGTGTAGACGTAGGTTGAACTCGGATAGAACGCGGCGGCGCTGGCCTGCTTGCTCACGCCCAGGCCCACGTCCAGCAATTCATCCGCGCCCAAATCGGCAACGGCGCCTTGTGGGCGGACGTTGCCGTCCACGTCGTCGGCCAGGGTCACACCGACGGCGCGGCCCAGCGCGGCGGAGCCGGCGCTGATGTGGTAGCCGTCTGCCGTAAAGTTGGGATTGCCGGTGTACTCGTGGCTCAATACGACGCTGCCAGCGATGTTGTGCGTGTTCTGCGTATTGTTGTACCACAAAATGCCGTCTACCGTCAGTTCGCTGTCCGTGTATACCGTCATCCCGGTGATCTGGTTGGCGACAATGCTGTTGTGCACCGCGACAACCGAATCTTCCACCAACGTCAACGCGCTGCCGTCGCCGCCGGTGTTCGCGCTGAGCGTGTTGGAATCCAGCGTGGCTTCTGCATCCGAAAAGAGCAGCGCCGCGCCATAACGGGCCGCGTTGCCGAGCGTGTTGCCCACAAAGACGTTGTTCTCCAACTGCTGCGTCACACCGGGGTCGACCATAAAACGATCCACCGCGATGACGCCGCCCCCGCCGCTCCCCTGCGTCGCCGTGTTGTTGCGGATGAGGTTGCGCTGCATCAGCAGTTGCGAATCGTCAATATAAAAGCCGCCGCCAACCATATAAGCGTCATACTGGCTGCCCACATCGGTGGCGGTGTTGTTGACGAAGACATTGTCGCGCAGCGTGAGCATCCCGCCCCACAGATAGATGCCGCCGCCATAAGCGCCCCGGTTGCCCTGGAAGAGGTCGTCCTCCAGCGTCAGCGTGTAACGGTCTATCCGTGAGCCGTAGAGGTAGATGCCGCCGCCCCGGCTCGTGCTCGTGTTGGTGAGGAACTGGCTGGCGCGGATGACGGCGTTGCTCTCCATCAGATAGAGGCCGCCGGCCGCGCCGCTGTTGCCGGAATTGTTCTGAAACACACAGCTCTCCACGGTCAGGTTGACATAGCGCGTGCTGCCTCCCGCGGCGCTGTTGCCGCCCCACATCCCGCCGTTGACCAGGCGCAGCCCGTCGAGTGTCACATCAATGAAAGCGTCCGATTGCCCGTAGGCGGTAAGCACCGTATTGAACCCGTCGCCATTCAGCGTCGTGAGATTCACGGCGGGGTCGCGGCTGCTGAAATCCGCCGCGTAACCGCCTTTGAGCGTCAGACTCTTGCCGCTGATGGAGGCCACGCCATAAGTCCCGCCGGCCAGGCGGAGCTCGTCGCCGGAGACGGATTGGTCAATGGCGTACTGCACTGTCTTGCACGGCGCGGCGGGATTGGTACACGCGCCGGTATCGGCTCCTGTAGCGGAGACGTAGCGCAATGTCCCGGCAGCTTGCACCGGATACGTGGTCAACCAGGCCAGTCCTGCAATCAGAACCAGCCCCACGATATTTTGGAATAGCCGATCTTGTTTCATCGTGTCCCTCTTAATAGTCGCCAGATCGCGCAGCACGATGGTCTCCGCTTTTAACGTCGGCTTTTCGCTAACCGCGCCTTATGTAAACCTGCCAGGTCTTGTAAACAACAACTCAGGTCAAATGGTGATCTAAAGCACAAGAATGATCGTCATACATTGGAAAGCGCTCCAAAGCCTCCCGCAAAAACGCAAACACCGCCTCCAGCGAACTAAACCCATACCGCTGCGGCGCCTGCGCCACCGGCTCCAACGCGAACCGCCAATCCGTGGGCGCATCGCCGGGCTGCGCAGGCGGCTCCCGCCAGCAACGCAGCACATAAGCCTGATAATGCGGCTCGTTTGACAAGGCCTTCTCCTCAAGATGTAGTGATGAGTAATGAGTGACAAGTCAATCGCTCATTCGCTATTCGCCATTCGCAACTCCTAACTCGCAACTCGCGACTTGTGACTTGTGACTTCACGCAACTATGCTATCTTATACTCAACAACTCTTCGCAAATCCTTCGCAAAAGCGCGCAATGGTATGAGTTTCAAGAATTGCTTATACCTTTTAGGGCCGGTGCGCGCAGAACACGCCGGTCAGCCCGTGCAGGGATTCGAATCGCGCCGGGCGCTGGCCTTGCTTTGTTACCTGGCAGCGCAAGGCCAGCCGCAGCCCCGCGCCCACCTGGCCGATCTCTTCTGGCCGGATAAACCCGAAGCGCGGGGACGCGGCAACCTCAGCCGCGTGCTGCACAACTTCAACGCCCTGCTCCCCAACTGCGTCAGCGCTGACCGCGAGACGGTGACCTTCAACGTGGCAAGTTGCTGGCTGGACATAAGCGCTTTCACCACATTGACCCGTGCGCCCGCCGACGCCGCTGCACTGACCGAGGCTGTCGCCCTCTATCGCGACGACTTTATGGCCGGGATGTACCTTGACGATTGCCCGGAGTTCGAGATGTGGCTGGTCATCGAGCGCGAACGCTGGCGACAGCAAATGTCCACCGCGCTGCATCTCCTCCTCACGTGGCATACGCAGCGGGGTGAAATTGAGACCGGGCTGGACTATACTGATCGGCTGCTAGCCCTCGATCCCTGGCGCGAAGAGGCGCACCGTCACAAAATGCTGCTCCTGGCCCTTGCCGGACAGCGCAGTGCCGCACTCAAACAATATGAGCAATGTTGCCAGATACTGGCCAATGAATTGGGTGTCTCTCCTACTCCGGAGACCGAAGTGCTGCACCAACGTCTTCTCGACGACGCGACGTTGGACGCGGCGTGGTTGCCGTCGGACACCTCGGCTGCGCCACTCAACCCCAAAACCCTGCCGCTGGTGGGCCGCGCCGACACTCACGCCTGGCTGCTCGCCCGTTGGGACGCCGCCCGGCGCGGCGCAAACGGCGGATTGACGTTGCTAGCCGGCCCAGCCGGCATCGGCAAAACGCGCCTGA
This sequence comes from Anaerolineae bacterium, assembly GCA_035415725.1. Lineage (GTDB taxonomy): Bacteria > Chloroflexota > Anaerolineae > B4-G1 > SLSP01 > DSWT01. The sequence goes on along the minus strand of DAOOGN010000094.1, from coordinate 9,832 downwards.
TGCACGAAGTCACCCGCTTCATCGCCGAACAAGGCGGATTGATCCTCGCCGGGCGCTGCTATGAGTACAACCGTGCTGTCCCCTATCAGGCAATCTACGAAGCCCTGCGGCTCTACCTGCAACATTCTCCCGTGAGCGCCTGGGCCTCACTCCCGTCGGGGGCCTCGCAGGACCTGGCGTGGCTGTTCCCTGAGTTGTGCGCCAGCGCACCACGACAGGTTCAACCGGAACGCGCCACACTCTTTAATGCCGTGTCCACGCTGCTGCGTACCTTGACGCAGCCTCGCCCTGGACATGACCGCTATCGCCAAAATGGCGTGCTTTTTCTGGACGACTTACACTGGGCCGATGCCGATACCCTCGATCTCCTCCATTACCTGGTGCACAGCCTGGCTGACGTCCCCTTCTGGTTGGTGGGCACCTATCGCCCTGAAGAGACGCCGGCCGATCATCCCCTTACCCAACTGCGACGCGACCTGGATCACAACGGCTTGCTGGATCTCCATACCCTGCCGCCATTGACGGCACAAGACGTGATCCAACTGACCCACCGCCTGTTCACCGCCCAAGACAGCGCATCGCTGGCAGCCTACCTGTACCAGGAGAGCGCCGGCAATCCTTTCATTATCGCCCAAATCCTGTCCGCGCTGCGCGAAAAGGGTCTTCTCACTCCTGCTGCTGCCGGGTGGGAATGGGCCGGCGATGTAGCCGAGCTCGACTTGCCCGCCAGGGTGCAAGACCTCATTGTGCAACGCACCGAGCATCTCGATGAAACGAGTCTGTATCTGCTCACCCTGGCAGCGGCTTATGGACGCCCCTTTGACAGCACGTTACTCGCGGAGGCCGGAGAGTGTGCAGCGGAAACGGCGGCGACGGCGCTGACCGAATGGCACGCGCGACAGTTGGTACGCCCGGCAGGCAGCGATTGGGACTTCACGCACGACAAAATCCGCAGCGCCCTTTACCAAAGCATCCCCGCGCCGCTGCGCCGCCTGCTCCACGCACGGCTCGGCGCAGTAACGGAGATCCGCTACACAACCGCCGCCGGAGCAGGCGACCTGGCCAGTGTATGCGCCTATCATTTCGATCTGGCGCAGCAATGGCCGCGCGCCATCCAATATTTGCGCCTGGCTGCTCAGCGAGCCCAACAGATCTTCGCCCAAGAACAAACGCTCACCCTCTGCCGACGCGGGCTGGAAATAGCGCAGACGCATCTGGCCGGCCATCCAGAGCAACCCGCGGCGATGTATGATTTTCTGTGCGGGCTGGAAACCACCTGCGATCTGCAAAGTCGCCGTGAGGAACAACAGGCGCTCCTGCATGAACTGGCGGATTTGGTGGAAAATGGCCCGGCAGAATTCAGCACCGTGCAACGGCAGATCGAAGTCGCCCTGCGACAGGCGCATTTCGCCGAAGCCACCAGCGATTACGCCACTGCCGCTGCAACCGCCCAACGCGCCGTATCTCTGGCGCAAATGGCAGGGGATGACATCCTGTCCGCTGCGGGGCTACGCCAATGGGGCTATGCCTTGCGGCGCCAGGAGCTGCTGCCCGAGGCCCATCTCTTGTATGAACGCGCCCGCGCTACGGCAGAACGCGCCGGTGCCAAAACTGTGTTATCCGATAGCCTGCAAGGGCTGGCGAACGTGGCCTGGAATCAAGGGAATTATGCTGCCGCCAGAGACTATTTGGGACAAAGCCTGGCGCTCTGCCAGGAATTGGGAGATCGGCGCGGGGAAGCCGATGTCTACAATATTCTTGGCATCATCGCGCAGCGGGAAGGCAACCTGCTGGCGGCGCAAGAACATTATACACACAGCCTGGAACTACGCTGCACCATCGGGGATCGGCGCGCGCAGGGCTTGAGCCACAACAACCTCGGCAGCATTGCCTACGAACTCGGCGATTACGTTGCCGCCGAAACCGCCTATACCGAAGCGATGACACTGTGCCATGAGGCCAATGACCGGTGGGGCGCCGCCATCGCTGCGCTAGGCCTGAGCTGGGCGGCGCTGGATCGGGGGGAGTTCGAGCGGGCGCAACGATATGCAGAGGAAGGGCTGGTAACTTTGCAGCAGGTAAACGCGCCTTTGCGTGCGGCCCAGGCGGAATACACGCTCGGGCTAATCGCACAAGCGCAGGGCGACGTAGACGCGGCGCTTGCTCACATCACCCAGGCGACAGCAACATGGCGCAGTCTCGACCGTCCAGAGCCGTTGATCATAGGTTTGAGCGCATTAGCGCAACTTTGGGCTGCACGCCGCGATACAACGCAGGCGCGCGCGGTTCTTGCAGAAGCGTTGAGCGGGCTGGAGCACGATCCATTGCCGCCGGGTGTCACTCGTCCGCTGCGCGCTCATTGGCATTGTTACCAGGCTCTCGTCGCGCTTGACGACCCTCGCGCCGTGGCGATACTGGAACGCGCCCGCGGCCTGCTCCAGGCGCGCGCCGCACAGTTGCCCGCCAGCATAATGGGTGTGTTTCTCAATCAAATACCCGAACATCGCGGGATTTTAGCAACCAGTAATCAGCAGTCAGCTATGAGCGGTCAGGGTGTGAAGGGTGCCGTATCGCCGTAAATACACAATAATAAACGTAACTATTCAGCCGCCCTTGCCAGGTGACAAACGGGACTTTGGGGAGGGTGCATCATGGATTGGCACTTCGGCCATAGGCGCTGACCCTCTCATCCTCCAACCCCCTTCTCCCCCGCAAGCGGGGAAGAAGGACAGAGGGGATAGGCCGCCTATCGCGTCATCCACGCGCACTTTGCCTACCCCAATCCGCGCTCAACCTACTATAGGAAATAAGTTGCTGCGCCAGGTTGACTGGCCTGAATAGATGCTCCGCCGTCCATGCTGGCCAGGGATCGTCAGATCCCGGCATAGCGCGCCAGAACTGCACATGGCTAAGGGGTATGAAATTTCTGCCCCGATGGACTAGACCTATGGCGGCGCGAGGCGCCGGGCCTGTTCGTAGCTGGCGGCAGCGTTGTCCCTATCGCCGCATTGCTCGTAGAGCTTTCCCAGGTATTCCAGGGCGAAGACGGCTTTGCGCACATCAACGCGCTGGCACAGTTCGGCGGCCTGGCGCGCCGCCTCAATGGCGGCATCAAGCTGTCCGTTGTCTCGATGCAGGGCACTGATCTCCTGGAGCACGTTGAGGGTTAAGGTCGTGTCTTCAATGTCGCGCGCGATCTCCAGGCTTTGACGCAGATGTTCCAGAGCCTGGTCTGGATGTTCGAGACGCTTCAGGTTGACTCCCTGTTCATACAACGCCGCTGCCATGCCGGCACGATTATCGAGTTTGCTGTAAAGCTCCTTGGCCGCTTGACTGCACATCAAGGCGCGTCGATAATCTTCCACTTGCCGGTAAAGGGCAGAGAGCTGGTAAAAACAGAGTCCCTCGCCATTTTTATTGCCGATCTCGCGCATGAGACGCAAAGCAGCCTCGTATTTTTGGATGGCTTGCAGACTATTGCCCAATTGTTGGTAGGCCCCGGCGATTCTTCGGAGGATGTGGGCCATCTGTTCTTTGGCCCCCTGTTCTTCGAGCATGCGGTACACTTCCTCATAGACCGCCAAGGCTTCGGCGAGATGCCCGCGATCCAGGTACAGGGTCGCCAGATCAGTCATACTGGGTGTGCGCTCCGCTCCGGCGGACGCAGCAATGGTGCGTTGCAAAAGCGCCGCGGACAAATCGTGTTGCCCCCAACGATTGAGGACCGGCACAAGGGTGCGGACGATGTGCGCTGCCGCTTCGTATTGTCCGGCCTGGAAAAGATGGTATTGCCAGGCAAGCGCGTCGGCCATGACGCGCCGGCTGTGTTCGGGATCCTGCGTTTGCCGTAGCCACATGCCGAGAATGCCGTTGCTGTCACGGGCGAGCCACGCGATGCGCTCTTCGGGCCAGGCGGTGATGCTGTGCGCCACAATGCGACGTCGCGCTTCGTCCATAAAGGGCGCGCCATAATGCGCCGCCATCTGCATGTGCAAAGCAGTGCGCGCGTCGTCGTCCATCTTCTCAAGGATATACTGGCGCACGAGCGGGTGGAAGGTGTACCAGGCGACGCCGTTTTCGATGGCATAGGGCTGCAAAAGGGCCAGTTTCTCTCCATGTTCAAGCAGGGAGGCGGCGTATTTCTTCTCTACGATGGGCGTCCATTGCGTTACCCGATCGCTGTTGAAAGGCTCTTCGCCGACGGCCAGCGTGATGATCGCCTGGCTCTCGCCGGGATCGAGGCTCTCCAGGATCGCAGCGAGGAAATACTGCTGCCAGGCCTCCGTCGCCTGCGGCGCGACGGGTGGATTGTCACGCAAGTCCTGTAGACTGTGGCCGGCGGTCAGCCAGCCGGCCAACAGCTTCAACGTTTCTGGATGGCCTCCTAGAAGTCGATAAACGTCCAGTTTCGCCGTCAACGGCTCCTGACCGAGGAATGGCAACATGTTCATCAACAGGACAGCATAACGCGGCGTCAACGCGGTGATGTGGAGTTCTCGTTTCTGGGCGGGCGGCATGGCGGCTACGGCGGCCCACCGCCGCTTGGTGATGAAGAGATAGGTGGCGCTCCCGCGGGTGTCTAGGAGACCTTGTAAGATGGGACGCATGATTTTGTCGGCGATGGACGCGGGTGTCGAGTTATCGGATGCTGCCGGTGCTTCGAACCACGCATCCAGATCGTCAAAGACGATCACGTGAGAGTATCCGGCGACCCCCTGAGCCGCCATGCGCGCGCGTTCGGTCGGATCACGGCGGCTATCGAGAAGCATGGCGGCGGCTTTGTCATGCGCTTCGGTTTGGTGAGCACGCCAGAACGCGGCGATTTTCTCCAGCGCCATAACCGGTTCGATCCATTCGCGGCACCTGATGGTCAGCACATCCTCCGCGCTCACCCCCGCATAGGCGATGAATTCGGCAGCCAGGGTGCTTTTGCCACTGCCGTCGCTGCCCCAGAGGGACAGGACGGGAACGGCTTCCTGCCGCGCGCGGCGCAATGTGTGCAATTCCCGGCTGTGATCCACAAAAGGGTGGGGAAGCACCAACCCGGCGATATTTCTCACCGGCGCCGGTGTCGAAGTCTCCTGCACCTCTAACGCAGGGTCCATGAAGGGGGTATCCTGCGTGCGCATATAGAGCGCCGGAACGCCCCAGTCGAAGCGTCGGCGCTCGGGCGGGCGTTCATCATCGACCTGTTTCAGCGCCAGACGGGCGTCGTAAAGACTATCGATAGGTGACTGTCCTGCCACCAATTTCCCATAGAAGGTGTAGAGCCATTCAATGGCCGAATCGTCGGTCAAGCTGGTGGGGGCGGTCAGAACCGCCGGTACCCCCCATTGCAGCAATCCGATGGCGACGTTGTCGAAGGCATCCAGCACGCCGATTTGTGCGCTCTGGCACGCGGCCGTGACGATCAGCCGCAGAGTCGCGGCACCGGACAGCGCCGGTTGGAGGTGTTCGGCGCTCACCAGTTCCGTCTCACCGTTGCATTTTTCAAAGCACAGAAAGCCACGCTGCTGTTTATAGGTGTATGTCCCGTGGCCGATGTAATGCAGGACATGATACGGTTGACGTTGAAGGGCGTCTTGCAGCACAGGCAGTGAGGCTTCATCCAGCACATCCATCACGAGGCGCCCGGCGCGAATGTGATCTTCGAGAGCATCCTGCGCCACCGTCAGTTCGCGTTCCACGTCCAGCGCTTTTTGGTCCTCCGGGGCAGCGATGACAAACAGCACGCGCAAAGGGAGCGGCGTTGCCGGCAGAGATAACGGCAGCAGGTCTTCGGGCAAGCGACTCAGGCGCAGTGCACCGTTCAGGCAGACGAAGTCGTCGCCATCGTGGAGATATTCCCACGGCAGACGCCACAACGGCGCTATGTCGGGATGCAATGAGAGAATGAGATGGGCCTGGCGATAAGCGGGGTTGGCCTCCAGGAAGGCTTGTAATTTTTTGCCCTTGCCAAAGAGGTAGCCATAGAGTCGCTGCCCGTAAACGACTACCTGTTCTTCAGTCGCTCTGCCGCCGGCCACAGCGCCTGACCTGGATAGCTCGTCAGGGGAGAGTGCGCCGCGTTCCAACAGCCACAACGGTCCGAGATGGGTCGTGCCGGTGGGATCGTGCTGAAATTCGTTGGTGCAAATTTCCTGACCGTTCTCTTGTTTGGTAACGGCGAAGAACTTATTGCCTGACTTGCGAACCTCGACGCGCAGTTCCGGGTGCGGCAGGGCCATACAGACCGCCTCCTTAAGATGGTCTATTCTTTGGTTTTCGCTTTGCCCTTCTGCCGATGAGAGCGGAAGTCCATACGAATGGGCGTACCGGGGAAGGGATAGGCTCCACGAATACAGTTTTCCAGGAATCGCTGGTAGGAGAAGTGCAGCAATTCGGGATCATTCACCGAAAAAACAAAGGTGGGGGGCGCGACTGCGGTCTGGGTGACGTAGAACACCTTGAGCCGTTGGCCTCTTTTGCTCGGCGCCGGGTGCTCGGCCATGGCGGTGCGGATGAGATCGTTGACCTGTCCGCTGGGCAGACGCTGGTAACGTGCCTCGGTGACATCCAGGACCGTCGGCATAATCTGGTTGACGTGCAAACCGGTCAACGCCGAAATAAACAGCACCGGCACATAGCTGAGGAACTTCAGCTCGGCACGTATCTGCTCCTCGAACGTCTGGCGTCTGGCGCGGCTTTCGGCATCCACGGCATCCCACTTGTTGACGACAACCACCACGCTGACGCCCTCGTCGGCGATCATGCCGGCGATGTGGGTATCTTGCGCCGTAATTCCCTCGATGGCGTCGATCAACAGCAGGGCAACATCGGTGCGTTGGAGCGCGCGCGCCGCGCGTAAAACGCTGTACTTTTCCACTCCGGGATCGATTTTCCCGCGCCGACGAATGCCGGCAGTATCGATGAGCACGACTTTGTGCCCCTCCCACTCCATTTCGGTATCCAGGGCGTCGCGGGTAGTGCCCGACACCGGGCTGACGATGGCGCGCTCCGCGCCGAGCAGTCGGTTCAGCAGGGATGATTTCCCCACGTTCGGGCGTCCGAGGATGGTGACATGGATGGCCTCCTCAGCGACTTCTGCCTCAGGTTCGACGGGAGGAAGCTGCTCCACGACAACATCCAGCAAATCGGCGACGCCTGTGCCGTGGATGGCGGATACCGTGTACACTTCGCCCATATCCAGCTCATAAAATTCCAGAGCTTGCTGATCGCGGTACTCGTTATCGACTTTGTTGGCGACGAGCAGTACCGGCCTGGTACTGCGTCGCAGCAGGTCGGCGACCTCGCAGTCTGCCGCGGTCAGACCGGTGTTGGCGTCGGTGATGAAGAGGATCAGGTCCGCTGCGTCAATCGCCATTTCGGCCTGCGCCCGAATCAGGGGAATGAACGGAACGGAATCTTCCAGCAGCGGCGCCGTGGGGATGGGACGTCGGCCTTTCTCGACGTTCGGCGGCAGAATTTCGATGCCTCCTGTGTCCACGACGAGAAAACTACGCCCATTCCACTCCGCCTCGGCGATGACGCGGTCGCGCGTGGTGCCCGGTATATCACTGACCACCGCGCGGCGTTCGCCGACGATGCGGTTGAATAACGTGGACTTCCCGACGTTAGGTCGTCCGACAATAGCCATTAAGGGTTTAGCCATCTTATCTCCGGGCATTGTTAGCAGACAGGTGTTCCACTTTTTTCGGTGGTTGGCGGTTCGCACAGAGAAAGAATGAAGGCAAAAGTGCTCCCCATCCCCGGATAACTGCGCACCCAGATGCGCCCTTTGTGCTTTTCGATCACCGACTTGACGATAGAAAGCCCTAAACCGGTGCCACTGATGTCATCCGTTTCCCGACTTTTCACGCGATAAAAACGCTCGAATATCTTCGGTTGCTCTTGAAGGGGGATGCCGATGCCGTTGTCTTCCACACTGACGATGAGGTGGTCTTCATCAGGTTGCGCTGTGATTTTAACCCAGCCGCCGGGGCGATTGTATTTAATGGCATTGCTGAGCAGGTTATCCATCACCTGGCGTATTCGCTGGGCATTGCCCAGAACCCACACAGGCGCATCGGCGATGTCGGCCTGAATGGATAACGCCGCTTGCTCGCTGGACAGGGCACAGGCCTCGACTGACTGCCGGATGATCTCATTGATGCACAGGGGCTGCATTTCCAGATCGTACCCGGCCTCAATGCGCCCGATGTCCAGCAAATCGCCGATCATAGCCGTAATGTGCTTCAGACTGTTCAGCGCCTTGTTGATGAAGTCTCTTTGCATCTCCGAGAGCGGCCCGACTCGCTCCAACAGTTCGATGTACCCCTGGATAGTCGTGAGCGGTGTGCGCAGGTCGTGGGAGACGGTGGACACGAACTCCGACTTGATCCGGTCCAGTTCCTTGAGGTGGGAAATATCCTGCATCACCGCCACCCGCCCGATGTGATCGATGAAACTCAACTGCGCGTTAAAGACGCGCCCATCCTCCAACTCTACTTCGGCGTGTGAGACTGCATTATCCGCGTTACTTTGCACAAAGAGATCGCGGACGCTGGCATTTTCAATATAGGTTTCGACCGGCTGCCCCTGGGCATCCGGCGCAATCGCGAAGTTTGCGGCAGCGCTGTCGCTCCACAACCACAACCGGTTGTCCGTATCGGTGACCAAAATGGACTCGGCGGCGTGTTCCAGGATGGCGCTCAAGCGGGAGCGCTCGGCTTCCACAATGGAAAAGAGGCGCGCATTTTCCAGGGCGATGGAGGCGAAGTCGGCAATGGCAGACAGGGTGAGGACGTGATTCTCGGTGAAAGTGCGCTCTCCCAGCAGGTTGACAACGCCCAGAACGCCGCCGGTCCCTTGCCCTGGCGACTGGATGGGCACATACAGCAAAGCGCGTACCAGGTAGCCGGTGGCGATTTTCGTGTTGCGATGAAGCACGACGGGTCTACCCGAACGGATCACCTGTTGCGCAATGGGATCGGAGGCTTCAACGTAAAAGCGTTTGGCGACTTCTTCCCTCATGTTCTTCGCCGCGCGCAGATAAAGCCGCTCATCCTTCTTCAAAAGGATAAAGCCTTCTTCTGCCTGGGTGAGGTTGACCGAGGCGGTGACGATGCGTTCGAGAATTTCCTCCATATCGAGAGAGGAGGCGACGGATTTTCCTACAATGTAGATGGCGTTGATTTCCTGAAGCCGCTGGTTGAGTTGCCGGTTCGCCTCGGCCAAGTTATCCTGCAAATGTTGCCGCGAGGCGCGCCTTTGCGCCCGCGCCAGAGCCACAGTGATGGTTTCGCGCACCTTTTGCGGCTGGAAAGGGTAATCGATGAGGGCTTGCAGATTGTTTTCCAGAAGAGTATTGATCAGCGTCGTAGGAGTTGCAGTTGTGGCGATGAGCACCAACGATACATGATCGGTATGTTCACGCACCAGGGGAAGGAGGCGCCTCTCGTCGTCGGCGGAGAGATGGAGCACTAACAGGACGTTCCCCTCTGTTGGCAGCGCTTGTTGCAGGGCATCGACCGTCGCCAGAGGCAACGTCGTCGTCTCCGGCGGTAGCAGGCTCATCAGCTCCTGGGCTACCGGGGCATCTTCGCTGAAGATTAAAATAGGCGGTGCGCTCATGATGTCTCCATCTCTTGCTTTGTATCTACTCAGGCCAGTCAACCTGACGAAGCCACTTATTCCCTATGCCAGGTTTGGCGTAGACTTTGGTAGGCCAGGTGCTTCTGTATGACAAGATATGCGTGTTTCTATCAGCCCATCCCCCCTGCCCCCCCAGGCAGGGGAATTTTGGGTGGGGGTGTGGCGGGCAGCTTCGCTGCCCGCCACACCCCCTCTTTTT
>DAOOGN010000093.1:0-17152 GCA_035415725.1 Anaerolineae bacterium | reverse complement strand
CGAGGCGAAAGCCGTCGGCTGAACCCACCAGGCCCGGCGGGCCGGCCGCTCAGCCCCCTGGCCGAGGCGAAAGCCGTCGGCTGAACCTACCAGGCCCTGCGGGCCGGCCACCCAGCCCCCTGGCCGAGGCTAAAGCCGTCGGCTGAACCTACCAGGCCCTGCGGGCCGGCCACCCAGCCCCCTGGCCGAGGCTAAAGCCGTCGGCTGAACCTACCAGGCCCTGCGGGCCGGCCACCCAGCCCCCTGGCCGAGGCGAAAGCCATCGGCTGAACCTACCAGGCCCTGCGGGCCGGCCGCGCAGCCCCCTGGCCGAGGCGAAAGCCGTCGGCTGAACCCACCAGGCCCGGCGGGCCGGCCGCTCAGCCCCCTGGCCGAGGCGAAAGCCGTCGGCTGAACCTACCAGGCCCTGCGGGCCGGCCACCCAGCCCCCTGGCCGAGGCTAAAGCCGTCGGCTGAACCTACCAGGCCCTGCGGGCCGGCCACGCAGCCCCCCTGGGGGGCTTCGTGTGTTGAGCCGCAGGGCTTCAGCCCGCGGCTCGCTGTTTTCATGTGCCGTATGTCCAACCAGCGCCGACACTGGCGCAATACCGTAATCAGAGTATCCTATATCCGAGGCGCATTTTTCATGTGTTCTCTCCTGTGATTGGGAAATCGCGGAGAGTATGCCGCAATTTGCGGTACGGGGAAACACGCCTTCTAACCTTTTTTGTCAGTCAGCCAGGGGGGTGCAGCAGTTTGTGACGGACTCGCCCTGGTCGGGGGCCCAGGTGTTCGAGCAGATTCAATGCGACATCAAAGCCCAACCGCTCTTGGGCTGGGGATGATTTCCAGGCGCGCCAGTATTGCGCTTGGGAGCACTATATGGCGTTGACGGCAGCGGTCTTGTGGTTCATCGCGGGCGTCAAGCTGGGATGGCAACAAACCTACGCGCGCGATCCAGAGTTGGCGCGTCAACTGGGGTTGGAGGTTTTGCCGGCGCTTTCGACGGCCAACGTGCGTGACCTGTTGCAAGCAGTTTTGCCGCTGCCGCAACTGACGTCCGATCAGGCAAGAGAATTGGTCGCTACTCACTTGGTTCATCATACGCGCTCAACCCGCAGCCGCTTCAAACGGCAACAACCGGAGTATCAAGATTCGCCTTAAATTTAACATTGTCGAAATAGACACATTCTTTTTTAAGAGAGGATTTACCCATGAGCCTGGACGTTGTGATTTTAGCCGCCGGAAAAAGTACCCGTTTCGCGTCACGCCTCCCCAAAGTCTTGCATCTTTTGGGTGAGCGCCCGCTGGTAGCCTATGCCGTGGAGCTGGCGATGCAGTTCACGGCGACGCCGCCAGTCGTCATCGTGTCGCCGGAGAGCGCCGACGCCATCCGCGCGTGGGGCGGCGAGCGTGTCCGGTACGTCGTCCAGCCAGAGCCACGGGGCACCGGGCACGCGGTGCGGCAAGCGCGCGCGCTGCTGGAAGGACAAGCGGAACACGTCCTGGTGCTCTATGCCGATATGCCGCTGGTGCAAGAGGCCACGCTGCGCCATTTGGTGGAACGTCATCTCACGCGGCAGGCGGCGGCGACCCTCCTCACCGTCACCGGCGAGGTCACACACGGCTGCGGACGCCTCGTGCGCGAGGCCATCGTGGAAGGGGCGGAGGCGACACCCGACAGTGCCACCATCCACGAGCAATCTTCCGGCAGCGGCGTTTTCGCCGCGGCTGTGTTGTGGGAATTTCTGGAACAGCTTCAAGCTGGCCCGCGCAAGGGTGAATACTCGCTCACCGACATCGTCGCGCCGGTCGCCGCAACAGGCCAGACGGTGGAGACTCTCACGGTCACCGATCCCACGGAAGCCATCGACATCAACACGCGCGTCGATCTGGCGCTGGCGGAGGCCGTGCTGCGGCAACGCATCAACGCGCGCTGGATGCTGGCGGGCGTCACACTCGTCGATCCGGCCAGTACCTACATCGGCCCCAACGTGACCATCGGACAAGATACCGTGATCCAGCCGAACACACACCTGCGCGGCACGACGACCATCGGCACAGGGTGCACTATCGGCCCCAATAGCCTCATCACCGGCAGTACCATCGGCGACCGCTGCGTGGTGCTGGCCTCGGTGCTGGAGTACGCCGTGATGGAGGAGGACAGCAACATCGGCCCCTTCAGCCACCTGCGCCAGGGCGCGCGGGTGTGTCACGGTGCGCACGTGGGCAACTTTGGGGAGATGAAGAACAGTACGCTCGGCCCTCACGCGAAGATGGGGCACTTCAGCTACCTGGGCGATGCACAGGTGGGCGAGGACGTCAACATCGGTGCGGGGACGATCACGTGCAACTTCGACGGGGAGCGCAAGCATCCCACGGTGATCGAGGAGGGCACCTTCATCGGCTCGGACTCGCTGTTGATCGCGCCCGTGCACATCGGCGCGGGGGCAAAGACGGGAGCAGGGTCGGTGGTGACACACGATATTCCGGCGCGCACCGTCGTTTACGGCGTGCCCGCGCGGGTCCACAAACAACTGGATGCAGAGCCAACGGAATCAAAAAGTGATCAGGAATAAACCACGCATCACATGAATTTTCGCTCATCCTATTTCAGTTGGCGCAGATTAATAGTTTCCTTCTGAGGATGAATACCATGCCAATCAACAAAGCACCAACGACACCTGAGGCGGCGGACATCAATGCAGCGCAGCTTGTGGCGCAGGCCATAGCCGTGCGGCAACGCGCTTACGCCCCCTACTCCGGCTATCCGGTGGGGGCGGCGGTGCTGGCGGATGATGGACGTATCTATACCGGCTGCAACGTCGAAAATGCCGTTTATCCGCTGACCATGTGCGCGGAGCGCGTGGCCGTCGTCAAGGCGCTCTCTGAGGGCGCACGACACATCGTGGCGGTCGCCGTCGCCACGGCGAACGGCGGGACGCCCTGCGGCGCGTGTCGCCAGGTGCTGTGCGAATTCGGCGCGCCTGAGATGCCGGTCTTCATTGCGCGGCTCGACGGCAGTTACCGGCAATGGACGCTCGCCGGGCTTTTGCCCGCCGCCTTCTCGGCCATCGATTTAGAGACGTCCTCCGGCCAGGGATCAGGCGAAGGGCCGCCCCGCATTGATCCCGGAAGCAGGTAAGTCGTACTCTATTTTCTGTGGAGGATGCCGATGACCCATCCCGATCCCTATGTTTCCCCGTTTACCTGGCGCTACGGCTCGGTGGAGATGCGGGAGCTGTGGAGCGAGTTACACGCCCGGCGTCTGTATCGCCGTATCTGGGTGGCGCTGGCGCGCGTACAAAGCCGCTACGGGCTGGTGACGGCGGAACAAGTCGCCGACCTGGAAGCGCACGCCGGGGAGGTGAATTTCGCCCGCTCCCTGGAGATCGAGGCCAGCATCCACCATGACGTCATGGCGGAAATCCGTGCCTTCGCCGAACAGTGCCCGCTGGGCGGCGGCATCATCCACCTGGGCGCCACGTCGATGGACGTGCGCGACAATGCCACCGCCCTCCAGGTCCGCGACGCGCTCGATCTGTTGCTTCCCAAGCTGGATGCCCTGCTGCTGGCCTTCGCCGGGCAGATCGAGCGCCGGGCGGCTCTCCCTTGCATTGGCTTCACCCACCTCCAACCCGCCGAACCCACGACGGTGGGCTACCGGCTCGCCGCCTATGCGCAAGACCTGCTCGCCGACCGCGCCGACTTGACGCGCCTGCGCGCCGAGTGGCGCGGCAAGGGCTTCAAGGGCGCCGTGGGAACGTCGGCCTCATACCAAGAGCTTCTGGAAGACAAAACCACGGCGGCGACATTCGAGACTGAGGTGATGGCGGAACTGGGCCTGGCAGCGTGGCCTGTCGCCAACCAGACTTATCCCCGCCGCCAGGATTGGGCCGTGCTGACGGCACTCTCCGGCATGGGCAGTACCCTCTATCGCTTCGCCTTCGACCTGCGCATCCTGCAAAACCCGGCCATCGGCGAATGGGCCGAGCCGTTTGGCAGCCAGCAGGTCGGCTCCTCGGCCATGCCCTTCAAGCGCAATCCCGTCCGTGCGGAAAACGTGAATAGCCTGGCGCGTCATCTGGCGCAACTCCCCCGTGTGGCCTGGGACGACGCCGCCCACTCCCTGCTGGAACGCACCCTCGACGACTCCGCCAACCGGCGCATCATCCTGCCGGAGGCGTTTCTCAGCGCCGATGAACTGCTGGGGACAGTTACCCGGCTGGTGAGTGACCTGCGCCTCAACGAAACGGCCATCGCCCGCAACCTGGACACCTACGGACCCTTTGCCGGCATCGAACCGCTACTGCTGCGCCTGGTGAAAGCCGGTGCCGACCGCCAGGCAATGCACGAAATCCTCCGCGAGGTAGCGATGCAGGCGTGGACTGCCGTCGAAGGCGGGCAGCCCAATCCCCTGGCCGATTGGCTGGCAGGGGACAGTCGGCTGACGGCTTATCTGCCGGCCACGGCCATCCGCACTGCCCTGGACGCCCGCGACTACAGCGGCGATGCGCCGGAACGCGCCCTGGCGCTGGCGCGGCGTATCCGCGAAGTTGTCACATGCGAATGATAAAATCCTGCCCCTAAAGCATATTTTCCCCCTCTTGACACCGCCCAAAATATGTGCTATATTGTTTACATCAACTTATACGTATAAGGTTATGCGCATAAGCCACGCCCATCGGCTCAATGAAAGCAACCTCTCTCTTTTCTGAGTGGAGAAGCAACAGCGAAGCAAAAATCGGCGGATCTATGAAACGAGTGACACAAGTGGACGTAGCACGGCTGGTGGGAGTCTCCACAGCAACCGTTTCGTATGTGGTGAACGGGCTTGCCGATGGGCGCGTGCCCATCTCCGAAGAAACCCGCCTGCGAGTGCTGAAGGCTATCGAAGAACTGGGCTACGAACCGGATGCCCGTGCCCAGGCCCTGCGGTTGGGGCGCACCAAGACGGTTGGCCTCATCCTCCCCGATATTCACAACCCCCACTTCTGGCAAACCGCCGACGGAGTCGAGCAAGAATTGCGCGCAGCAGGATACCACATGCTCCTCTCCAGCGCCGACCTCGACCCCGATCATGGGAAAGATGTTTTCAAAGAACTATCGCGCCGACGCATCGACGGGTTGATTCTCATGAGCGCATATATTTTCCAAACGGAAGAGGCACAACAAATTCTAACCCAACTTCTCAAGCGGCGATTCCCGATTGTGAAAATAGGCGAGCACGCAACGATAGACTGCGTGGTGTCCAATTACGAAGCCGCCACCCGTGAAGCGATGGCCCATCTATTGTCGTTGCAACATCGGCGGATCGGTTTGATTTTTGGCGTGCGCCCGCCATGGGATCATTCCCCCGCCGGTGAACTATCAGTCGATGCTGCGGGAGGGCTGGATCGTCTACTGCCCTACCAGGAGTGCCTGCAGGCGGCCGGTTTGCCGGTTGACCCGGAACTGATCGTCACGTGCGGCACGACGATTGAGGATGGGTATCAGGCTGCGCTACAGCTTCTCCGGCTTCCAAGACGGCCTACCGCCTTACTGGCCATCAATGACCTGCTGGCCATCGGCGTACTGCGCGCCGCCGGCGACCTGGGACTGCACATTCCCGCCGACCTGTCCGTGGTTGGCTATGACGATATTCCCCTGGACAGTTACCTGACGCCGCGTTTAACGACCAGTTCCAAGGACATGGTCAAAGTGGGACGGGGAGCGGTTAAGTTGCTGTTGGCCCGCATTCAGGATCCCGATCAGCCGCAACAGCGCATGGAGGTCCAGGCCCGTTTTATCATTCGTGAGTCAACAGGACCGGCCCCGTCGTGACGAGGTCCCTGGCGACGGCGGTCCGAGCATGAAAGCCATAGAGGACTTACGCCAATCTGGCTCGCCTCAAGCGGCGGAAACCGCCCCTACCTACGGAAATTGGCGCCAGTCCTGGCGATGATCAAGATGTCACTCCAATAGTTCACAGTCCGATTATTCAAGGGAGGAAATTCCTGACATGCACAAGATGTCCGGTATCGTCAAGTCTCTCAAGCGTAACGCCGGCGGCTATCTGTTCCTCGCGCCGTGGCTCGTGGGTTTCTTCGTGCTGACGCTCTATCCGATGGCCTACTCGCTGTGGCTTGGTTTCACGGACTATGACTTCACCAAGCCCGACGCGACGCAATGGATTGGGTTTGGCAACTACATAAAAATGTTCGGCAAGGCGTTCGGGCTGTCCCAGTTCACCGCGTCCACAGGCGAGGTGATGCGCGTAGACCCGTATTACTTAAAGTCACTGTCGGTGACGTTTACCTATGTGTTCGCGTCCGTGCCGCTGAAGCTGATCTTCGCGCTGGCCGTGGCCATGCTGATGAATCAAAAATTGCGCGGGGTGTCGTTCTACCGCGCCGTCTACTATATTCCTACGCTCCTCGGCGGCTCGGTAGCCGTGGCGGTACTGTGGCGGAAAATGTTCGAGAAAGACGGCCTGATCAACAGCTTACTGGGAGCCTTAGGCTTCACCAACCTGCCCGGCTGGATAACCAATCCCAAATATGCGCTCTGGACGCTCGTCTTGCTATCAGTGTGGCAATTCGGCTCCTCGATGATCATCTTTCTCGCGGGGTTAAAGCAAATTCCACAGGAATATTACGAGGCAGCATCCGTGGATGGCGCCAACAAGGTACGGCAGTTCTTTTCCATCACCATTCCCTTGCTTTCACCGGTGATTCTGTTCAACCTGGTCATGCAGATGATCGGCGCGTTCCAGGTATTTACCCAGGCCTACATCATCGGCGGCGGCACCGGAGGTGTCCTCAACTCCACTCTGTTCTATACCCTCCACCTGTATATTCAGGGATGGACATACCACGAGATGGGGTACGCCTCGGCTATGGCATGGGTGTTGTTGTTCATTATCGGCGTCCTCACGGCGATTGTCTTCAAATCATCGAATTTGTGGGTGTCGTATGGGACAGGGGAATAAAATGAAAACCAGGACTGTGATACGTCATGCTTTGACGCATCTGTTCATCATCACGCTGGGGGTACTTATGATCTACCCCATCGTCTGGATGATTGTCAGCTCGTTCAAGCCCAACAATATGATCTTCAGCGACCCGGGGCTGATACCGAAAGCCGTGACCCTGGAGAACTACGTGAGCGGCTGGAAAGGCTATGCGGGCACGACCTTTGGGAGATTCTTTGCGAACTCGCTCTTCATGTGCGTCGTCGCCATCATCGGGAACCTGATATCTTGCACCATGGCGGCATACGCCTTCGCGCGGCTCAAATTCGCGGGCAGGAACTTCTGGTTCGCCATCATGATGATCACGCTCATGCTCCCCGGGCACGTCACGCTCGTGCCGCGCTATATCCTGTTCAATACTTTCGGCTGGGTAGGGACGTATCTCCCCATCCTCGTGCCGAAATTCCTCGCGACAGATGCCTTCTTCGTCTTCTTACTCGTACAGTTCATCCGCAGTCTACCGAAAGAGCTTGATGAGGCAGCAATTATTGATGGTTGTGGGAAATTCGGCGTCTTCCTGCGCATCATCGTCCCGCTTGCCAGCCCCGCCCTGGTCACGACGGCGTTGTTCACGTTCTTATGGACGTGGGACGACTTTTTCAACCATCTGCTCTACCTTACCAGGCCGGAAACTTTCAGCGTATCCAGAGCATTGCGCACATTCGTCGGCGACGCCGGTGCGGTCTCCAACTGGGGCGGCGCCCTGGCGATGTCCACGCTCTCGATGATTCCCACCTTCATCCTATTCTTCTCCCTGCAGAAATACTTCGTGCAGGGTATCACCACCACAGGCATAAAAGGTTAATACCATACCAGGAGGAGTTGAATATGAAATGATGATAGAGGATGTTGTTCAAGTTTGTCTGCCGAAACGATACAGAAACAGGTAAAAACTATACAGAAACAGGAGGATTTGAAAATGAAACGCTTTTACACTATCACCCTGGTGACCCTGCTCGTGGCGATGCTCGCGGCCTGCACCACCCCGACACCGCAGGTCATTATCGAGACCCAGGTGGTTGAGAAGGAAGTTGTCAAAACAGTAGAAGTCGTCAAGACCCAGATCGTCGAGAAAGAAGTGGTGAAAGAAGTCACCGTCCGCGCCGACGGACTCCCCGTCTACACCGGCGGCCCCGCCGAGATTCGCTTCGGTTGGTGGGGCAATGATGACCGCGCGGCCAGAACTCTACAGGTTATTCAACTGTTCATGGACGCCTATCCCGAAATCAAAGTTATCGGCGAACCGAACGGCGGCACGGCTGACCACTTCCAGATCATCGATACACAACTGGCGGGACACAACGCTCCCGATATTATCCAGCTCGGCGGCAACTGGCCCGACTACAAGCAGTACCTTGAACCGCTCAACGACTATCTCGGCAAACAACTGTTGATCGACACGCCCGAGCGCTTTGACCAGACCGCGCTTATCCCCGCGACGGACGCCGACGGCAAGCTCTATGCCATAAGCCTCGGCACGAATACGCTCATCCTGGCCTACAACAAGACAATGATTGAGGCGGCGGGGGTTGCGCTTCCCAAAGACAATATGACCTGGGATGAGCTCATCGCCTATGGGCGGGAGCTAAAGGCCAAGCTGCCGGAGGGCGTCTGGCCGTTCGTGGATAACAGTACCAACACGGCGAACTACCTCAGCTATTTCTACACCCAACAGGGTACTCCCCTTTGGACTCTTGACGAAGGTGGCAAATCCTACGCCACGGTCGAGTCCGCCAAAAAATGGCTACAAATGTGGGCCGATATGCGCGCCGAGGGACTCGTCCCCGACGCAGACACCACCGCGACCTACGGCGAAACCGGCACGGACAACTCGGCGCTGGTAGCGGGCAAGGCGGTGATCGGTCTGATTTGGAGCAATCAGTTAGCGGCTTACCAGGCGGCAATGACCGACCAGCTTGGCGCGACGACGCTCCCGGTAGGCGGCGAAGACTCGTATGTTATCCAGATGAGCCAGTACCTGGGCGTTTACAATGAGAGCAAAAACAAGGAAGCCGCGACGCTGTTTATCAACTTCTTCGTGACCAGCCCCGCGGCAGGGGCGGTGCTCCAAACCAATCGTGGTGTGCCTTGCTCACCGGTTGTGCGTGAGAAAATCGCTGCCGGGGCCACCAAGACCGATGCGGAGGTCTACCGGATTTACAACATGGTCGCCGACCGCACAATCCCGCAGGGACCGAACCTGCCTAACGACCAGGAATTCGTGAACGAGCTGCGCTTGCTCGGTCAGCAGGTAGCGTATGGAGAGCTTACGGTTGACGAGGGCGCCGAAGCCTTGCAAGCCTTGATCGAGCGTCTGGCGGTCAAGTAGCCTTCAGCAAGAGTGACGGTTAATAAAAGGCGCGGGGTCGTATGATCCCGCGCCTTTTCGTTTCGCGATATAGCCTTAAGGGTAAACAATGAGTCCTTTGCCTACCCAAATCCGCGCCCACCCTGCTATAGGACGCCGGGTGTACTAGCCTGAATAGATACAAAGCCACTTGAATTATCCAGCGGTCATAAGCGTCTGCACGGCGGCGAGTTTCTCCTGTTCATCGAAGAGCGCCCGCACCGGAACGGCGAAACCGGACACGGCCTCGCTTTGCAGGATACCCGTCTGGCTTTTCATCCGCAATTCGTAGCATTCATCCCGAAGCACATACTGCTCAACCACTTCTGCATCCGGGTCCACAATCCAGTATTCGGCGACGCCGTGCGCCGCGTAATCCACAAACTTGATTCCCCGGTCGTTCTCGGCCGTCGAAGGTGACAGCACCTCCACCACCAGGTCCGGCGCCGGAAACTTCATTTGGTCAGGTAACAGCGCTTGCGTCTTCGCCGGACCAAAATACACCACGTCCGGCTCGTAATCGTTGCGTGTCAAGGTGATGAGCACTTTCTCGTGGCCCACATGCCCCAAACGATGCTGCGAGACGTAAAGACTTAACAGAATAAAAGCATTTTGACTGACGATTGTATGACACAGACGCGCCGGCGAGTGCATCAACACCTCCCCATTGATGAATTCCATTTTTTGCTCCTCGGATAGTTCGGCGTAGAAACGCTCGCGGCGCGCATGTTCGGCCGCCAGTAACGCTTGCAATTCTTGCACGTAACGCGGCAACTGCGGCGAACCGCGCAATTGCTGCACGGCCGTCGCCATCGGTATCTCTAGCGTTTGGCTCAACACCGTCATAACGCACCTCCTGCGCATCGGTTCAATCTTCAGGACTTACGTGGAGATATGGATAGTGACGCCCAACGGGAATTTACGTAGCTCCTATCTTATTGTAGCACACTTTCCCTCTTGCTAAAATCCCGATCTCTGGTATTATGCGACGGGTTAAACCACCATGCCAAACGGAATACTGACGAGACTTCCCGGCCTGGCCGATGCGCATGTTCACCTCCGCGTTCCCGGCGGTGAGCACAAGGAAGATTTTTCCACCGGCACCGCCGCCGCCGTCGCCGGGGGATTTACCACCGTTTTGGCGATGCCCAACACCACTCCTCCCCTCACAACCCGCGAGACGCTGCACACAGTCCAGCAACAAGCGCGTGCGGAAGCCTTGTGCGACGTGCATTTCTACGCCGGCGCCTCGCCCGATCACCTGGACGAACTGCCCGCTCTGGCCCAAGAAACCGTCGGCCTTAAAATCTACGCCGACCAGACCTACGGCCCGCTGCGGGTGAATCACCTGGCAACCCTGTTGTGCTGCTTCCAAACCTGGCCGCGCGGCAAACCCATCGCCATGCACGCCGAAGGCCGTACCATCGCCGTGGGCATCGGGCTGGCGGCGGCGTTCGGGCAGCACGTGCATTTCTGTCACATCAGCCGCGCGGACGAGATCGCGCTGATCGCCGCGGCGAAAGCGCGTGGCCTGCCTATCACCTGCGAGGTCACACCGCATCACCTGTTCCTCACCGCAGCGGACGCGGCACATCTCGGCCCATGGGGCGATATGCGCCCGCGCCTGGCGACGCCGGCCGATGTAGACGCACTGTGGGCGCACCTCGACACCACGATTGACTGCATCGCCACCGACCACGCGCCGCACACGCGCGACGAGAAACTTGGTCCCGACGCCCCCCCCGGCGTCCCCGGCCTCGAGACCGCACTGCCGCTCATGCTCACCGCCGTCGCCGCGGGACGGTTGACGTTGGAGCGCCTGATCGAATTGATGGCGCGCAATCCACGGCGGATTTTCGGCCTGCCGGAGCAGACGGGAACGTGGATCGAGGTGGATCTCGATGCCGTCTACACCTTGTCGGATGTGGGACTTCATACCAAGTGCGGGTGGAGCCCTTTTTCCGGCATGACCGTGCGGGGAAAAGTGGAACGTGTCCAGTTACGCGGCGCGCTGATCTTTCAAGACGGCGCCATCATTCGTTCACCCTAAAGAACCCGCTATTGAGCGGGTTCTTTTTTTGTGCGTGATAAACCATTTTTTAGCCAAGATAAGAAAGGAGATGCCTATGGAACAGCTTCAAACATTACCTAAGTTATTCGATTATGATACGCTGATGCCGAAAACGAACAACGGCAATGGTTTGTCCGGCCACGACATCCTGTGCGTGGAGCAGTTCGACCGCGACACACTGTCGTACATCTTCACCCGCTCGCAGGAGATGCGCGAGTTGGTCGAGCGCGTGGGGGGCTGCGACCTGCTCAAAGGCTACGTGCTGGCCTGTCTCTTCTACGAACCGAGCACGCGCACCAGCGCCTCGTTCATTGCGGCGATGGAGAGACTTGGCGGCGGCGTCATCCCGATTACCCAGGGGGTACAGTTCAGCAGCGTCAGCAAAGGGGAAAGCCTGCCCGACACCATTCGCACGCTCGAACAGTACTCGGACGTCATCGTGCTGCGCCACCCGGAAATCGGCTCGGCGAAGCTGGCGGCGGATTACGCTTCCGTCCCCGTCATCAACGCCGGGGATGGCGCAGGTGAACATCCCACCCAGGCGCTGCTCGACCTGTTCACCATCCGCCAGGAGTTGGGCCGCATCGACGGGTTGAAGGTGGCGATGGTCGGCGACCTGCGCTACGGGCGCACCGTCCACTCCCTCACCCGCCTGCTGATGCAGTACGAGAACATCAGCCTGCGCTTTGTCTCGCCGGACATCCTGCGTCTGCCCATGGCGCTGATGAACGAGATCATCGACCGGGGGATCAAGGTGCGCGAAACGCACGATGTCGCCGATGTGATCGAGAACGCCGACGTGCTCTACGTCACCCGCATCCAGAAGGAACGTTTCAGCGACCCCAAACAGTACGAAGAAGTCAAAGACTGCTACGAGATCACCACGGAGCTGATGACGCGCGCGAAGCCGAAGATGATTGTGATGCATCCCCTTCCTCGTGTCGGCGAAATCCACTACCGCGTAGACGATGATCCGCGCGCCGCCTACTTCCGCCAGGTGAGAAATGGCATGTACGTGCGCATGGCGTTACTGGCAGCGGTGTTGGGGAAAGCGTGACGAGTTGCGAGTTGCAAGTTACCGGCAGGCGAAAAAACTCAACCACTTTCCCGCTCGGGCCGGTCTCTGACCGCGCCCGCCCCGCCCAAGCCTAGGGTGGCACAGTCGGAGACCCACCACGGCTTTTGGGGAAGTGATACTTTGACGCTCTCTTACGACTGCGTGAGGTTAAGATGACCAAAAGTTTTGCAGACAAGTTAAATGCAGCGATCACCCACAAGAATTCGTTGTTGTGTGTGGGGTTGGATCCAGAGGCAGGGAAATTTCCGGCGGATTTCTTGCCTGACGCGCCCACGGTAGCCCGCGTGAAGGCATTCTGCCTGGACATCATCGCACAAACTGCCGACCTGGTGTGCTGCTACAAGCCCAACAGCGCCTTCTTCGAGCAATATGGCGCGGAAGGATGGGAGGCATTGCGCGAGGTGATCGCCGCGTGTCACGCCGCCGATGTGCTGGTCTTGCTCGATGCGAAGCGCGGCGACATCGGCAGCACGGCCACAGCCTACGCCCGCGCCGTCTTCGACGGCTTGGATGCCGACGCCGTCACCGTCAGTCCGTACCTGGGACGGGATAGCATCGCGCCGTTCCTCGCCTATCCAGGCAAAGCCGTCTTCGTCCTATGTTTCACGTCCAATCCGTCGGCGGCGGCGGTGCAGCAGCACGGTGCGCCGCCCCTGTTCGAGCGCATCGCCGGGCAGGCGCAGACCTGGGGCGATAACTCACAGCTCGGCTTCGTCGTCGGCGCGACGCAGCCGGAGGCGCTGGCTTCTGTACGTGCGCTGGCCCCCGATCGCTGGATCCTCGCCCCGGGTGTCGGCGCGCAGGGCGGCGACCTGGAAACTGCACTCAGCGCCGGGTTGGATGCCCAGGGCAGCGGGATGATCGTGCCGGTCTCCCGCGCCATTCTCTATGCAGAGGATCCAAGGGCAGCAGCACTGATGTTACGGGACCAGATCAATGTAGCACGTTCAGACCTGACAGGCTTCAGAAAACCTGTCAGGTCTCACTTGATTCTCGCCCTGTACGAGGCCGGCTGCGTCAAGTTCGGCGAGTTCACGCTGGCATCGGGCAAGCCGTCGCCCATTTACATTGACCTGCGGCGCGTGATCTCTTTCCCGGAGGTGTTCCGGCGCGTCGTCATGGCCTACGTTCATGAGGTGAGTGGCCTGACTTTCGATTGCATCGCCGCCGTGCCCTACGCCGCCCTGCCCACGGCGGCTGCCGTGGCACTGCAACTGAACCGTCCGCTGATTTACCCGCGCAAGGAGGTGAAGGCACACGGGACCGGGCAGGCTGTCGAAGGCGCCTTCGCGCCGGGACAAACTGCCGTCGCTATCGAGGATGTCATCACCAGCGGGGGGAGCATCATCACAGCGATTCAGACGATGCAGGATGCCGGACTCAAGGTGCAGGATGTCGTGGTCCTTGTGGATCGAGAACAGGGTGGACAGGCGGCGCTGGCAGAAAAGGGGCTGCGCCTGCATGCCGTGCTCACCATCGGCCAGATTCTCGACACACTGCGGGCTGAAGGTTGCATCACCGCAGCTACGTTTGAGGCGGTGAAACGTTACCTGACGGCGTAATAAGACTAATTTCCTGCCGGTATCGTCCTGCCCTACCCAACCTATAGGCGTGGTGATGACGAGGAGCTTATGCCCGATTTGACGTGCGATTTTCTCAATCTAAAGCTGCACAACCCCATCGTGCTCGCCTCCGGCATCCTCGGCACGAGCGCCGACCTGCTGGAACGAGCTGCCCTGGCCGGTGCAGGGGCTGTCACGGCGAAAAGCTGCGGTCCGGCGCCCCGCGCCGGCCATCCCAACCCGGTCGCCGTGGAATGGGAGCATGGCCTCATCAACGCCATCGGCCTGAGCAATCCCGGCGCAGAAGAAGAGGCACGGATGCTGGCAGAGACCCGCGCGCGACTGGAACCGCTCGGCGTGGTCCTCATCGCCAGCATTTTCGCCGGAACCGTGGCGGAATTCGGCGACGTGGCCCACATCATCGCAAGGGCGCGCCCGTACCTCATCGAAGTCAACATCTCGTGTCCCAACGTCGCCGACGAGTTCGGGACGCCGTTCGCGGCAACCTGCGAGAGCGCGGCGGCGGTCACGGAGACGGTAAAGCGTAACGTTGGCGGTATCCCCATCAGCGTCAAGCTCGCGCCGAACGTGCCGAACATCGGGCGTATCGCTGCCGCTGCCGTCGAAGCCGGCGCCGATGCCATCACCGCCGTCAACACCATGCCGGGGATGCTCATCAACGCCGAAGCCGGGCGACCGGTGCTGGCTAACCGCGTCGGCGGCCTTTCCGGACCGGCACTCAAACCCATCGCCCTGCGCTGCGTCTACGAAATCGCCCGTACCGTGCGCGTCCCCATCATCGGCACGGGAGGCGTTATCACCGGGCGGGATGCGGCGGAGATGCTCATGGCCGGCGCGACCGCCGTCGGCGTCGGTTCGGCGGTGGGGACACGCGGCGTCACCGCCCTGGGCAGCATTGCGGCGGAGTTGGCGGCGTTTATGACGCAGGAAGGCTATCCGACGTTAGAGGCGCTGCGTGGACTGGCGTTATAGAGGTTTGCAGGGCGAATTGGCAATTCGCCTATAAAATCGACTCTTTACGGAGAGTTATGCACCAGACTTTTACCATTACAGAAGTCCACACGGAGAATTACCGCACTAAAACATTCATCTTCGACCGGGCGCTACCGGAGGCGCAACCGGGGCAATACGTGATGGCGTGGCTGCCGGACGTGGGCGAGAAGCCGTTCAGCATCGCCGGCGCGGATCCGCTGGCACTGATGGTGGTCGTGGTGGGACCGTTCAGCGAGGCGCTGCACCGGCTAAACGTGGGCGATCGCGTGTGGGTGCGGGGGCCGCTCGGACAGGGCTTCGCACTGCGTGGACGACATCATCTGCTCGTGGGCGGAGGATACGGCGTCGCGCCGCTGCTCTTCCTGGCGCGGACCGCCCTCGCCGCCGGGCACACCGTGGACGTTTGCATCGGCGCACGGACGGCAAGGGATGTATTGCTGGCGGGAGCGTTTGAGAAAGAAGCTGTCAGCAATCAGCTATCAGCCGTCAGCCCTTTCATAGTCGTGCGTGTCACTACCGACAATGGCTCGATGGGGGAGAAAGGCCTCGTCACGCAGGCGGTCGAAGCGGCGATTGCCGCGCACCGTCCAGACGGCGTCTACGCCTGCGGGCCGGTGCCGATGCTCACGGCGTTGGCCCAACAATGCCGGGTCCACGGTCTGCCGTACCAGTGTTCATGGGAAGCGCATTTGCGCTGCGGCTTGGGCCTCTGCGGCAGTTGTGAGCTGGAGACGTCCACCCGGCAGGCGGCACACATTCCTGCCGGGTGGCTCGTGTGCAAGGACGGACCCGTGATGCGTGATGGGTAGTGCGTAATTCGTAACTCACCTACCATGCACCACGTAGCCTTATTCACGCTTCCCGGTAGACGGGCTGGCCTTCGCCGTAAGCCACCAACGGATAGCTCTCCAAGGAGAAGGGATCGCCGTTCCAGCCGACGAAGGATGCCCACTTGCCCGGCGCGAGGGTGCCGAGGATGTCGGCAACGCCGAGGATTTTCGCATTCTCGCGGGTGATGATCTCCAGCGCCTGCTGCTTGCTGAAGCCCATCCGCAGGAACCAGCGCAATTCGAAGAATAGCATCTTCTGCAAAATCACCGGATGGTCGGTCATTAAGCCAAACTCGACGCCGGATTCGATCAAATACTTAATGTTGCGCCAGTTCTCGTGCTTCAGTTCGACTTTGTAAGCCAGCGTGTCCATCGGCCCGTAGATGACGGGGATGCCACGGGCCTTGAGTTCGCGGTAAGTCTCCACCTCATGCACGTCACAGGTATGTTCGATGGTAACCTTCAGCCCGAACTCATCCACGAAACGCAGCAGAGCCGCCACATCGTCGCTCTTGTGGACGTGGACGCGCAGTCGCTCCGCTCCCGACAGCAGCGACTTATAGACCATCTCTTCGGCGGAGTAGGTGACGTCGGCGTCTTCTTTCGTCTTCTCCTTCGCCATTTTCTGGCGCACGTCGTGCAGTTTGGCGCGCAGAATCGCCAGTGCGCCCATGCGGGTGAAAGGGCGCGTGCCTTTCCACTCACGGGTGGACATGGGATTGTAGCCGAAGGCAGCCTTGATGCCGGCGCGGCGGATGAGTGCGGCGCTGGTGTTCTTGCCGTAGTTGCGGATGACGGCCGAATTTCCACCGATGATGTTACCACTGCCGGGCACCACACACGAGTACAACACGCCGGCCTCGATGGAATCCATGAAACCGCTGTCGTCCATCTGCACCGAATCCAGCGCGTCGGCGTGAGGTAGCATCGCGTCCATGTGCTCATTCGTCTCCGCTTCCGCTGAAGGTTCGCCCGCCCGGCTCATCCCGATGTGGCTATGCGCGTCGATGAAAGCCGGCGTGATGACGGGGTATTCCCCGACGAGCGCTCCCGCCGGTTCGGGCGTGACACCGGCAATCGTGGCGCCCTCCATATTGACGTAGACGTTTTCGAGAACGTCAGTCCCGGTATAGACAATGTGTCCAAGAATTGAGTCCATGCGTCTTCCTCCCTATGTAAGTGATTTTGGTTCTCTAAGACTTTGCGTATCTATTCAGGCTCGTAAACCTGACGAAGCCACTTATTCCCTATGCCAGGTT
>DAOOGN010000092.1:0-17330 GCA_035415725.1 Anaerolineae bacterium | reverse complement strand
GCATAGGGAATAAGTGGCTTCGTCAGGTTTACGAGCCTGAATAGATACCCACAAAGCAAGGATTAGCCTGTCCAGAAGGTAAGCTGGCGCGGGGATCGACGTCCATCCAACAGGATGTACGGCGCAGCGCGTTGCGTAGCGATGCCGAGTTTGCCCAAGTCGCTGAGGAAGCGTAGGGTCCCCTGACGACGGGCGCGAAGAATCCGCTCGGCGCTCGTCGGGCCGATGCCCGGAATACGCAGCAGCAGCTCGCGCTCGGCGGTGTTCAACTCGATAGGGGCCTGACTCAAATGGAGGTTGGCCCAGGCTATTTTGGGATCCTCATACAGGGGAAGATTGCCGTCGGGTCTAAAAGGCAGTTCCTCCACGTCGAAACCGTAATCGCGCAGGAGGAACGAGGCTTGATACAAGCGTTGCTCGCGGTGCAACCGGATCGGTGGA
Organism: Anaerolineae bacterium; assembly: GCA_035415725.1. Classification (GTDB taxonomy): domain Bacteria; phylum Chloroflexota; class Anaerolineae; order B4-G1; family SLSP01; genus DSWT01. The sequence goes on along the minus strand of DAOOGN010000092.1, from coordinate 16,889 downwards.
TTGTGTTCCAACGGCGTGTCGGAAACGGGATCGAAGCCGCTGAAATACGTTCGCGCCAGTCCCAAGTCTCGATAGAGGTAAGCCGATGTCATCAGAATCTCCACATCCGATTCGCCCACGGCGCCGACGACGAACTGCGTGGTGAGGCTGGGCTTGCGCGCGGGAAGGGCCTGGCGCAGCTCGTGAATCCAGCGCAGACGTTGCAGCAATTCGTCCGCGAATTGCTTATGTGGCGCGAGGTCCGCCAGACGACGGGCATTGGGCGCTTCGAGGTTGAGCGAGACTCGATCTGCATACTGCATCGTGGCGACGATCTGGTCGCGCTCGGCCCCGGGCATCACCTTGAGGTGAAGGTATCCCGGAAAGTGGTACTTGCGGCGCAGGATCTCCGCCGTGGCAATGATGCGATCCTGCGTGCGCGGGCCGCCACCCAGAATCGCCGAACTGAGAAAGACTCCCTGGACGAGGCCCTGCCGGTAAATTTGCATGGTGAAATTCGCCAGCTCGTCGGGGGTGAAGGTGGCGCGGCGGAAATCCCGTCCGGCGCGGAAGGGACAATAGTGGCAGTCACGCTCGCAGGCAGAAGAGACGAGGGTTTTGAGCATCGGCACGCGCCTGCCCCCCGGCAAGGTCGCGTGGGAGATGCACTCGGCAAGTTCGCCGGGCGTTGGCAACCCAGACGCCTTTTCCCCTAACGGGCTGACTTCCTCTGCCGGTTCATAAGCCGCCGCCGGTCCCAAAAGCTGTAACTTCTGTAAGGTATCCATCGCCAACTCCTATTCCTATTATACGAACGATTGTTCTAGCGTCAAGACGGCGAAGGCTGGAGAGATACAGCGAATTGCCAAATTCTGTACTCGTCAGGATGATCAGGACTTACGCCAGCCTGGCTCGAATCAAGCGGCGGAGGATTTGTAGTGACGCCTTCAGGCGTCTCTTAGGAGCTAAGAACGGCTAAGGCCGTCACTACACACGGAAATTGGCGTAAGTCCTATGATGCGGAGATGGATGCTATTTCTCTGCGTCCTCAGCGTGCTCAGCGATAGGCACGAATTGCCAAATTCTCAGATTCGGGTATGCTAGCGGATGGATTCTTCGACCATCACAAACTTGTTTTCGAGTGAAAGGAGTTCTCATGGCTGTCAAAATCGTTGGCGAATCTCTGCCGAACATTCCGTGGGAAGCAAGACCGGCGGACTCCCACGGGGTGGTGTGGCGCTCGGTGCGCAATCCCATCATCCCCCGCGACCTGCTGCCTGCCTCGAACAGCATCTTCAACAGCGCCGTTGTGGCGTATAAAGGTGCGTTCGCCGGCGTCTTCCGTTGCGACGATACCTCGCGGAATATGCAACTGCATGTCGGGCACAGTCGGGATGGCGTGACGTGGAAGCTGAACCCCGAGCGCATTCACTTCGCCTGCAACAATGCCGACTGCGCTTGTGCGGAAGTGAACCGCTGGGTTTATGGCTACGATCCGCGTGTGGTGTGGATCGAAGACCGCTATTACGTTTCGTGGTGCAACTGGTTTCACGGTCCGACTATCGGCCTGGCCTACACCTACGACTTCGAGACATTCTATCAGTTGGAGAATGCCTTCCTGCCCTTCAACCGCAATGGCGTGCTTTTCCCACGCCGGATCAAGGGTCACTACGCTATGTTAAGCCGTCCCAGTGACAACGGCCATACGCCCTTCGGCGACATTTTCTACAGCGAAAGTCCCGACATGCACTATTGGGGCAATCACCGCTACGTTTTCGGGACGGCAGACGGCTGGCAAAGTACAAAAGTCGGCGCCGGGCCGATTCCCATCGAGACCTCCGCGGGCTGGCTGATGATTTACCACGGTGTGCTGACGTCGTGCAACGGTTTTGTCTACAGCGCGGGGGTGGCGCTGCTCGATCTCGATCAACCGTGGAGAGTTATCGCCCGCAGTCGTCACTACATTCTCTCCCCGCAGCAGCTCTACGAGTGCGTGGGCGACGTGCCAAATGTCGTCTTCCCGTGCGCGGCGCTGTGCGACGCAGACACCGGGCGGCTCGCCATCTATTACGGCGGGGCGGATACGGTGGTAGGGCTGGCTTTTGCCTACGTCGACGAACTGGTTGATTTCGCCACAAGCAATTCGTTGGTCTAAGTCCAACACCCCCAGCGGCTACAGGTTCCATGCCTGCCCTATGGGCAGAAAGTCTGGAGCGTCACTTTTTATTGGCCGTCCATGTCATGAAGGGGACGGATAAGTGAAGTTCGGGTCATTGATGAAAAAATTTTGTATAGAAAGGCAGGTTGCAATAGTTTTTGCTATGTTTCGGCGACAGGGGAGATTTCAGCGCGTTTTGTGGGTTATGGGGATCATCTTATCTAGCTTGGCTCTTGTTTCCGGTGTCCATGCGCAGCAAGGGAGCACCAATCTTCTGGTGAATGGGGATTTCGAGTACTTTGATTGGGGCATCCGCTCGTGGCCGCTCCAAGACGGCATCCAGGAAGTGCAAGTCTGCCCCGGCTGGCGCGCTTACTACGTGGATAATGTTCCGGCGACGGCGCAAGCCCCTGAGTATTGGCGGCGACCGGAGTTCCGCGATGTCAAAGCGACCGAGTATCCCAACCGCGTGCACAGCGGCTGGTTTGCGGCCAAGTATTTCTCTTTCGCCGGGCAGCATGAAGCCGGGTTTTATCAGCAGGTCAGCGGAATTACACCGGGAACGCCCCTGCGTTTCTCTGCCTATATGCAGTTCTGGAGCTGCATGGCGGCGAAGGAGTGGAACATCTGTCCGACGGGAGATAAATCGAACAACCCCTCCAAAATGCACCCCAGAGTGGGCATTGATCCCACCGGTGGAACCGATCCCTGGTCGCCCAACGTCGTCTGGTCGCCGGAAATAGAAGCCTTTGATGTCTGGACGTACTACGAGGTAGAAGCCGTCGCGCGGAACAGTACGGTCACCGTCTTCACTTACTCTCATGCCGACTGGACAGAAGGGATTTTCCGCATGCACAATGACGTTTACGTTGATGACGCCGTTCTCATCGCCTTGAACGAAGTTCCGGCCACCGCTACCCCGGCGCCGACGGCGACCCGCGACCCTTCTCTGCCCACCTCGACGCCTGCTCCAACAGCAACACCCGCGACGACAGCAACCCCGCGCCCGGATGGGGCCATCGTCCACGTGGTGCAGGCCGGCGACACGCTGAGCAGTATTGCCAAAAAATACCAGGTTCCTGCGGAGACTCTGCTCCAGTTGAACGGTCTGACCGACGCTAACAAAATCCTGGTTGGGCAGGAACTGGTGATCTCTGTGCCGACAGCCACGGCAACACTGTTGCCGCCGCTCCCAACACCAACCCCTCTACCGCCGACGCCGACAGCGTTACCACCCACGCCGACCGCTGTTCCTCCCACGGCCACGGCGCTTCCATCGCCAACGCCCAACCTGATAGTTACGCCGACCGCGACGGCCTTGTTGTCCCCGACCTCAACGCCACAGGCCACCAGCCACGCGTCGTCATGGGGCTTCGTGGGTGGCATCGGCGTGGCCTTGCTCGTGGGATTAGGCGGTGGACTCATGCTGGGAAAGAAGCGACATTAACGGACGACGACAAAAAGGAGTGCACGGGTATGAAAATCACAGATGTTAAACCTTATCCTGTTTGGGTCGGACACCGCAATCAGATGCTCGTCAAGGTGGAAACTGACGAGGGCATTTACGGTTGGGGCGAGGCCGGCGTTTCGGGCCGCGAACTGGCAGTTGCAGGCGCAGTGAAGCATTACCGCGAGTTCCTGATCGGCGAGGATCCGCTGCGCATAGACGCCCTGTGGCAGCGGATGTATCGTAGCCAATACTTCGAGGGTGGGCGTATTCTCACCGGCGCTATCTCTGCCATTGACATTGCACTGCACGATATTGTCGGCAAAGCGCTTAACGTGCCCGTTTACCAGCTACTCGGCGGCAAACAGCGCGATTATGTGCCCTGTTTTGCAACGACCGGCGGTCAAACGTGTGAACATCTGCTCGAGAATGTGAATCTGCTGTTGAGCCAGGGGTGGAACGTGATCCGCATGGGAGCGGCGCCCGGCGAGGGAAACGACCCGCGCCTGTTCGAACCGCGTGAGTCCATTGGCCCGACCGCCGAATGGTTCATCAAAGTGCGCGATAGCGTCGGCAAAGGCCCGGTGTTAGGGATCGATTACCACCATCGCTTGAGCGTGGCCGAAGCGGCCTCGTTTTGTCAACGGATGCCGTCGGGCACGCTGGACTTCATCGAGGAGCCGATCCGTGATGAGTCGCCGGAGGCTTATGAGGCACTGCGGAAGATGGTGGATATTCCCTTTGCCATCGGTGAGGAATTCGCCAGCAAATGGCAGTTCCTTCCCTACATTGAACGCGGCATCACCAACTTTGCCCGCGTCGATGTCTGCAACGTTGGCGGTTTGACCGAAGCGAAGAAAGTCGCCGGGTGGGCCGAGGCGCACTACATCGATTTGATGCCACACAACCCGCTCGGTCCGGTGTGCACCGCAGCGACAGTCCATCTGGCAGCGGCAGTGACGAACTTCGCCTGGCTGGAAGTCCGCGTCTCGCCCACCGAAGCGCAGGAATATCCTGACGAAAATGTCTTTCCCGTGCAGCATAAGTTGGAAGGCAGTTGGTTCCCGGTACCGAACACGCCTGGCCTGGGCATCGAATGTAACGAAGAATACCTGGCGCATGAAGCGTTCAAATTCTGGGAAGCACCGCATCTGCACCGGCGGGACGGATCGTACACGAACTGGTAGTTTTTAGGACTGACGCAAATTTCCGCTTTATGTGACTATTCTTGTATTCTTGAAGGAAGGACGCATGGTCACAAAGGACAGCCCCTTGGCGCGACCGCTCAAAGCGGTGATCCTGGCGGCGGGGCGGCAGTCGATCACCGCTGATGGGGTGCCGATCGTGCTGCAAACGCTGGGCGACCGCAAAATCGCCGCTTACGTAATCCACAACGCGTTGCAACTGGTGGCGCCCGAAGACCTCTACATCGTCGTCAACCGGCCACAAGACGAGGCGCAGATGAGTTTGTGGGGTGTGGAAGCGTCATGTCCATATCACTACGTCGTCCAAAAAGAGCCATGTGGCACGGGCCACGCCGTTTTACAACTGGCACCCTTCCTCAAAGATTTTGACGGCGATCTGCTCATCCTCTACGGCGACACGCCGCTCTTTCGGCTCAACTCGATCCGCGGGCTGCTCAACCGCCATCGCCTCAAACAGGCACATTTGACCTTGCTTTCGGCTGTGGTGGATCGTCCCTTGCCCTATGGGCGCATCATCCGTGACGCTGCCGGACGCATCATGGACATCATCGAAGAGACGGACGCTTCGCCCGAAGTGCGCGAGATCCGCGAGTTGAACGTGGGCGCTTACGTCGCCCAGACGCGGGCGCTCTTTCCCGCCTTGCAAACGCTCCCCCCTTCACCGGTCGATGGCGAATACCGCCTCACCGACTGTGCGCATCGCCTGATCCACGCCGGGATGCGCGTGGAGAGCTACCAGATTTACGACCAGGACGAAGTGTTGGGCATCAACAACCGCGAAGACCTCGATCAGGCGACCTTCATCTTGCAAAAGCGTCTCTATCGCCCGCGCCGCACCGAAGAACAAAACCTGATCGCGTTCGGCACCGGCGGCTGGCGGGCAATCATCGGTGAGGGGTTCACGCTGCACAATGTGCGCCGTCTCTCTCAGGCGCTGGCGAACGAAATCACCCGCCGCGGTCAGGAGAAGCGCGGCGTGCTGATCGGCTATGACCGACGTTTCCTCTCCGACCGCGCCGCAGCGGCGGCGGCGGAAGTCTTCGCCGGCAACAATATCGCCGTCACGTTGCTGCGCGAGGCGGCGCCGACGCCGCTCATCACCTACGCCACGGCGCGGGTCAACGCCGCGTATGGCCTGGGCTTCACCGCCAGTCACAATCCTCCGGAATGGAATGGCCTTAAAGTTTTTCGCGCCGATGGTTCGTTGCCGCCGGATGATGAGACGCGCCAGATCGAAACTGAGGCGAATACTTTGCGCCTGGAAGACGTGGTGAAGATCGACCTCGACCTGGGGCTGGAAGCGGGGACCGTCAAACGGCGGGATTTCACCAACGAATATGTGGATGCCGTCGAAGCCCTGATTGACCTGAACGCGATCCGCGAGGCCGGCCTGAAGGTCATCGTAGATCCGATGTACGGTGTGGGACAGTTGACAATGGGTATCATCCTCACCGAAGGGCGTTGCCGCGTGACCTTCATCAACGAGCGACATGATCCGCTCTTTGGTGGACGCTCGCCCGCGCCGAATCTGGACGCGCTGCGCATGTTGGTCACTCACGTGCGCAACGAGGGCTACGATCTGGGGCTGGCGACCGACGGAGACGCCGACCGTATCGCCATCGTAGATGAGCAGGGTGAGTACGTCACCGTCAACGACATTCTGCTCCTGCTCTACTGGTATCTGCACGCCGTGCGCGGTGAACGGGGCGGTGTGGTGCGCAATCTGGCAACGACGCATTTACTGGATCGGCTGGCGGCGCATTTCGGCGAATCATGCTACGAGGTGCCGGTGGGGTTCAAACACATTTCCGCATCGATGGTCGAGCACAATGCGCTGTTGGGCGGTGAATCGAGCGGCGGGCTGACGATTCGCGGACACATTCTGGGGAAAGACGGCATCTTCGCGGCGGCGCTCATTGTGGAAATGCTGGCGCGCACCGGTAAGAAGATCTCGTCACTGTTGCAGCAAGTCTACGCCATCACCGGGCGGCTTTATGCTGCGGAAGACAGCATGGTGGCAACGCCGGAAATGCGCATCGTCATCCCCCGGCGGATCAAGACGCTGGCGCAGGAGCATCTGGTCACGCCAGTGCATCTTGGCCCATATCCCGTGGTCAGCATTTCGGAGATGGACGGCACAAAGTTCCTGCTGGAGAACGACAACTGGGCACTGCTGCGTTTTTCCGGCACCGAGCCGCTGCTGCGCCTGTTCACCGAGGCGGATTCGCCGGAAAAGGCGCACGAACTCATCGAGAGCCTCAAGGCACTGGTTTCACTGTAAAAAAACCTGACAGATCTTCCGAGACCTGGCAGGTTTGGCGTTACAACAATGCTTGTGCCAACTGGATGGCCCCTCGCGCCGGCTCGTGAACCAGCGTAAGAGGCGATAATATCAACCCCCGTTCGACGGTCGCCGCCACAAACGCTGCACGGACGCTCTGCCCCTTGAGGATGACGCTGCCGGTCAACGCGCAGGGGATCGCACCGGTCAACGCCAGGCGGCGGGCGACAGCTTCTACAGAGATCGCCAGTTCCCGCCCGGCGTCCTGCAAAATCGCCTCGGCTACGGCGTCACCCTGCAAGGCCACCGCCTGTACCAACGCCGCGAGCGCGGCAACGTCCGCCCGCTGCGCGGATTTGTAAACATGACCGATCAAATCCTGTGGCCGCGTCAGCAACCAGTGTTGCAGAATCGCCTCCGTGAGCGCAGTCTGCGGGCCACGCCCATCGGCGGCGCGGGCCACGGCGCGCAACGCCGCCCGCCCAATGGCATAGCCGCTGCCGTCATCACCGAGGAGATAGCCCCAGCCGTCCGCGCGGGCGACCCGTCCGTGTGCATCTTCGCCGTAGACCATCGCGCCAGTGCCGCAGAGTACGGCGACCCCCCACCCCTCCGGCGTCCCTGCGACCAATGCCAATCGCGCATCGTGGGTGATGACGATCGGCACGCCGGGATAGCGCGTGTTAGCCCAGGCGCGAATCACGGTTTGATCGGCAGGGCGCGCCGCGCCGGCCATGCCCAGGCAGAGCGCCGCCGGTCGCAGTGGACGTCCGTCCCCGGCGGCTGCCACCGCTGCATCAAGCGCCACGTAAGCCGCCTCCGCACCGATGACGAGGTAGTTCGACGGCCCGGACGCGCCGCGTCCCAGAATGACACCGTCCCGGTCGGCCATGAGCGCTGTCGTCTTGCTGCCGCCACCATCTATGCCGATGAGAATGTCGGTTAGTTGAATCATTTTACCCCATAAGCGTTAGTCGGGTAGTCAGATAGTCAAGAACCTTCGTGAAAATGCGGGTAGATTCGTGGCTAAATGTTCAGCGCCCGACGCACGACGCCGCCGGCGGTTTCAAGTTGGCGACGGGCCACTTCCGGCGTCACCTCGTTGACCAGCGCCACAATCGCCGTTTTGACCTCGCCGTTGCAAACTTCCAGAGCGCGTGCGGCCTCTTCTTCCGTGATGCGTGATGCGTGATCCACTGATGCGCTGCTTCTTGCTGTCTGCATCCTGCCTCTTGCATCCTGTACCGTCTCGACGACAATGCGCAACGCACGCCGACGGAGTTTAGCGTTGGTAGCTTGCACATCCACCATCAAATTGCTGTAAGTTTTGCCCAGGCGGATCATCACACCGGTGGAGAGCATGTTGAGCACCATCTTCTGCGCCGTGCCGGCTTTGAGCCGTGTCGAACCGGTGAGCGCTTCCGGGCCGACAAGGGGGGCAATGGCGATGTCTGCCAGCTCATGGACCGGCGCCGGGCGGTTGCACGCCAGGCTGACGACCAGCGCGCCGCGCCTCCGCGCCTCGGCCATACCGCCCAAGACATAGGGCGTGCTGCCGCTGGCGGCGATACCCACCACGCTGTCTGGCGCGCCCACGTCGAGCACAGCAATGTCGCGCGCGCCGGCCTCCGGGTTGTCTTCCGCCCCTTCCACTGCCGTCGTGAGCGCGGCATCGCCCCCGGCAATCAGTCCGATAACCTGCCCCGGCGCGGCGCTGAATGTCGGCGGGCACTCGGAGGCATCCAGCACCCCCAAACGCCCCGACGTCCCCGCCCCGATGTAAATCAGCCGGCCACCGTCACGCATCCGTGCGACGATACGGTCTATCGCCTCCGCAACCGCGGGCAGTTCCGCCTTCACCGCCGCCGCCACTTTCGCGTCTTCCGCGTTGATCAGGCGCACCATCTCCAGCGTAGAAACGGTATCGATGTCCTGTGTAGCGGGATGGCGAGATTCAGTGATGTGAGCGGAAATTTGTTGATTGGAGATTGAAGATCGGCGGATGGGCTGATTCGCTGATGCGCCATTCGCCGGCGTGATATGGCCGAGGATGACCGGACGGCATGCGCCGGTGACGGCGGGAAGGTTGCCGGGACGACCGTGCCAGGTTTCGTAGGCGAGCACGGCGAAGGCAACGGCCTCTTTGGCCGCCACGCCCAGGCCGAGGTCGTCGGAGGGGACCACGCGGATACCGGACAGACGCTCACGCAACAGCGCCATCAGCGTGGGGTTGAGCGCCCCGCCGCCACTGACGATGACTTCGTCAGGCATGGCAGGCAGGAAGTCGCGGTAGGCCTGCGCGATGGAGGCGGCAGTGAAAGCGGTGAGTGTGGCAACGATGTCTTCCGGCATCAGCCCACGCGCCATGCCCTGTTCCCACGCGCGCGCGCCGAACTGAGCGCCGAACAATTCACGCCCGGTGGTTTTGGGCGGTCGTCGGTGCAGATACGGCTCGCGCAGCCAGTCGCGCAGCAGCGCCTCGTCCACACGGCCACGCGCCGCCAACACGCCATCACGGTCGAAAGTCAGTATGCCATCCGTGGCGCGACAGGCCGCGTAGTCAATCAACATATTGCCGGGGCCGGTGTCGAAAGCGAATGGAAATTGGGAATTAGAGCTTGAAGAAGAGAGGGGGGACTGAGGACTGAGATAGGTGACGTTAGCAATGCCGCCGATGTTTTGTGCAGCGCGGGTGAGGGTGGGATGCGTGAGCAGCAGCGTGTCCACGTAGGCGACGAGCGGCGCGCCGTGCCCTCCGGCAGCCATATCGCGGGCGCGGAAATTGCTGACGACGGGAAGACCTGTCATTTCTGCAATGACTGCCGGTTCTCCCAGTTGCAATGTCGCTCCTTGCGTTTGGGGCAAGCGGTCAGCTTGCCCTACAGTTTCTTCCGTTGATCCGGGTGGAATGTGCCAGAGTGTCTGCCCGTGACTGCCGATGAGGTCAATGTCGGCGGGCGTCAGCCCGGCGTCGGCGATAGCCTGCAACGCCGCTTCGCCAAACGCGCGTCCCAGAGCAAAGTTAAGGCGACAGAGGCGATCCACACTGCCGGTTTCCGGGCGGAAGCAGGCGAAAATCTCCTCGCGCAGCGCTGGGGGATGAGGAACGTGGGTATGACCGAGCACTTCCCAGATCAACGCGGGCGGTGCGCCTTCGAGACGCACAAGCGCGGCGTCCGTTCCGTCGGCGGAAGTGCCGGACATCAAGCCAATGACGATCATCGTGGAACTCCTTTTCACGTGAAGTTATGTTGAGCAAGACCTCACTACGCGAAAGAACCGACTGCTGTACAAATCCAGGCACGCTCATTCGCTAGAGGATTCCATGGTAATCTTATCTCCTTCATCTGCAACCTGCTTCGAAAATAGTCTTATAGTCGGATAGCCATTGTCGTGCTTACATGGTGTGCACCAGCCCATGGCATCTTCTTATTTTGTATCTATTCAGGCTCGTAAACCTGACGAAGCAACGTATTCCCTCTGCCAGGTTTGGCGTAGATTTCGGTATGCCAGGTACTTTTGTATGACGAGATATTCGTGTTTCTATAATCCCCTCCCCCCTGCCCCCTTCCCCCCAGGGAAGGGGGATTTTTGTAGGGGTGTGGCGGGCGGCTTCGCCGCCCGCCACACCCCTCTTTCGCCCCCTTCTTCCCCGCTTACGGGGGAGAAGGGGGTTGGAGGATGAGAGGGTCAGCGCCGATGGCCGAAGGAGCAACCTATTATGCACCCTCCCCAAAGTCCCATTCGCCACCTGGCAAGGCTGACCGAATAGTTACAATCCAACTTGCTTTAAGCCGTGATTGTGTGTAAAATGAGCCTGATGGGTTCCAGGATGCGCTCATCGGCGGGAGGCAGAGTATGGTGAAGGAGTCAGAGCTTAAGGCACAACTGGCGTTCAGCCAGAAGGCATTAGATATCGTTTTGGCGATGGATCATATTCGGGACACGGCTCCCGGCCCCACGGCCATCTTCTCCGGCCTGGCGCATGTGATATGCGATCAGTTCCAGGCCAATGTGTGCCTGGTATACGTGGTGGATCGTGAGACGCGCGCGCTGGAGCTGAGAGTGGTGCAAGAAGGCGACCGTGCCTGGCGCGCCATAGCCGAGACGCTGACGGAGACATGCGTCCGCGAGGCCATGCACAAGCGCCAGGTGATGTTGTGGAAAGCCGCAGACATTTTGCCTCCAGCGCTAACATCCACGCTTCCAGAAACATTCCGTATGGCGGCTATTCCCGTCTTTATGGACGAGAAACCGCTGGGAGCTGTGCTGATGGGACGTCATGCCTCCGCTTTCGACGCCGATGAGGTCCGACTCATGCAGATTGCGGAAAGTCAGATGGATTCGGCCATTGTTCAGGCCTACGTGGACCACGATCTTGCGCAGCGCAACAAAGAGTTGGAAACCATTTACCGTTTTGACCAGATTCGAGATCAGTATTTGCCTTTCGATGAGATGTTGGATGTCGTTTTGCAGGAGCTGTGCCGCGTGATCGACGCTGAAATGGGTTTCGTGATGTTATACGATCAAACCGGCAAACAATTGGAAATGCGGGCGGTGACGCATGATGACCTGTTGCAAAAGGTGGTTTACTATGAAACGATGACACGGGCCGCCAACACCGCCATCCGCCGCGCGCAGTTGACTTACGAGGAATATGAAACGCCGCCCTGTGTCATTTTGACCATCCCGTTGATTCTGCGCAACGAGATCATCGGCGTCTTCGGCGCGGTCAACCGCGAACCGCAACGCCGCTTTACCCGCGACCACCAGCGACTGCTGAAGGCCATTGTGAGCCAGATGGATACGGCAATTTTCGAGAGCCTGGAACAACGCCGTTTGCGGCGTGTCTTGGGACGCTCTCTTGATGCGCGCGTCCTGGATCGTATGCTGGCGAATCCCAACGTCGACATTCTCAAAGGTGAACGGATGGTGCTGACTGTGCTCTACGGCGATCTGCGCGGCTCGACCCCCATGGCGCTTCAGCTCCAGCCGGAGACACTGGTGGAATTTATCAACGACTATTTAGGGCGGATGACGCAAATTATCCACGCCTATGAGGGAACGCTAGACAAATACATCGGCGATGAAGTGATGGCGCTCTTCGGCGCGCCGCTGCCCCAGCCTGACCACGCGCTGCGGGCTGTGCGCGTGGGATTAGAAATGCAGACCGTGCATCGGCGCTTGATGGCAGACTGGGCCACGCGCGGCGTCGCAGCGGCAGCGTTGGGCATCGGCATTGCCACGGGCGAAGTGGTCGTGGGGGAATTCGGCTGCGAACTGCGCACCGACTACACCATCATCGGTTCCACCGCCAATCTGGGTGCACGCATCTGCGCCGTAGCCAAGCCAGACGAGGTACTCATCAGCCCGGCGACCTACGATCTGGTCAAGGACGCGGTCGAGGCTACACCGATTCCGGGAATGCACTTCAAAGGCATCGATGAGGAAGTCACGGTCTATGCTGTGACCCGGGTGTTGGAATAAATTCTCTCTGCCAATAGGGTGAACTCTGGGTGCTCTAGGGCTATTTTCAAAGGAGTCTGGAATGAAGTCGATGAAGTGGCATAGTGTGATGTGGAGATGGTCTACGGCATTGATGGTTGTACTTATCTGCTTCATGCGAATTCCCGTCTACGCACAACATCCGCCCACCTCGCTTTTTGTAGGGGTGAACTCAGTGGATGTGAAGGCTTTCCCGGAAGTAACCCTTGCCATCAGCGTCAGGGATGCAAACGGCGTGCCGGTTCCTAACCTGGATGCCTCTGCTTTTGAAGTCATTGAGGATCGCGCCCCTGTGCCGCGTCCCATTCGTTCTGTTATGTCAGCAACCAACGCTAATTTTGCCCTGTCGCTGGTTGTGGTTGTAGACGTTTCCGGATCCATGGAAGGACAACCCCTGGAAGCTGCTCAAACTGCTGCGCGCGCGTTGATCGAACAACTAAGCGCCAGGGATAAGGTGGCCCTTATCAGCTTCGCGGACGCCATAAACTTTGATGTGTTGAATGAGGCACGCGAACATCCCTTCACCGCCGATCATGAGGCCGTTATCGCCCTCATCGACGGGTTGGAAGCTAAAGGCAGTACACCGCTTTACGATGCCCTCTACAAAGCCGTTCTCTGGGCCCAAGAGTCACCTCCTGGGAACCGTGCTGTTATCCTGCTAACCGACGGCATCGATGAGGGGCCTGGCAGCCTTGTGGCAAGCGCCGAGACGCCTATCCAGGAAGCAGCTCGCGCCGGCGTGCCGATCTTCACGATCGCATTGGGCGATGAGATCGATCGAGGCTATTTGGAACGGGTTGCGCGTATGACAGGCGGCAATTACCAGGAAACGCCCGATTCTACACAGTTAACCGAGCGCTTTCTTACAGTATTGGATCAACTCAAGCAGCAATATGTGTTGATCTACGAATCTGGACTGTCCGCCGCTGATGCCGATCATCGTGTGCAGGTCAATGTTGAAATCGAGGGCCGGCAAGCCGGCGATGAAGCAATCTTCAAGCTACAGGCGCTATCTAAACCCACAGCACAGCCTACTTTTACACCCGCACCTACAGAGACCCCCACCCCCACCCCCCTGCTCCTCACGTCTACTCCAACGCCGGTGCCTTTGGGCATCGTTGTAGCGACTACGGCCAGGTCTCTCTGGGCAGGGCTGGGAACGGCTTTAAGGTCTGTCTGGACCTGGCTATCGGGGGTTTTGTGGTGGGTCGTGGGTTTTGTTCTCATCGTGCTGTTTTTGATCTTACTCATCTCACTGGTCAGAAATGCAACGCGCGCCCGCCAGGTACGTCAAATGGCAGAGCAGGAATACTGTGCAAGTTGTGGGCGGCCTTTAGGTCCAGATGAAATTTGTCTGGAGTGCGGGGTGAATGCAGGCCGTATGAGAGCTATGGACCTTTCGTCCACAGAAGGAATGGTTTCGTGAGGCAGCGGGCGATTATCCTCTATCCAGCGCCGTCTGGTAACTCTTGCGGATGAAGGCCATAATGCGCCCTAAGGTGTTGGGATCGGTGACGGTCACTTTTGTCCAGCGGGCAATGACCCGTTCGCCGGCTTTGAACGGTTCGACCGAATTGTCTTGGGCTAACGTTTGAATGTCATTGCGTCGTAACTGGGTGATGACGACCCCTTCCGTCACCAAAAAGGCGAACAGGCGTCCGTCGGCGACGTAGGCCGGACATCCCAACATCCGTCGGGTTGTCACTTTGGGCCAGGTTGACACTTCCTTCTCAAAAGCGACGCGCAATGCGTGCGCTTCGTCTTCACGGTAGTATGGCATCTACTCTATCCTCTCTAACAAATAACTCACCTCGCCATTGTCGTAGCGTACTAACGTGTGCGGCGCCTCCACGTCATACCAGGCGGTCAACGTAGTTTCCTGGCCGTCCATTTCGCAAGTCACGGTGACTTTCCATGTGATGAAGTTGCCTGCCGGCGTCCACGACGGTTCGCTGCCGGTCACGAGGACGAAGGCCGGGACGATCTGAATGTGTCCTTCAGCGCTGACCAGGGCCAGCGGTTGCGTGCTCCCATAGGTCATGGCGAAGGGCAGTGCCGACAGCCGCCAGGGCCACTCTCCATCCACCAAAATCTCGGCCGGCAGTGTCGCCGTTTCGGTCACACCGGCGCGCTCGACTTGCAGCGTCGGTGTGCCGCCGACGGTTATATGCGCGAGGGTGAGCCTTGCATGATTCGTCTGGCGCGTGCCTGTCAAACTCTGCAATGTCAGATCCGTCTTGGCCCAGCCGACATGTTGCGTGCTTTCGCCGGCTTCGCCCGCAAGCGAAAAGCCCAGCAGCGCAGAAACGTCGAGTCCTGCCGGCACCTCGAAAGGCAAGTCGGCCTTGAAGGCATCTTGATGAACCCGGCATGCGAGTTCAATACTATCGGCTTGTGGCGTCAACTCACACGTCGCTGTGCCTACCGTTTGGTTGATGCCCCCCTGGATACTGTAGTACCAGCGTGTGGGGATATCCCATGCAGCCGGAGGTTGCAGCGTCAGTTTTTCCACCGCCAGGGTTTCAGGAAACCGCCCCACCACGACTTCCCCAAAGGCCGAGTATCCGTAGATACCCAGCATCACGACGAGTGGAACCATCCATGCCCATTTTCGCCACCCCAGCGGGCCGGGAAGCGCCATCCTGACCGGTGGAGCAGTTATCCGCCAGAGTCTCCATAGCGCTACCAGAGCTACCGGCACCATGAACAGCCCTATACAAACGAATGCCATTATCACTCCGCTCACCACCGCCGCCGAGGAGAAACTGCTGGCGATCATCACCACCGACGCGATGCTGTTGTAGGCAGCGTGCAACAGGATGCCGGGGAAAAGGCTATCACTGCGCCAGGCCACACATCCCAGGGTGAACGCGACCGGCACCAGGGCAAAAGCGCCCTGGAAACGCAGGTGGTACAGCGCAAAGATGATGCCGCCGACCACGATCCCGATCCAGGGACTGCGCCGTTCGTAAGCGCGCTGTACGTATCCCCGGAACATGATTTCCTCACAGAGAGGGGCAACAACGACGGTCGAAAGAACCAGCAAGAACGCTTCGCGCCCATCGCGTGGGAACGTTGTCGGCGGGAGGGGAGTAGTGTAGCCGAGGGCAACCGTCGCCATCAGATTGATTATGATGCCGATGAACCACAATCCGCAGGCCAGCCCGCCGCTTAAGAGGAGGGGCTGCCATCCCGGCCAACGCCAGCGCAATGTCTCGCGGACGGAGAGTTTCTCCAGGCGCATGAAGAACAGAGCGCCCACGGCCAGAACACATTCTACAGCAATGCCCACCACATAGCGCACGCCGATGTCCGGCAGTGAACTCCCCCAGATGAGTACGCCCAATCCCACCAACAGATAGAGATTGGCGGCCAACAGCGAGGGCGTCTCGCGCCGTGGGGATGAAACGCAAGATTCGGTCAGGGTCGATGTGTAGAGATTCGTGGTGAAGGTCTCCCTTGCGTCATATTCGCTCAACGTGAAAGATGGGTGGAAGGGCGCGCTTGTGCGCCGATCCCGCGATCATCCGCTGTACGCGGGCCACGACGGCTTCCGGCGCCGCGGGAACACGCCCTTCTGCCAGTGCCGCCAGAATCGCATCCAACTCCGCGTAGGTTAGGCCCAGCTCCCCTTCGTCCGTTTGCCCGACCCACAATCCCGCCGTGGGCGCCCGGCTGACGACCGGCTCCGGTACGCCCAGGACGCGCGCGAGTGCCCGTACTTCGTGCTTATACAACTCGCCGAGCGGTTCAATGTCCACGCCGCCGTCGCCGTATTTGGTGAAGTAGCCCACCATCATCTCCGGTCGGTTGCTCGTCCCCGCGACGAGGTAGTGGTGCGACTGGGCCAGGTAGTACCAGGCCGTCATCCGCAAGCGCGGCTTGATGTTGGCCCGCGCGATGTCCGGTCCCGGGGGCACCGCAGCGATAAGAGCGTCAAAGGCCGCGCACAGATCGACGGTCAGGAGATCCAATCCCAGCGCCTGCGCTGTCAGCCGCGCATATCCTTCATCCTCGGGCAGACTGTGACATGGCAGCCAGACGGCCAGCACGTGGTCGACGCCCACCGCGCGCCCTGCCAGCGCCGCAGTGACGGCAGAGTCCACGCCGCCGCTCAACCCCACGACAAACCCTTGCGCTCCGGCCTGCGCTGCATACTCCCGCATCCATGCGGCCATAGCGTCCGCCAACACGGCAAAATCCATACTGTACGCTCCTTGAATATCAAGGGTTTAAATGTTTAAGCGTGAAACACGGAGCAACTTATTCCCTATACCAGGTTTGGCGTAGACTTTGGTAGGCCAGGTGCTTCTG
>DAOOGN010000091.1:0-17648 GCA_035415725.1 Anaerolineae bacterium | reverse complement strand
AGCACCTGCCGAAGGGGTAACCTGTTATGTGCCCTCCCCAAAGTCCCGTTCGCCACCTGGCAAAGGTGGCTGAATAGTTACCTAAATGTTTACTTCAACCGGCATCACTGGTTGATAAGCCACGTTGAAATCATTCGAACCAGACCGTCAAGACTCAGTAGATCACAAATTGCTCCGATGAGGTTTCCGTCAGCCGCTCCGGGATGTCCCAATATCTCCGCAGCACAAAAATTATCACCCTTGCGACAAAATCATCAACCCGTATTCCACCGCATCCGCCAATGCGAACCAACTGGCCTCGATGATATTCGCCGACGCGCCGACGGTGCTCCAACGCTTCGAGCCGTTCTGCACATCGATGAGCACGCGCGTCGTCGCCGCCGTGCCCGCCTCGCCATCGAGAATATGCACTTTGTAATCGGCCAGGTTGAACTCCGCCAGGCGCGGGTAAACCGGAATCAACGCTTTGCGCAGCGCCACGTCCAGGGCGTTGACCGGGCCGTTGCCCTCCGCGGCGGTGTGTAAGACCTGATCGCCCACCCGCAGTTTCATGGTCGCCTCGGCGAACAAACCGCGTCCTTCGCGATGCTCGACCACCACCATAAAGTCTATCATCTGAAACGGCGGCGTATAGCCCTCGCGGGAACGGTACAGCATCATCTCTACCGACGCATCCGCGCCCTCGAAGGTGAATCCTTTGTGCTCCAGTGTCTTGATCCGCTGCAAGACGTCCGGCAGATGGCACAGTTCCTCGTGGGCAATGCCGGCTTCTTCGGCCTTGCTCAACAAGTTTCCCTTACCCGAAAGCTCAGAAACGACGACCCGCGACGTGTTGCCTAACACTTCAGGATCAACATGCTGATAGCTGCTGGGGTTGCGTCGCAAAGCCGCCGCGTGAATCCCCCCCTTGTGCGCGAAGGCACTCCGTCCGACGTAGGGCGCATGGCGATACGGCGTCTGGTTGGCGATGGAAGCCGCCGCGTGTGCAGTCCGCGTCAAATTCACCAGGCTCCCCTCCGGCAGTGCCCGCAGACCCATCTTCAATTCGAGATTGGGAATGAGCGTACACAGGTTGGCGTTGCCGCAGCGCTCACCATAGCCATTGAGCGTCCCTTGCACGTGAACCGCGCCCGCACGTACTGCTGCCAGCGTGTTCGCATCGGCCATGCCGCTGTCGTTGTGCGTGTGGATGCCAACGGCAACGTCGGGGAAGTATGCTTTAACCTCCCCGACGATTGGCTCGATCTCCCACGGCATAGTGCCGCCGTTCGTGTCACACAGGACGAGAACGTCCGCCCCGCCGGCGACGGCAGCCCGCAGTGTATCAAGCGCATAGCCGGCGTTGTCCTTATAGCCGTCGAAGAAATGTTCGGCGTCGTAGACCACCTCTTTACCCTGCGCCTTGAGATAGGCTACACTCTCGCGGATGATGCGCAGGTTCTCCTCTGCTGTCGCGCGCAGTACATCGGTCACATGAAGCATCCAGCTTTTGCCCACGAGCGCCACCGTCGGCGTCCCGGCGGTCATCAAAGCCTGGATATTTACGTCGTCCTGCGGCTGCGCCCCCACCCGGCATGTGCTGCCGAACGCCGTAATCTTCGCGTGCTGCAAGCCCAAGCTGCGCACCCGCTCGAAATAGGCCATGTCCTTCGGATTCGACCCCGGCCAGCCTCCCTCGATGTAATGCACGCCCAGATCATCCAACAGCCGCGTGATCTTGAGCTTATCCTCAACCGACAAGGAGATTCCCTCGGCCTGCGTCCCATCGCGCAGCGTCGTGTCGTAAAGCCGAATTTGTGATTGCGTCATGCTATTTCCTTGTATACTTCAAAGTCAGTCTGTGCTATAATGACCATCAACAAAAGGAGTAAAAGAAATGACGACACGTATGGTTCCCGTTATGATTCCTGAACCCCTTTACCGGCGGCTAGAACGCACTTCCGCCACCATCCACCGCCCGGTGAACGACGTGGTTGCCACGACCCTTGCCGCGATGTTGCCGCCGTCGCCGGATTTACCCGAGGCGTTGGCCGACGAGCTATCCAGTATGGTATGGTTGAGCGACGAAAAACTCTACTCGGCTACCCAACCCACATTCACGCCCACTATGCAGGCGCGGCTCGCTACATTGAATGAGATCAACGACGAACGTCCTCTGACGCCAAGCGAAAAAAAAGAACAGATGCACCTGTTGGCCCAATACGAGCGTTCGATCTTGCGTCGCGCACAAGCCTATGCCATCCTGGCGCAACGCGGACATCTCCTTCCCGATAACAACGAACTGCCGTCTGTCTCATGAGCCAGGGCGCAATTCCTCTAGCATTACGCCGCTGGCTGGAAACGCTTGGCGAATGGTGTGAATACTGCGGCACCTCAGAGAGAGTCACCGGCATCCCGCTTGAAGCCGACCACATCCAACCGCGCTCACAACTTTGAAAATGAACAACCCACGTATCATGTACGCGCGGCGTCTGTGGGTAAATGCTGGTTGGCATCCGCCCAGCGGAACGCCGCGCCAGACATCATAACGACGATTTCAGCTTCTCGCGCGTATACGGGATCAATCCGCCCGCTTCGATAAGGCTCATAATAAACGGGGGAAACGGTGCTGTGTGGTACACCTCTCCCGTGCGGGCGTTGGCAATCGTCCCGGCCTCCAAATCCACCGTGAGTTCATCCCCCGGCTGTGCTCCGGCGACGGCCTCCGGGCACATCAGAATGGGCAGACCGATATTGATCGCGTTGCGGTAGAAGATGCGCGCGAAGCTCGCGGCGATGACACACGACACCCCCGCTCCCTTGAGCGCCAGCGGCGCGTGCTCCCGCGACGACCCACAGCCGAAGTTCTCCCCGCCGACGATGATGTCGCCGGGGCACACCGCGCCGGCAAAGCGCGTGTCGATATCTTCCATGCAATGCCGCGCCAGTTCCTCCGCCGTGGACATGTTGAGATAGCGCGCCGGGATGATCGCGTCGGTGTCCACATTGTCACCGTATTTCCACACTGAACCCTGGAGTGTCATTGCCGCTCCTCCGTGAAACGTGATTCATGATTCATCGTGATCCCTCATCTCATCACCTCGTCTGGATGTACGATGCTTCCGGCAATGGCCGAGGCTGCCGCCACCGCCGGACTGCTCAGGTAGACTTCGCTGTCGGGGTGCCCCATGCGCCCACGGAAGTTGCGATTCGTTGTGCTGATGGCGCGCTCGCCCGCCGCCAGGACGCCCATGTGCCCTCCCAGGCACGGCCCGCACGTCGGCGTGCTCACCACGGCGCCGGCGGCGATGAACGTCTCCACCAGCCCCTCCCGCAGAGCGTCCAGATAGACCTGCTGTGTGCCGGGGATGACGATACAGCGCACGTCCGGGTGAACGTGATGGCCCGCCAGGACTTGCGCCGCCACGCGCAAGTCTTCCAGTCGGCCATTGGTGCAGGAGCCGATGACGGCCTGGTCGATTTTCACGCCCTGCGCCGCGCTCACCGCCCGTGCATTCTCCGGCAAGTGCGGGAAGGCGACTTGCGGCTCCATGGCACTCACATCGATGGTGACGACCCGCGCGTAGACGGCATCCGCATCCGAGGCATAGACGTGGTAATCCCGTTGGGCGCGCCCGGCGACGTAATCGCGCGTGACGTCGTCCACGGCGAAAAGCCCGGCCTTGCCCCCTGCCTCGATAGCCATGTTGGACATCGTGAAGCGATCTGCCATCGATAGCCCCTCCACAACCGGGCCGGTGAACTCCATCGCCATGTAAAGCGCGCCGCTCACGCCGATCTGTCCGATGGTGTAGAGGATCAAGTCCTTGCCGCCCACCCAGGGGGGCAGCGTCCCGCTGTACTCGAAGCGGATCGTCTCCGGCACGCGCATCCAGATGCTGCCGGTCGCCATCGCCACGGCAATGTCCGTCGATCCCATGCCGGTGGCAAAGGCCCCAAGCGCGCCATAAGTGCAGGTGTGCGAATCCGCGCCCACCACCATGTCACCCGGCAGCACGAGGCCCTGCTCCGGCAGTAGCACATGTTCGATTCCCATGCGTCCTACGTCGTAGTGATGCACAAGTCCCTGGGCGCGCGCGAACTCGCGCATCACCTGACACTGCCCGGCGGATTTGATGTCTTTGTTCGGCGCGAAATGATCGGCGACGAGCACGACTCGCTCAGGAGCGAAGACGTGCTCTACACCGAGGCTGGCGAACTCGCGGAGTGCAATCGGCGCGGTGATGTCGTTCGCCAACACCACATCCACGCCGACCTCGACAAGGTCGCCGGGGCACACGCCATCACGGCCGGCTCCATGAGACGCAATGAGTTTTTCGGCGAGTGTATGCCCCCTCACTCCACGCCCCCTAACGGCCCTCAGGCACGATAGGATACGACGCGTCGTGACCGTTCCGCTGCGCCGAGCCACTCAGGGCAAAACCATCCCAGCGCATGGCCCATCCACGCGGCTCAGGAAATGATTCCCACAGACGCCCATCGTGACGCGGTTCCGCGATGACCACAACTTGCTCTTCTTGCTTGACTGTTTGCGTATCCATTGCATTCCTCCCTCATTTTTAATTTCTAACTGCTAATTTCTAACTGCTAATTTTTTGCCGCTTCACGCCGCGCGGCGATGAGACGATTGAGTGCGAACATGTACGCCTTGGCGCTGGCAGTCACGATGTCGGTGTCGGCGCCATGGCCGCTAAAGATGCGCCGGGTACCGCCGTTGACGGGCTTGTCGGCCTGGATACGGATCGTGACCCGTCCCACGGCGTCGATGCCTTCGGTAACGGCCTGTACGGAGAACTCGATCAACTCGTTCGGCTCGCCGATGACGCGGTTGATGGCGCGATAGATGGCATCCACCGGCCCGGTCCCGTGATCGGCATCGCAGACCACCTTCCCGTCCGGGCCCTTGATGCGCACGGTGGCGGTGGGAATGCTCTGACTGCCGCAGCTCACCTGCACCTGCTCCAGATGATAGGTTTCCTCGAAGAACGTGCGTGCCTCGTCGGCGACAATGGCTTCCAGGTCACGGGTATCCACTGTCTTTTTGCGGTCCGCAACTTCCAGGAAGCGCTCGTACACCTTCTCGAACTGCTCTTCATCCAGGATGTAACCCAGTTCCGCCAAGCGATGACGCAGGCCGTGCCGCCCCGAGCGAGCGGAAAGGATGATCGCCGAATCCGGCACACCCACGTCGCGGGGATCGATGATCTCGTAAGTTGTGCGCTCTTTCAGGACGCCGTCCTGGTGGATGCCGGACGAGTGAGCAAAGGCGTTGGCGCCCACAATCGCCTTGTTCGGTTGGATGGGGATGCCGGTCAATTGGCTTACCAGGCGGCTGATCGAGTACAAATGCTGCGTCTGGATGTTCGTATCCAACCCGAAAACGTCGCGGCGCGTCTTGAGCGCCATCACCACCTCCTCCAGCGAGGTATTGCCGGCCCGTTCGCCGATCCCGTTGACGGTGACTTCCACCTGCCGCGCCCCGCCGGCGATACCCGCCAGCGCGTTGGCCGTCGCCATTCCCAGGTCGTTGTGACAGTGGATGGAGATGATGGCCCGGTCAATGTTGGGGACGTTGTTCTTGATACCCGCAATGAGGGCACCAAACTCGGCCGGCGTCGTGTAACCGGTGGTGTCGGGAATGTTGACGACGGTGGCGCCGGCGTCGATGACGGCCTCCAACACGCGGTACAGGTATGGCGGGTCGGCGCGCCCGGCGTCCTCGGCAAAGTATTCCACGTCCTCCACAAACTTTTTCGCATACTTGACTGCCGCCACGCCCGTCTCCAGCGCCTCGGCGCGGGTCATGCGCAACTTATACTGGATGTGAATATCCGAAGCCCCCAGACCGGTGTGGATGCGAGGGTGCGCCGCGTCCTGCAATGCTTCGACCGCCGCGTCGATGTCCGCCTGGCGCGCGCGGGTCAGCCCGCACACCACGCAACGACGAATTTCCCGTGAGATGCGCTGCACGGCCTTGAAATCGCCCGGCGACGAAATGGGGAATCCCGCCTCGATCACGTCCACGCCCATTTCCTGCAACGCGCGGGCAATCTCGATCTTCTCGTCGATGTTCAGCGCTGCACCCGGCGATTGTTCGCCATCCCGCAACGTCGTGTCGAAAATGACAATTTTATCTTTAATGCCAACCCCGTCATCAGACATTGAGTTCTCCTCCAGTCAGAGTAACGAGTCATGAGAAACGAGTCGTGTGGCTTCCCTTACTCGTTACTCTTTACTCGTTACTTGCCCCAGTTCTCCGGTCTCAACGACCGCACGGCCGCGCCCGCGGCCCACATCTCCGATTCACGCATTTCGCGCAGCTCTTCCTCGAGTTTCTCGCGGTAATCGGGCGCGCTATTGGCTTCGAGCACAATGCGCGTCTGCTCGCCGGAAACGACGCTTTCGTACAGCCTATCGAAGACCGGCTCGACCGCTTTACGGAATTGATGTCGCCAATCGAGCGCGCCGCGCTGCGCGGTGGTAGAGCAGTTGGCGTACATCCAATCCATGCCGTTCTGGTCCACCAGACGGATGAGGCTCTGCGTGAGTTCTTCGACGGTTTCATTGAAGGCTTCACTCGGCGTGTGGCCGTGCTTGCGGAGCAGGTTGTACTGCGCTTCCATGATGCCTGCCAACGCGCCCATCAGCACGCCGCGCTCGCCGGTGAGATCGCTGTAGACTTCATTTTTGAAGGTCGTGGGGAAAAGATACCCTGCGCCGATGGCGATGCCGAGCGCCAGCGTGCGTTCTTCTGCCCGCCCGGTGAAATCCTGCTCCACGGCATAACTGGCGTTGATGCCGCTGCCGGCCAGGAAGTTCGCCCGCACGCTCGTGCCGGAGCCTTTGGGGGCGACCAAAATGACATCAACGTTGTGCGGGGGAACGATGCCTGTCTGATCACGGTAAACGATGCCGAACCCGTGAGAAAAGTATAAGGCGTCACCCGCCCTCAGGCACGGTTCGATTTTCGGCCACAACATCACCTGCGCCGCATCTGAAACCAGGTACTGAATGACCGTGCCGCGCCTGGTAGCTTCCTCGAAGGAAAAGAGGGTTTCGCCGGGAACCCAGCCGTCGCGGAGCGCTTTGTCCCATGAGCGCTGCCGTTCCGGGTCGCCGCCGACGATGACATGCACACCGTTGTCGCGCATGTTCAAAGCCTGTGCCGGACCCTGTACGCCATAGCCGAGCACGGCAACGATCTCATCCTTGAGCACCTCGCGCGCCCTCTCCAGCGAGAACTCCTCCCGTGTTACGACTTCTTCAAACACACCACCAAAGTCAATTTTTGTCATGTTTTCTTTCTCCTCGTGTTAGTTATGAGTTAGGAGTTAAGAGAAACGAGGAGTAACAGCTCACTCTTTACTCTTTACTCCTTCTCTGAAAATAGCCCCAGAGCACCCAGAGTTCACAGAGAAAAACGCAAATTCTTTGTGTCCTGCGTGCCCTGCATGGTGAAAAGTTTTCATTCCACCGCTGGTAAACGCCAGTTAATGACGAATTCCCTTACTTAGACCCATTCCCTGAGTTGCCACGCGCCATAGCGACGCGGCCTGTGCGCACCATTTCCATGATGCCGTAAGGACGTAACACATCGACCAGACCATCGATTTTATCTTCCGTGCCGGTTACCTCGACCATGAGCGAATCCAACGCCACATCGACGACGCGCGCACGGAAGGTGTCCACAAGCTGCATGATCTCAGAACGTACACTGCCCCCGTCGGCCTGCACCTTGATGAGCGCCAGGTCGCGCAGCACGTTGGGCCGTTCGCTCACATCCTCGACGTGGAGCACGTTGACCAGTTTGTAAAGGTTCTGTGCCACTTTCTCGACGTTGGTGCGGCTGCTATCCACCACAATCGTCATCCGCGAGACGCCGGGGTTTTCGGTATGCCCCACCGTCAGGCTTTCGATGTTGTAGTTCCGCCGGCGAAACAGGCTGGTGACGCGCGTCAGCACGCCGGGCTTGTCTTCCACCAGAGCAATCAAGGTACTTTGCATCTCATATCTCCTTAATCGTCAAAGACTACAAAATTGCTCCGAGGAGATCGCCAGATCCCTGTTCCGGTCTGGAAATTAGATCTACTGCGTCTGTAGCCACATAAGTCGGACGTTCGATCATCTCGTGCAACGCCGCGCCGGTCGGCACCATCGGATAAACGTTGGCCTCGTCGCCTTCGCCGGCGATCTCGAACTCGATCAGCGCCGGGCCGTCGTGGGCATGCGCCTCGGCGATGGCCAGCCGCGCCTGTCGACGGTTCGCCGCCCGCCACGCACGGATGCCGTAGGCTTCGGCCAGCTTCACGAAATCAGGGTTCCACAAGTGCGTGGCTTCGTAATTCTTGTCGTAGAAAAATTCCTGCCACTGGCGTACCATGCCCAGATAGTGATTGTTGGAAATTGCAATGCGGAGAGGGAGTTTCTCTTGGACCACCGTTGCCAGGTCGTGCATCGTCATCTGAAATCCGCCATCCCCCACGATGGCCCAAACTTCCTTGTCGGGACGGGCAATCTGCGCACCGATGGCTGCCGGCAGTCCAAATCCCATCGTCCCCTGGCCCCCGGAGGTAATGAGGGAGCGCGGATAGTCGGTGGGGTAGTATTGCGCTACCCACATCTGATGCTGGCCCACGTCGGTGACGACGATAGCCTGCCCGCCCGTGGCTTCCCAGATGGCGTTGATGAAGTGCGGCGCCGCCAGGTGGCCGTTTTCGGGACGGTTGATAATGTCGCGCTTGTGGCTTTGCGCCCGCCAGCCATCGATCCGTTCCCGCCACGCCGCATGGTCGGCGGGGGAAACCAGCGGCAGCAATTGTTCCAGCACCTGGCGCAGATCGCCGCGGATGGGGACATCGACACGCACGATCTTGTTCAATTCGGCAACATCCATATCGATGTGGATTTTTCGCGCGTGCGGCGCATAAGCATCCAAGCGTCCGGTCACGCGGTCGTCAAAACGCATGCCCAAAGCCAGGAGCAGGTCAGCTTCCTGGATGGCACGGTTGACGAAGACCTCACCGTGCATCCCCATCAATGCCAGCGCCAGGGGATGGGATTCCGGGAAGCCGCCCTTACCCAACAACGTGAAGGCCACCGGTGTGTCTGTCTTCTCAGCGAATGCACGCAGCGCCTCCATCGCCCCCGACATGATCACGCCCTGTCCGGCCAAAATCACCGGACGCTCGGCCTGGTTAATCAGAGCAGCGGCCTGCTTCACCCCGGCGGGGTCACCCTTGCCCACGGGATGATACCCCCGCAGATGGACTTCGTCGTCGGGGAAGACGAACTCCATTGCCGCTTGCTGTACGTCCTTGGGCAGGTCGATGAGGACCGGCCCTGGGCGACCACTGCGGGCAATGTAAAATGCTTCGTGGATCACTTCGGGCAATTCCTCCAGGTCCGTCACCAGATAATTGTGTTTGGTGATCGGCAGCGTGATGCCGGTGATATCCACTTCCTGGAAAGCATCGGTGCCGATGACCGGCGTGGCGACCTGTCCTGTGATGCACACGATGGGGGATGAATCCATCATCGCCGTGGCGATGCCGGTCACCAGGTTTGTCGCTCCCGGCCCCGAGGTGGCGATCGCCACGCCGACTTTGCCGGAAGCCCGGGCGTAGCCATCTGCCGCGTGCGCCGCGCACTGCTCATGACGGACCAAGACGTGATAGACGCCATAGTTCCGCCGTGGATGATACGTATGCATGATCGTGCCGCCGGGAATTCCAAAAACGACCTCGACCCCCTCGTGTTCGAGCATCGCCCACACAATCTCTGCGCCAGTTTTCTTCATCAGCCTCTCTCCTCCTGTGGCTCCATACTCCCTATGCCAACAAAAAAGCCGCCCTGTGGGGCGGCTTCTGCTGGTTTTTGGATATACTTTATCCTACTATGGCCTTATCCTTGCCAACGCGACCGCCCGTGTGCTCCCGCTAAGGAGCACAATAATGACCACAACCACTAGCAACAGCCCCAGCAAAGAGCTGCTGGGGGCAGAGAGCGTGCGTATCGCCTTTGGGTCGCGTTGATCTGGATTCATCATCATCGATTCCGACTTCAATCTAATTAGCTTAGATTTTACAACAGATTCGAAATATGTCAAATGGCAATAATTCGGGTGACAAATATCACGCCTCTGCGTCGTGAAACGCCGGGAACTTGCGGTAATCGCGTAAGTCGATAAGCTCGCCGGGTTTGGCCCACGGGTACGCGCCGACTTCGGAAGGCAACAGGCCACGCTCGAAACAGGTTTCCAACGCTTCCTGCAATCCTCCGACCCAGGTGAGGTGGTCGCCTCTTTCTTCATCCAAACGTATGTTCAGTATCTCTTGTGGGAAGGTGGCGATTTTCCACCTCGACTCCTGCGCGCCGTTGATGCACAACACCTGCGGTGTCGCCGCCTCGATCCCACACGCCAGCGGTGCGCCGGTGCGCACCGCTTCCACCGCTTGCCATATCTTGTCCATCTGGTTGGCATACGGATTGCCGTAGTCTTTCACACGGCCATCGCAGAAATGAGCCAGCACCGATTCACGGTAGGCCTCGTATTCGACGGTCGCGTTCTCAAATTCGTAACTGAAAATCGGGCCAATGTTGTTGGGGACAGGATGCGCCGTGTAGAATAGAATCTCGACGCCGGCAGCGGTGTGACAGCGGATGGCGGCCGTGTCGTAGTTCTCAATGGGATTGGCGCGGTAGAGTTCGGCCTGCACGTCCACGGGCCATGCGCTCGTCTCGCGCGTCGCGCCGAGGATGTAGAAGCAGTTGTGCAGGTAATGCGCCGTCGCATTGTGGGCCGGGCTGTCGAGGATCCAGTCACCGCCGGGGGATTTAAGCTTCGCGGCCCAATTGTTGCGGCTATAATACGCCGTACCACGCGGCCAGAAAACTTTCGTCCGCAGCCGCAGTGGACGGCCCAACACGCCGTCCATCACGTCGCGTTTGAGCGCCTGAATCGCCGCCGAATACGACCATTGATAGCCGATGCCGACAAATTTGCCCGCTACGCGCTCTGCCTCTGCCATCTGCCGGGCATCCTGCACCGTCGCCGCCACCGGCTTCTCGCATAAGACGTGAGAACCGTGCGCCAGCGCCGTCAGTGTGAACGGCAGGTGCAGGTGAATCGGCGGCGCGAGCATTACCAGGTCGGCATCCGCTGCGGCGTAGAAGCTGTCCAGGTCTGGATAGATCGGGATGCCGGTCTCCTTGAAGGCATCCAGATACCGACAGCCTACCGGGTTGGGGTCAACGCCGGCGACGAAACGGGCGTTATGGCCTGCGGCGTGAAACAGTTCCGCCAGATACAAATTGCCATAGCCCCCCAGGGCCACCATGACCACAGTCACTTCTTTTTTCATCGAGCGATTTCCCCTTTCAGTTAGCCGCCAAACGTAATAACACGGCCTTCGTCCGCCGATTGACGGGCGAGCAAGCAGGCCTCGGTGACGGCGAAAACGTCGTCGGCGCTGAGCAGCGCCGTGGTCTGGCCTTCGATGTGCTCCACGAAATCCTGGAAGAGTTGTCGCTCACAGGCGACCGGCAACTCAACCTCGCCTTCCGTTGTAGCGTTGATCAGGTAGACCTGTCCGCCGCGCACTTCAATCGCGCCGGCGGTCCCCATCACACGCACGCGGTCGTCGCCGTGGGTGGGAGCGGTCGCCGGACGCAGAAAATCGATGCTGGCGGAGGCGAAGACCTCGTGGCTCAGGGTGACGTGGCACAGTGCTGACATCTCCATCGAGCCGTTGCCCTGGTTATCCTGCGCCGAATGTGTCGCGTAGACGGAGGTGAACGTTTCACCGCTGAACCAGTAAATCCAATCGAAGGCGTGAACACCGACCCAGGGGATTGTGCCACCGTAGGTTGCCCGGTCTTGATAGTAAGCCTCGCGGTGGCCTAATTTGTAAGACTTCTGCGTGTTGATCAGGCGTACCTTGCCGATAGCGCCGTCGCGCACGGCCCGCCACGCGGTATAGAAGGCCGGATCGTAGCGCAGGTTCATGAACGCCGCGAAATGAAGACCGCCGGCGTACCACCCCTGAAACTTCGTTCGGGCGGCGGTGTAAACGGTGCGCAACATCGCCAGTTGCTCCAGGGTGAGGGCGACGGGTTTCTCGCAGATGACGTGGATGCCGCGTCGCAGCGCCTCCGCCGCCATTTCCGCGTGCAGCTCAAAGGGTCCGCAGACGCTGACCACGTCGGGTTGCAGTTGATCCAACATCTGCCGGTAGTCGACAAAGACCTCCGGCGTGAAACCCAGCGCCTCGCAGTGCGTCTGCAACGCAGCGACGTCATCCTCTGGTGTCCCGGCTGAAATCCCCACTACCCGCACATGAGGCATCCGCGCCAGTCCATCCCACACGAATTTGTCGTGACCACCTCGATGGCCGATCATACAGAGTTTCATGACTGCCTCCAGGGAAAGTATCAACATCCTCCATTATTCTCCACTGCGTTCAAAATGCAAGCGGCGCAGGGGATAGAGTGCTCATGATGGGAAACTGCTGTGGCTGGTCTCCGACCGTGCCCGCCCACAGCCATTCAAGTGCGCCTGCGGCGGCAGAACCCGTTCATTGTCTTCCCGCCCGCCTTCATAGCTATTGACCTCTTTCTGACCCGGTGCTATAGTAGAGATGGGTGTGAATTCTTTTCCCCCAAAGACAGTTTTTTAATCCTATCAAAGCCAAAGGAGATGCAAATGGTCACGTTTGAAGTACAAACCAAAGAACTGCTCCGCATCGTCAAAATAGAGCTAAACAACGATGCCGTGCGCACTGAAGCCGGCGCGATGTACTATATGCTCGGCAACATCACGATGGAAGCGAAAGCTCCTTCCGCCGGTGGATTTCTCAAGTCGCTGGTTTCTGCCGAATCGGTCGTGCGACCGGTCTATCGCGGAACAGGGCAACTGTTTCTTGAGCCGTCGTATGGCGATTTCACCATCATGGAGTTGAACGGTGAAGAGTGGATCCTCGACCGGGGCGCGTATTACGCTTCCGAAATGAGCGTTGACGTGAGCGTATTCACCAACAAAGCGTTATCCGGGATGTTCTCCGGTGAAGGGTTCTTCCAGACCAAAGTGTCCGGCAGGGGGAAAGTCATCATCACGTCGCTGGGGCCGCTGGAAACCATCGAGCTGAACAACTCGAAGTTGGTGGTGGATGGGTCGTTTGCCGTCGCCAGAACCGGCAATTTGGAATTCAAGATCGAAAAGGCCAGCAAAGGTCTGTTCGGCACGGCCATTTCCGGCGAAGGTCTGGTCAATACGTTCACCGGCACCGGCAAGGTGTTGATCGCGCCGGCGGGCCGCCGCGATGCCTTCTTCGCCAGTCAAATGAAGGATTTACGGACGCTGGTGAGTGCCTCTAAAAGCAGTCAGTAGGCCAGACGTTGAACCTGGGTGTGTTGGTTAGCTGAAGATTAAGAATCAAATTGGGTCATATGATCAACTGTTACCCCTATCCCCTTCCCACCGCGTTGGCGCAGGGGAAAGGGACTTTTTTGGGGTTTTTTGCAGGCGGGCTGCGCCCGCCTGCAAAAAACCCCTATTTTTCTCTTCTCCCAGCGGAAACGCCGGAGAGAAGGCCGGGGGAGAGGCGAAAGCGACGGATCACCAACGTTAATCCATAGCCGTCTGGATAGTTAGCGTCAGACTGAGCAGTGACGAGATTTGAAAGATTATGGCCGTGAGCAATAGACTTGTCTGTCGCCAGTAACACCCCGGACAATATGCTCCATACGCACTTGCACGTGATGTCGCTGCTGTCGGCGGCTAACGCCAGCCGTTAGTGCCACTCATTGTCAAACCTATTGGAGGTGTATTATCATGAACCATCCATCCGTTAAACAACGTAAATGGCTGTATCCAGTCCTCTACATTGTCTTTTTCATTATCAGCATGTTGCCGCTCTAC
This sequence comes from Anaerolineae bacterium, assembly GCA_035415725.1. Taxonomy (GTDB): domain Bacteria; phylum Chloroflexota; class Anaerolineae; order B4-G1; family SLSP01; genus DSWT01. The sequence continues at coordinate 3,733 of DAOOGN010000091.1, read as the reverse complement.
ACTGAGAAGCCGTATGCTCCCCAAGAAACCCAGGATGTGATTGTAAAACTTCTGATGGTAGTGACCACTCCCTATGAAGCCTATGCCCCGATTTTTCACGTCTTGACCCTCTTGATGGTTGCCCTGACGGTTTGGCAACCGGCGAAGATGGGACGTGTTTGGGCCGGTTATATGGGGGTGAATTACCTGATCATCGCGCTGGTGCAGACGATGGGGACAACCGCACAATATGGCTTTGTCCTGCACACAGGTGGAATGATTATGTATGGTGTGCTGGGGCTGATTTGGCTGATCGTTGCCTTTCGCAATGAACTGCAGGCTTCCTTTCGGTCCATCTCCTGGCAACATCTCTTGTTACTGCCCCTGGCACTTTTGGCGTTTTGGGCGCCGTATGTCGCTTCTGAGAGCGGGGTGCAACCGGATTTCAACCCCCTCCTGCTGCTGACTTCGCCGGATTACGGGTTGACCTTTTGTCTCACCACACCGGTCTTTTTGTTCTTGTTGATTTTGTTTTATCCGCAGGTCAATATGCTGGCCTATCGGATAACGGCGTTCAACGGCTTGTTGTATGGGGTATTTAACCTCACCTATTGGTTAAGTCCGGAATCGCGCTGGATGGGATTCTTGCACCTGCCATTACTCATCATTTCTATATACGCGCTCATCTTACCGCGAGTCCACAAAAAGCAATCGGCGGGCTAACGGCACCGAAGCTCAGCCGCTGCTCCTGAGCGCAGCAAGGAAACAGGCGCCGGGAGCGCATGGTTAGCCCGCCATAGCGTGTATCAGGCCTGGGCCACTCCCGCTTGCTTGCCAGACCGGATCTCTGTCAACTGTATCACCAGGCGTCAGGCCAGGCTTCATTCACCGTAGCTTCATCTGGAAAGGCCCTGACTATATCCGGGATCGAGCGGGATGCTCTTATCGGCAATGCGGAGCGGTTCCAGCCCCAAGCGCGCGCGGCACTCATCCAGGATTTTCACCGTCGCCGACGCCCCCACGCGGGTGACGCCTGCTGCACGCATGTCGAGCAGTTGGTCAAGGGTGCGAACGCCGCCCGCGGCTTTTACCTGGACATGCGCAGGTGAATGAGCACGCATGAGCTTGACATCAGCGAGCGTCGCCCCACCGCTTCCATATCCCGTCGAGGTCTTGACCCAATCTGCGCCTACCTCGCCGCAGATTTGGCACAGTTTGATCTTGTGTTCATCCTCGAGATAGCAATTTTCGAAGATCACCTTTACCTTCTGACCTGCCGCGTGCGTCACGTCCACCACCGCCTTGATTTCTGCCCGCACGTAGTCCCAATCGCCGCTGAGCACTTTGCTGATGTTGACGACCATGTCCAGCTCTTGCCCACCGTCTGCCAGCGCCTGTTCCGCTTCGGCAACCTTGATCGCCGTGGTGTGCACGCCATGCGGGAAACCGATGGTCGCGCTCGCCTTGACGGTGGAGCCGTGGAGCCGTTGCGCGCAGCGTTTGAGATAGTAAGGCATAATGCAAACGCTTGCCGCATCGTAGGCCAGGCCAACCATGATGCCTTGTTCCAGCGTCGCTACATCCATCGTTGGATTGAGCAGAGAATGATCAATCATCTTAGCTATGTCTAAATAGGTGTAATCCATTTTTTCCTCCTCACATGGTAAGGCGCAGGGGCCATTCACCTGACGGCGTTTGTACCCCGCCCGACGCCTTGATCATAACACAGGATGTCGAACGGTCAACATACTCGCAGTTCAGCTATGGACATACGCCCTCGTAACCGGAGCTTTGGCTTGATCATCTGCTTGCTTGGCCTATAATGACCCCACTGACGCACATTTCTATATTCACTATGAGCAGGAGGCTCACTCAATGTCTATTCCCCCTGTCAACGTACCCGATGCATATCAAGAAGTTCTGTACTGGAAATTATCCCATCACCATAAGTTACTGGTCACCCTGAATGTGGCCGGACTGGTGCTGATGCTGGTGATGGGCGGCGTTTTTATGGCTTGGGCCCGTTTATGGCAGTCCCCCGCCCTTCATCATACCCTGCATTCCGGCCTGATGGCAGTGCTCGTCGTGCTGGCAGTAGCCCTGGTGCTGGTGCTACACGAATTCGTCCACGGCCTCGCCCTCAAAGCCTATGGGGCGCGCCCCCAGTATGGCGTTATGTGGCAACAGATGATGTTCTACGCCACCGCGCCCAACTACGCCTTCCGCCGCAACGCCTATCTCGTCATCGCCCTGGCGCCGCTGGTGGGCATCAGCATACTCGGCGGCGCGTTGCTCATGCTGCCACTGCCCGGCTGGTTGCTCCGGCTGATCGCCTTGTGTGCGGCTGTCAACGTCGGCGGGGCGGTGGGGGACATGTGGCTGGTGCGCGTCGCTCTGAAGTATCCGGCGTGCGCCTACATCGTGGATGAGCAAGACGGGATGCGCGTGTTTATGCCGGACGAGAACACACGGAGTGTGCCCGAACCTACAACACAGCGCCGAGAGTGAAAAATTGGTCAACGGATTCTAATGGACTTTCAACTTCAATCTTCAACTATTTTTCGAGGAGAATAATGTCAAGGAAATTGCGATTTGGACTGATCGGCCTGGGTGAAATCGCCTATAAATCTACCGGCCCCGTGCTCCGGCAAACCGCCAACGCCGAGATGATTGTAGGGATGGACCCCCTGGCGCCTATAGCAGAATCTTACGCGAGAACGTTTGGCATCCCATGTTCTACCGCTCTTGAGGATGTGCTGACCCACCCCGACGTGGATGCGGTCGTGATCTCCACACCCCACCATCTGCATGTGCCGTTGGGCATCCAGGCGGCGCAAGCAGGCAAGCACGTCATCGTCGAAAAGCCGATGGCTACCACGCTCAATGACGCCGATGCTCTCATCGCCGCATGCAAAAACGCCGGCGTGTTATGTTCGTCAAAAGAAGGCAGCGTCCGCTACCAGCCGGCAACAGCGAAGGCCAAAGAACTGATCGCGCAGGGCGCCATCGGCGAGCTGATGGCAACCCAGGTGGTCGGCGCAGCCGACAAACCGTTGAGCTACTGGAGCGGTGGCTACACCGGGCGCGTGCAGACGACGTGGCGCCAGTCCAAGTTTGAATCCGGCGGCGGCGTATTGATCATGAACTACATCTACGATTTCTACCGGCTGCGCTACATCACCGGACAAGAGATCGTGCGCGTCTTCGCCGAATTCGGCACTTACCGCACCCCCGTGGAAGTGGAAGATTTCATCACCCTGACGTTGCGTTACGCCAATGACGCCCTCGGCACGTGGCTGGCTTCCTCGTGCGCGCCGGGCGCATCCAGGGCAGGCGCGCGCGGCACAAAAGCCTCCGATAACCGCATTTACGGGACCGCCGGGCAAATCGTCTTTGACAACAACACCTTGCTGGTCTATACCGATAACGAAGTTGAAGGGTTAACGCGCGGTGAGTGGACGCGGCTTTCCTTTCCGCAACAATCAGATGACGACGCTTATCGCCTCTATTTCGATAAGTTTGCCGAGGCCGTCTTGGCCGGACGCGCCCCCGACATCCCTGCCGAAGAGGGCCGCAAGACCCTGGAGGTAGTGCTGGCGGCGTATCACTCGGGGGAGACGCATCAGCCGGTGACGTTGCCCCTGGCAAACCAGCAAGCCTGAGTTTTTGCCACGGCTAACACGGACTTTCACTTTAATCTTTGGTAACTATTCAGCCACCTTTGCCAGGTGGCGAACGGGACTTTGGGGAGGGC
>DAOOGN010000090.1:0-18194 GCA_035415725.1 Anaerolineae bacterium | reverse complement strand
AACCTGGCATAGGGAATAAGTGGCTTCGTCAGGTTTACGAGCCTGAATAGATACGTATAATCGAACTCAAACTTTGGCGAACGGGACTTTGGAGAGAGTGCCTAAGGGGTTGGCACTTTTAACCCTCTCATCCTCCTGCCCCCTTCTCCCCTGTTGGCGGGGGAGAAGGGGGCAGGAGGAACATAGAAACAATTCGACCCCACGAAATCCTGAAGAACCCCATTTTTGAAGGAGCTTTTATGACCGCATCTGAACTCTACGAACGTATTCGCTTCCGCGGGCGGCCGCTAGCGCATCCCAACGCCGTGGTGACGTGCGGAAACGCCCGTTTTACCGTTCTCACGCCCCGTCTGCTTCGCCTGGAGTGGGCGGAAACCGGCATCTTCGAGAATCGCTGCACCTATGCTTTCCCCACGCGCTACACCGAATCCCCGCCCGTCTTCACCGTGGACGAGGTCGACGGCGTACTCGTCGTCGACACCGGCGCGTTGATGCTGCGCTACCGACTTCCCCAATCCGTTCAATCCGTTGACCGATTCACCGCCGACAATCTCTCCATCACCTTCACCCTCAACGGCGCAACCGTGACCTGGACGCCCGGTACGCCCAATCTACACAATCTGCGCGGCACGCGCCGCACCCTCGATGAGTGCGAAGGGGACGCGGCGCTCGATGAGGGGCTGCTCTCCCGCGCCGGCTGGACGCTCTTCGACGACTCTCGCAACGTTATCTTCGACGACGACGGCTGGGTTGGCCCACGCCCGGATTTCGCACTGCAGGACTGGTACTTCTTCGGCTACGGGCACGATTACAAAACTGCCATCGCCGAGTACACCCGCTTCGGCGGCGACATTCCGTTGATCCCGCGCTACGTCCTCGGCGGATGGTGGTCGCGCTATTGGGCCTACAGCGAGCAGGATTTGCGCGACCTCGTCGCCGAGTTCGAGGAACACAACGTCCCGCTGGACGTGTTCGTCATCGACATGGACTGGCACACGCCCATAGGGTGGACCGGCTACACCTGGAACCGTGAGCTGTTTCCCGATCCGCCGGCGTTCCTCGCGTGGCTGCACGAGAAGGGGCTGCGTGTGACGCTCAACCTGCATCCCGCCGACGGCGTCCATCCCCATGAAGAAATCTACCCCCAATTTGCCGCCGCGCTGGGCATCGATCCCCAGAGCGGTGCGCCGGTCCCGTTCCGCATCGCCGATAAGAACTACGTCCGCCACTACTTTGAAATGATCCACCACCCGATGGAGGACGATGGCGTCGACTTCTGGTGGATGGACTGGCAGCAGGGCGAAATCTCCGAGGTCAAAGGGCTGGACCCTTTACCGTGGATCAATCACCTGCACTTCAACGACATCAAACGTAAGGGCGTGCGCCCCATGCTTTACAGCCGCTGGGGCGGATTGGGCAACCATCGCTACTACATCGGCTTTTCCGGCGACACCTACGTCGTGTGGACGGCGCTGCAATTCCAGCCCTACCTTACCGCGACGGCGGCGAACGTCGCTTACGGCTGGTGGAGCCACGACATCGGCGGGCACATGGGCGGAGCGACGGAGCCGGAACTGTACGCGCGGTGGGTGCAGTTTGGCGCGCTCAGCCCCATTTTGCGCCTGCACGCGACCAAGGACCCGCGCGCGGAGCGGCGTCCCTGGGCCTACCCTGAACCTTACAGCACCGTCGCCATGGAGGCGTTCCGCTGGCGCTATCGACTGATCCCCTACCTGTACACGATGGCGCGCGTCATGTCAGAAACGAGTCTGGCGTTGTGCCGACCGATGTATTACGAGTATCCTGAGGCCGACGACGCCTACGTTGCCCGTTATCAGTATTTCCTCGGCGACCAGATGATCGTCGCGCCCATCGTCACCCCCGCCGATCCACAGACGGGCCTGGCGTCTGTCGCTGTATGGCTCCCCGCCGGCACGTGGATCGATTACCAGACGCTGGAGGCATTCAGCGGGCCGCGGTGGGTGCGGCTGACGGGCGACCTGAATCGTATGCCGATGCTGATGAAATCCGGGGCGATCCTCCCCCTGGCGCCGGCGTTCACCCCGCAACCCGCACCGCATCTGAAATCGGGGACGACGGCGGCGCTGCCCGGCGATCGACTCGAACTGGCGGTCTTCCCCGGAGTGGGGACATTCCGCCTGTACGAAGACGATGGCCTGACCGAGGCGTCCATGCGCGGGCAGTATGAGTGGACGGCCATGGAGACGCAGCAGCCTGATGCCCACACATGGACCGTCCACATGGCGCCGGTTACCGGCCATTGCGCCGTGCTTCCCGACGCACGTGGTTACACCGTGGCGCTCCATGGATGCGCCCGCCCGGTTCGCGTCACCGTCAACGGCACGGAGACCCCCTGGGACTACGACCAGGCGACGCTGACGGCGCGTATTGCCGTCCCTAAACAGCCGAAGTCGCAGTCGGTCATCGTGACGGCCATAAGCGACGGGCCGATCATTGCCTTGAAGGTGCAGAACGCCGGTGAACCGTTCGCGCATTTCATCCAATACAGCACGCCCGAAGAAGCCACGCGACAGTTGGGGCATGTCATCCTGGCTGCGCCGGGCGGCGGCGACGCCTATTCTGCCGCGATCACCTTCACGCTGCACCGAAACGGCATAACGGAAACTCAGACGATGTCCATCGATGAGACGACCTCATCTCACGTCATCCCCACGCCCTTTGCCGCTGAGGGCATCGCGCTGACCATGTGGGAAGCCCAGGTGATGTTGCGCTGGCGCGATACGACGATCCACAGTGACTTCCGCAGTGCGCCGCTGTTCCCGGCCGTCCCTGTCTGGCGCGCTATGCTCTACGACCGCGCCGAAATCACACTGACCCCTGCCAATGTGCTGGATGCCGCCGGGAATCCCCGCCCCGATCTGACGTGGCGGACGTTGGCGCAGGACCTGGCAAAAACTGAGAATTACCGCCACGCTTACTTCACCCCTCTCTGGCGCGAACATTGGACGGCGTTGGCAACCGACGGCTCACTGGCGACCTATCTGACGGCCACAGTCATCAGCCCGGAAACGCGCGAGGCTGTACTCGCTTTCACCACCCATAGCGACGTGACGATCTACGTGAACGGTGAGGAAGTGGCGGAGGACGTCGCGGCTGCCATGGATTCGGCCCACGGCCTGTTCGTCCATGGGACGCGGCGCACGGAAGCACTGCATCTGCGCGCCGGTCAGAACACGCTGCTGATTCACTGTTCGGCAGAAGGCAAACGTTGGCCCTTTTGGTACTTCGGCGCGGCGCTGCTCTCGCCCTCCGGCGAACCATGGCTCGATTTGATCTACCCGAGCAGTTCCCAGTGTTCAACTTCCTTACTAATTTCTGACTTCTAATTTCTTATTTCCGACAGGAGAATTTGCAATGTATATCCAACCTTTAACCGGCGAATGGCAATTTCGTAAAAATGGCGCAGAGACGTGGCTGCCTGCTCACGTCCCCGGCGGCGTCCACACCGACTTGATGGCGTTGAACTTGATCCCCGATCCCTTCGTAGCGGATAACGAGAAGCGCGTGCTGTGGGTCGCCGAAAACGACTGGGTCTACCGGCGTGCGTTTACGGCGGATGCGGCATTGCTGGCGGAACAGCGCGTCTTTCTGGTCTGCGATGGGCTGGACACGTTGGCGGAGGTCACCCTCAACGGGCAACGCCTGGGGGAGACGGACAACATGTTCCGCCAGTACACCTGGGATGTGAAATCACTGCTGCACGAAGGCGAAAACGAACTGGTGATCCTGTTCCGTTCGCCGGTGCAGTACATCACCGCCAGGCAGGCGGAGCGCCCTTTGCGCGGCGTTTCGCAGGCGATCCCCGGTGGCCCCTACCTGCGCAAAGCGCCCTGTCAGTTCGGCTGGGACTGGGGGCCGCAACTGCCGCCGATCGGCGTGTGGAAAGACATCCGCCTGGAAGGGCGCAGTCATGCGCGGCTGGCGGACGTCCACGTGCGGCAGCAGCACAACGACGGCGCCGTGATGGTAGCGGCGACTGTTACCCTCGAACGCTGGGACCCTCTCCCGTTCAAGGCGCTGTTGCGCGTCACTGCCCCCGACGGGACGGTGCAGCACGCGCAAGCCGTGATGACCGGCGACACGCAGACGCTCACCGTCCAGATCGACTCTCCGCAACTGTGGTGGCCGAATGGCTACGGCGCGCAGCCACTCTACGTCGTAGAGATTTTCTTGCTCGCGGACGATGCCGTGTGCGACGCTGCACGCTATAAAATGGGACTGCGCACCCTCGAACTGCGCCGCGAACCCGATGCCTGGGGGGAGTCGTTCACGTTTGTCGTCAACGGCGTGCCCATCTTCGCCAAAGGCGCCAACTGGATTCCGGCGGACTCCTTCCCCACGCGCATCACCGACGCCTTTCTGGAGCAGTTGATCCGTGACGCGGCGCTGACCCACCAGAACATGCTGCGGGTGTGGGGTGGTGGTTTCTATGAGGAGGAACGCTTCTACGATCTGTGCGACAAGTACGGGATTTTGGTGTGGCAGGACTGCATTTACTCGTGCAGTATCTATCCGATGTGGGATGATGCCTTCATCGAAAATACGCGCGTCGAGACCGTGCAAAATGTCCGCCGCCTGCGCCACCGTGCCAGTCTCGCGCTGTGGTGCGGCAACAATGAAATGGAGGCGGGGTGGGTGGCCTGGGGGTGGAATCACCCGGAAAATGCGGACTTGAAGGCCGACTACGACCGTTTCTTCCATCACCTGCTGCCTGAATGGATCGCCGCCGAGGACTCCGACCGCCCCTACTGGCCCAGCTCCCCTTCGACCGGCATCCCCTTCCAGCCCCCCCATGGCCAGGAACGCGGCGATGCTCATTACTGGGACGTATGGCACGGCGGCCAACCCTTCTCGGCGTATCGCGGGCAGTACCCGCGCTTCATGAGCGAATTCGGCTTCCAGGCACTCCCGCCTCTGGCAACGATTCAAACCTATGCCGACGAGGCCGACTGGAATATGACATCGTACATTATGGAGCATCATCAGCGTCATGCTGGCGGCAACGGCAAGATCATCGCCCACATGACCGACCACTACCGTATGCCCAAGGATTTCCCGTCGCTGGTTTACCTCTCGCAATTGCTGCAAGCGGAAGGCATCCGCTTCGGCGTGGAACACTGGCGACGTCACATGGGGCGTGTGAGCGGAACGCTGTACTGGCAACTCAACGACTGCTGGCCCGTGGCATCGTGGTCGAGTCTCGACTCCTTGGGGCGCTGGAAGCTGTTGCACTACGCCGCCCGGCGTTTCTACGCGCCGTTGCTGCTTTCCGTCGAAGATACCGGGACATTGATGGGGATACACGTCACCAGCGACCTGCCAACGCCGTGGGAGGGCATTGTGTGCTGGTCACTGCAAACGGTGGGGGGCGAAGAACTGGCCTCCGGCAGCGAGCCGGTGACGGCGGCACCGCTGGCTTCGACGCACGTGCGCACATTGAACTTCGGCGACCGCGTCTCCGATGAAAATTGCCGCGACGTGATCTTCTTTTGCGAACTGCGGCAGGGCGCTACGTCGATCGCGCAGCGCGTGGCAACCTTCGTCCCCGACAAGCATCTTTCGCTGGTCGATCCGGCGTTGTCGGCGACGGTTAGCCAGGAGCAGGATGCGCTCGTCATCGACGTGACGGCGAAATCGCTGGCGCGTTTTGTGGAACTGGGGCTTTTCGGCACGGACGTGGTCTTCAGCGACAATGCCTTCGACGTTCCCGCCGGGCACACTGTACGGGTGACGTGCCCGCTGCCGCCAGGCTGGAGCGTAGAAGATGCCCGCATCGCCCTGTGGATGCGCTCGCTGTACGATTCGTATGTGTAACTTGCGACGTTGTCATAATCGGGCGAGTTGGCAACTCGCCCGATTATTTTTGTAGCTATGACGAAAAATGGGGTGTGGCGGGCGGCTTTGCCGCCCGCCACACCCCCCCCTACAAAAATCCCCCTTCCATGGGGAAAGGGGCAGGGGAATGGGCTTATCGGCACACGCCTAGCGCGTCATCCAAGAGCGCCTCGCATACCAGAATCCGCACCAAACCTGGCGTAGGGAATAAGTTGTTTCGCCGGGTTGATCGGCCTGAATAGATGCCTTATTTTTTACCGGCAGGGATCGTAATCCGCACCGAGGATAAGGCGCAGTTTTACCTCGCTGGTGGGGTCTTCGACGTAGATCACGTTTTCATCGCCCACACGGAAAAGCTGTTGGACCTGGCTGAGACCTGTCCCTTTCGTCGTACTGCTGAAGACGACGATCTGCGTCTGCGGGTAATCCATGCGGTCGGCGGGAGCGATGACAGGTGTGTAGCCGTAGCGCGTGAGTGTGTCCGCTGCCAGCCAATCGCGGTCGGCGGCGTAACTGCCGTTCCACACCTCAATACGAATGTCGGCGCGGGCAGCGCGACTTTCGGCGGGGCGGGTGATGGCAGCGTCGATCACCGCGGCCATAGGTTCCCACACGGGCAGGAAGACGTTGCCCCCCTGTCCTGTAATGTAGAATTGGGTCTCGTTATGTCCGATGTTGTAAAAACGCACATCGGCGCTGTCGATCTGCATCGCGGTAACGCCCAGTTCGAGAATGTTACCGATGCCCAGATCGGTCTGGTACAGATCACGGCTTTGCTCATACAGCGTGGGAAGCATCGTGAACAGATTGGATTGCTTTGCCTTACGCCACATCGCTTCCAGGATTTGCTGCTGGCGTGCCTCGCGGGCAAAGACGCTCGTCGTTTTGCGCGTCCGCGAATACCAAAGCGCCAGTTCCCCGTTCATGTGAACCAGGCCCGGTTCGAGGGTGAGGGTGTGATATTCCCCGTTCTCATCGGGAACAGGCCAGTAGTCGTGCAGTTGGCAGTGCACAGGTACATCCACGCCGCCGAGCAGATCCACCAGACCCATCAGGCCGTCAAAGTTGACCATCGCATAGTAATCGGCAGTAATGCCCAGGTTATACAGCAGTGTCTGGTTAAGCAGGCCGATTCCCCCGCCGTCGAAGCCGTATTTCTCACCCAACGAATCGGCGGTGTTGATGCGGGCCATGCGAATGTTGGGAATGTAGACGTAGAGATCACGAGGAATGGAAAGCACCGACACCGAGGGGATGTCGGGGTAGATGACGACGTATTGAATGGCATCGGTGTTCCAGTAATCCCAATCCGGTCGCTGGTCACTGCCGAGGAGTACAATCGTCAGCGCATCCTCAGGAATCGGATAGCGCGGCACAGCGGTAGGGATAGGGACGGGAACGTAGCCTGAATATGCCGTCGTCATCGTAATGCCCAGTTCTGCCAGGGGCGTGATAGGGATTGCCGTGGGGCGGCGCGGCGGCAGCGGCGATGGCGTAATGGTGGGCGTCGGTGTTTTCGTCGGCGTGGGGGTGTAGGTTGGCGGCGGGGTGGGCGTGAAGGTCGGCGTCCACGTGGGGGGAACAGGGGGTAACGGCGTGGCCGACGGCGTTGGCGATGCGGAGATGGGCGTCATAGTCGACATGCGAGGGATTGCACTGCTGGTCGGCGTGATGACAATGACCACCGTTGCGGGCGTTTGCTGCGCCAGATGGGCGATGTTGAACAGCAACATGGTCAGCAAAAGGATCGATGCCAGACAGAGCAATGCCAGTAATAGGTTTTGGACTTTAGACATAAGATGATGCTTTACACGCCGCGTAAGGCATGGCACATTTCTTTTCCATTATAGGCATCCTTTGCCGTTTGTCCAGTTAGAATGTCGACGGCGGTATAGTGCAAATGATGGGGAGACGCGGTGGCCGCTCTCCGACCGGCCCCGCCTATGCCCGGCCACCGCTCTTCAGGCACAGTGATCAGATGAACGTCTCCCTTTTCCCAATAATCTGTCTTATACCCTGTCGACGGCAAGACAGCGATCTGGGACATGGGCTTCACATTCTGTCTGTTAGCAGATTAAGCGGATTGAGCAGATTTTGAATTCATCTGCTCAGGACTTACGCCAGCCTGGCTCGAATCAAGCGGTGGAGGATTTGTAGTGACGCCTTCAGGCGTCTCTTAGGAGCTAAGAACGGCTGAAGCCGTCACTACAAACGGAAATTTGCGTCAGTCCTATGCTGACAAAAATAAAGTCTAGATCGTGCCCTTCACGGGTATTATGGCCCAGGTTGCCAAACCTTCTGTCGTTGCGGGGACGGCGGAGTCTTGACCCCCTGTTATTTTCATTTACACTGAATGACAAACGGGAATTTGCGTCAGTCCTAATTTTTCATTCATTGTTCAGGAGGAACTTATGTTACCTATAGCCGTTGTTACCGATACCGATTCCAGCTTACCGGCCGCTATTGCGGCACAGTACGGCATTCAGCAAGTGCCGATTAACATTCACTTTGATCAGGATACCTTTCAGACCGGCGTCGACATTGACGATGCCGCGGTGTTTGCACGGATCGACCGTGACGGGAAGTTGCCGACGACCTCTGCACCGACGCCAGGCCAGTTTGCTGCTGTCTGGCAAGCCGCTTTTGATGCCGGGGCGGAGTCGGTGCTCTGTTTCTGTGTCAGCGCCGCCGTCAGTGGAACGTACAACGTCGCCCTCACCGCCCGCGAATTGTTGCCCGACCGCGACATCACCGTTGTCGACTCGCGCACCCTATCGATGGGGCAGGGGTTTATGGCGTTGGCCGCCGCCGAAGCGATTCAACAGGGAGCCTCGAAGGATGAGGCAATGGCCGCTGCCGAGTCGCTGCGTGAGCGCACCCACGTCTACGCGGCCTTGACGACGCTCAAGTATCTGGCGATGAGCGGGCGCGTGGGATATCTGGCGGCGGGGATGGCGAACCTGCTCAACATCAAGCCCATCCTCACGGTCCGTGATGGCAAACTCGACATGCTGGAAAAAGTACGCACCCGGCGCAAAGCCTGGGAGCGCGTCATCGAATTGTTCGAGGAAAGCCTGCAAGGCCGTCCTGTGGAGCGGATGGCGTTCATTCATGTCAACGCCCGAGAGCAAGTGCGCCAATTCGAGGCGCAGTTGCGCGCCCACCTGACGTGTCCCGCTGAGGTGATTACGGCGGATTTTACGCCCGGCCTGTCTATCCATGCCGGCACCGGGATCGTTGGGGCGGTGATCGTCGCCGAGAAATGACCAGCGTAGTGTGCTGCACCAAAGTTTACCCCTTTAGAATTGGGCGTCCGCAGGCATACCGGGTTTGAGGGTATGGTCGGCGTTGTCGAGCCAGATTTCGACGGCATAGAAGGTGTTCAACCGTTCTTCGGCGGTGGCGACGTTGCGCGGGGTGAATTCCGGCTCGTCGCCGATTTTGATGACTTGCCCCTGGAAAATCCGTCCGGGGAAGCTGTCTACCTTCACTTGGACCGGTTGGCCGAGTTGTACGCGCCCGACCTGTCCTTCCGGTACGTAAACTTCCAGCGTTACCTCGCTGAGATCCGCCAACGTGAGGATGGTGGCGGCCGGAGCGACCAGTTCGCCGATGTTGGCAGCGCGCGCGACGACAACGCCGTCAATGGGGCTGACCAGCGCACTGCGTTCGATTTTCTGGCGCAGGACATTGGCTTCGGCCTCGGCCTGACGGACCTTGGCGCGCGCCACGGCGAGTTCCTCCGCCGTAGGTCCGGCGAGTAGATCGTCGAGTTTGGCCTGAGCCACAGCGACGGCAGCCTCGGCGACGTGATACTGACCTTCGGCGGCGTTGGCCTGGGCGATGTAGCCCAGGGGATTGTGGCGGATGCGCAAGAGTTGATTGAGCAACGCCTGGGCGGTCTTTTCGTCGGCTTGCGCGCCGGCCAGGGCCTCCTGGGCAGCGAGCAGTTGATAGTTCGCAGCCTGACGTTGAATACTGCCGTCGGGCGTGATGTCGTGGGCCATCTGTTGATTGGCAAGCTGCGCTTCGGCCATTTCGACACCTTGCGCCGCCAATGCGACCTGGGTGCGCGCGGCGACGATTTGCTCCTCCAGTTCTTGTGGAGTTTCGACGACCGCCAGTGCATTTTGCCACGTCCGATAGGCGCCGTCTCGCTGGGCTTCGGCCAGGGTGACGTTTGCCCGCGCCGCGTCGATCTCGGCAGGGTGCGGTCCGGCCTCGAGAACGGCCAGGTCGGCCCGCGCTGTGGCGATGGCAGCCTCGGCAGGGGAGAGTTGCAGCAGCCACGGGGTTGCATCCAGCGTCACGATCGTATCCCCGGCGTTCACCTGCTGTCCTATCTGGACATGGATGGCCTCAATGCGTCCACCGAACTCGCTCGCTATACGGATTTCTTGCGCGAGGATGGTGCCAGAAGCGAGCAAGGCAGCATCACTGTTAGCCGTTGCCGTTTTCATACAGCCGGAGGTCGATAAAACAACCAGCAGTGCCAAAATCCAACCGTGTTTTAGGTTCATCTTTTTCTCCTCATTCGTTGGCCTGTTGAAACGGTTGAGCCTTTCAACGGGCTGATGTTGTGATGAGCACATCGGCCGGCATCCCCATTTTCAGGGCGTGATCGCGGTTGACGACGGTGATTTCGATGGCAAAGACCAGGTTGACCCGTTCTTCCTGCGTGGCGACGTTGCGCGGCGTGAACTCGGCTTGATCGGCAATGCGGCTAATTGTCCCCTCGAAAGTGCGGTTGGGGAAGCTGTTGACGCTGATCTGCACCGGATCGTTCAGGTGGATCAGACCGATTTGATTCTGCGGGACGTAGACGGTCAATGTCAGTTTGTTGAGATCGGCGATGGTGAGGATGGTCGCGCCGGCTGCGGCTACTTCACCGCGATGTATCGTCACATCCACCACCATCCCGTCGATGGGCGCCTTGAGCGCCAGCATGTCCCGTTGCTTTTGCAATGCTGCCAGACCGCTGTGCGCTTGTGCTGCACGCGCTTCGATGGCGGCGATTTGCTCTGGGGTAGCGCCGGCTTCGAGGGCATCCACTTGGATTTGCGCTAAGGCGACCCGTGCTTCGACTTGCGCCTGCGTGCTCAGGGCTTCGTCGGCGTGCGTTTGCAGGGCCTGGGGATGAGCACGCTGGCGATAGAGATCGGCCAGTTTGGCTTCCAGACCTTCCTTTTGGGCGGCGGCGGCGTTGACCCCCACCCATGACTGCCACCAGAGATTGGGCAGTTGCATGGCGTTCAAGGGGAAACTGATAGTGACCCATTTGTAGAGGGTGTAGCTGCCGTTGTCGATGGTCAATTCCCAATCGCCGTAGTTGTAATCGCCGTCGGGAATGTCCGGCAGATCCACGTCAGGCAAGTCGGGGAGGTCAGGGAGAACATCCTTAAGATCGTCGAGGATATCGTCAAGGGAGCCTTGAGCGGCCGGAAAACGACGGCGTCCTCCGCCGTCAAAGTCGGCGTAGGCCTTGTCGAGTTGCGCTTTCCCGACCTCGATGGCATCCTTCAGGGCGGTGGCCTGCGCGAGTTGGTGTTCGGCGGATTCGAGTTGGGCGCGGGTGACGGCGATGAGCATATCGATGTCCTGAGGGTTCTCCAGCAGATTTTGTGTGTCGCTGACCGCCTGTTGGGCGACGAGTTGCCCGGCTTGCGCCTGCGCGAGCTGTGCTTTGGCTGTGGCGATCTCACCTGGACGCGCGCCGGCCCGCGCCTGCGCCAGGCCGGCTTCGGCCATATCGACCATCGCTTGCGCGACCTCGATCTGGGCATCCAGCATCGTGGTGTCCAACTGGACGATGACCTGTCCGGCGACAACGTTGTCACCTTTGGCGACCGGGATGTCGGCGATCAGTCCGCCGAACTCACTGGCGAGGCTGACCTGCTCCGCCTGGATGACGCCGGAGGCGCTCAGGGTCGTGGTTGGCTCTGTCGCCTGTGGGTGGAAGAGCGAGGCTTGAGTCTGCTGCGACAGCAACACGATCAACCCAAGAGCGGAAACCGCTATCAGGATGGTACGTAACCACTTTTTTGATTTTGTCTTTTCTTGGTTCATTTTGTCCTCCGACAATAATCGTTCAATCTGATATCGTTAGTCTCAGTAGATCACAAATTGCTACGAGGGGATCGTTTCTCCCTCGAGCCATGCATTTCAATTTGGCTTGACCGCTGAAATGAACACATCCTCCAACGTGGGCGCGATCCACTCGATCGTGTGTACATCAATGCCCTCGGCGTTGAGCAGGGACCGAATCGGCGCCTTGAACTCTTCCGCGTCAGGGACGACGGCGTGGATCTGGGCGCCGTAGAGCGCGACCTCCGCGAAGGGCAGCCGCCCCATCTCTTGGGCAGCTTTGAGGATGCGCATCGCGCGGTCGGCATTGTCGGTGTTGATCTCGAGGACGTGACCGCGCATTTGTGATTGTTTTAATCGCTCCGGCGTGTCCAGGGCGATAAGTTTCCCCTGGCTGATGAAACCGACGCGCTGGCACAATTCCGCCTCATCCATGTAGTGGGTGGTCACGAGGACCGTCACGCCCTTTTTCGCCATCGCATAGATGAGGCCCCAGAAATCGCGGCGGCTGATGGGATCGACGCCGGCGGTGGGTTCGTCCAGGAAAATGACACGCGGTTCGTGGACGATGGCGCATCCCAGGGCCAGGCGTTGCTTCCAGCCGCCAGACAGATTGGACGTGAGCGTGTCCTCACGGCCGGTCAGCCCGGCCATTTCCAGGATGTCGGCCTGACGCTCACGCAGTTTCTGGCGGGAAAGCCCGTAGGCCAGTCCATAGAAATGAATGTTTTCGCGGGCCGTGAGGTCATTGTAGAGGGTGAAGAGTTGAGACATATAACCCACATGCGCTTGCATCTGTTTGGCCTGTGTCGCCGGGTTGTAACCGAGCACGCGCGCTTCGCCGGCGGTGGGGGTGAGTAATCCCAGCAGCATACGAATCGTCGTGGTTTTCCCCGCCCCGTTGGGTCCGAGCCAGCCGTAGACTTCTCCCGCGCGGACATTGAAGCTCACGTCGTCCACGGCGGTGAAATTGCCGAATTTTTTGGTCAGATGGTTGACTTCAATCGTGTATTCGTTCATAATCCAAACCAAAGTCCAAAGTCGAAAGTCAGGGCGATGGGGGCGTTGACTTGGGACTGGCGACTTGCGACTGCCTTTTGATGAGTGAAATGAAAGCCTCTTCCATCCGCGCCTCGATCTGGCGCATCCCGGTGCAGGTGATGCCCTGGGCGGCCAGCGCAGCTTCGATTTCATGTTGCCGGCGCGTTACGTCATCCACAAAAACGTGGAGCATCAGACCGTAGGTCTGGACTTCCAGGACTCCTTCCAGGTCTGTGACCAGTTTCTGCGCCGGAACGAAGTGCGAAGGGGTAAACTCCAACAGATGACCCGGCACCATTGTCTTGATGGTTTTAGGCGAGTCATGAGCTACGAGTCGGCCCTGGTAGATCAACCCCACCCAGTTGCAGCGCTCGGCCTCGTCCATGTAGGGCGTGCAGACGAAGATGGTCAATCCTTTTTCGGCGCGCAGGTTGCCCAGCAGGTTCCAGAACTCGCGGCGGCTGACGGGGTCCACGCCCAGGGTGGGTTCGTCGAGCATCACGACGCGCGGTTCGTGGACGAGACTGCACGCCAACGCCAGCTTTTTCTTCATCCCCCCGGACAGTCGCCCGGCCAGGCGCCTGGTGAACTGGGTGAGACCGGCGAATTCCAACAGTTCCGGGATGCGCTGTTTTTGTTCTTCGGGACTGACGCCCTGAACGTTGGCGAAGAACTGCATGTTTTCGCTGACGGTCATATCGGGCGGCAACGAGAACTGCTGGGCAATGTACCCGACGCGCTCGCGGATGGCGTAGGTGTCGTGCATCGAATCGTAGCCCAGGATGCGGCTCTCGCCGGCGGTACGCCGCAGCAGTCCGAGGATCACCCGCGTCGTCGTTGTCTTGCCGGCGCCGTCCGGCCCGATGAGGCCGTAGGTCTCGCCCTGGCGCACTTGCAAGGTGACGCCGTCAATGGCGGTGACATCCCCCTGCCGCGTTTTGAAGCGTTTGACCAGGTTTTTGGTCTGAATCGTAACAGTTGTTTCCATTTTTAGACTTATGAACGTAGCCACTTTCTACAAGACTTTCAATCCAACCTTGTCTTAAACGTCACCGCTGAAAGGATCACAATGATGATGCCGTAGACGGCCAGTACGAGAACGTCCTCCCACAGAAAGGCCAGCCCTATGCCTTTGTTGATGATACCGCGCGTGATGCGGATGAAATAGGTCGCCGGCATCAGGTTGCCGACCGCGCGCACGATGGGCGGCATTGTCGAGCGGGGGTAGATCAGGCCGGTCAACAGTATCGAGAGCATCATGAACACGGCTGAAATTTGCTGCGCTTGCTTCTGGTTTTTGGCTATGGTAGAGAGCAGCAATCCCAGTCCCAGACTGGAGGCGATGAACAGCAGGGAGAGCCAGCTAAACAACCCGACGGAGCCTCGAAAGGGCACCTTAAACCAGTAAACACCGAGTAAGATGATGATGAGCAGATCGACGACAATCAAGCCGATGGGCGGCACGATTTTGCCCAGGATCAGTTCCACGGGGCGCGTCGGCGTGACCAGCATTTGTTCCATTGTCCCCAGCTCGCGTTCGCGGACAATGGCTATCACCGTGGCATTGACGCCGATGAGTTGCAGCAACATCGCTACCAAACCGGGGATCAGAAAGACGATCTCGTCGATGTTGGGATTGTACAAAATGCGGGTGCTCGTGTCGATGGGCAACTGTCCGACGCCGGACATGCCCATCCGCCCGGCGATCTGGAGCATCAATTCCATTCCGTGAATCTGGGCGATGGTCACCGCCGCGTTGTACCCCGACTGCACCACAAAGGCGTCAGAACCGTCGATGATGACTAGCGCCTGTCCACTGCCGCGTTCGATCTGGCCGGCAAAATTCGGCGGGATGACCAGCCCGACGTTAGCCTTGCCCTCATCGATGGCGCGGATAACCTCGTTTTCACTGTTGACATACTGCGTCACGTCGAAGAAGCCGGAAACCTCCAACGCACTGATGAAGGCGCGACTGCGCGGATCGCGGCTCATATCGGCGACGACGGTGGGCAGATGGTCGAGGGTCAAATCGCCGACGTAAGCAAACAACATCAGCTCGATCACCGGCATCAGGATAATCATCAGCAGCGTTTGCCAATCCCGGATCATCTGGGTGGTTTCTTTTTTAATGATGGCGAACAGACGTCTGTAGTTCAAAGTCGTCCCTACCTCGGCGATGTGGAGTGGCTCATTCTAATTTCTGGCGGAATGCCTTGACGGCGGCCGCCATCAGAATGGCGGCGTACACGGTCATAGCCAGGGCGGAGTCCCAGAACGCGTCCAGGCCAACACCTTTGGTGATGATGCCGCGCGATATGGGGGTGAAGTAGGTCATCGGGAACAACAACCCCAGAACCTGCAAAACCGGCGGCATCGTGTTGCGCGGAAAGATGAACCCTCCCAGAACGACGCCCAACAGCATTATCATCATCACTAACTGTTGCGATTGCTTGAGATTGTTGGCGACGGTCGAAATCAATAGACCCAGTCCCAGACCGGAGAAAACATAGATCATGGCCAGGCCCATAAACAACCAGAAATTTCCGCGAAAGGGCACGTGAAACAGGAAGTTGCCGGCTCCCACGATCGTCAGGACATTGATAATGGCAATGCACACGTTGGGCATGATCTTGCCGAGCAATAATTCCAGCGGACGAATCGGCGTGACCAGCAGTTGTTCGATGGTGCCGGCTTCGCGTTCCCGCACGACGGCAGCCGCGGTCATTGCCACACTGGTGGTCTGCATCAGCAATCCGATCATGCTAGGGATGGTGAACCAGAGTTGCTGCATATCGGGATTGTAGAGAACGCGCACCCGCGTATCCAGCGGCAGTTTGG
The DNA here is from genome assembly GCA_035415725.1 of Anaerolineae bacterium. Classification (GTDB taxonomy): domain Bacteria; phylum Chloroflexota; class Anaerolineae; order B4-G1; family SLSP01; genus DSWT01. The sequence goes on along the minus strand of DAOOGN010000090.1, from coordinate 2,354 downwards.
CGCTGAGGGGGAGGCCGGAGCGTTCGATCTTCTTGAGCAGCACCTCGGAGGCATAAGATTGCGCAATCGCGGCGGCGCGCGTATAGCCCGATTGAACGGTGAACAGGTCCGAGCCGTCGATCAAAAAGAGCACCTGCGCCTCGCCGCGCTCTACCCGGGCGGCGAAATCCGGGGGGATGACAATGCCGGCCTGCACACGCCCACTGTCGATGGCCGCCACCACTGCGGCTTCGTCGGCGGCATATTCGACCACGTCGAAGTATTGCGTGTTAACCATCGCCTCCACATAGGCCAGACTTGGCGCATCCAAACTCTGGTCGGCGACGATGGTGGGGATGTGTTCCACATTCATGTCGACGGCATAGCCGAGCATGAATAACTGCAACAGCGGCATACTCAGCATCAGGATTAACGTGCTCCTGTCGCGCAGCGTTTGGATGAACTCTTTTTGCAGGACGGCCCAGGTACGTTGCAGCATAAAACGCTCCGTTTTAATTGTGGCGCACGCGCAGCCCATCGAGCAACAAATCGACGGCCGATTGCGCCAGTTGATGGCGTTCTTGGGACGTTGGGGCGGGCTTTTCCCCGCGCACGACGGGGAACACCAACGCGAGAAACGTCCCCAAGACCATAGCGGTGGTGGTTTCAGGGTTCATCGTGCGGAAGTTCCCTCCTTCGATGCCTTTGATGATGAAGTTTTGAACGGTTTCACTGATGTATTGCAGACGTCTGAGCACCAAATCTTCCAAAATCACGTCATCCACCCAGACTTCGGTGAGCAGTGCGCGGGTGAAATCGAGCTGCGACACAAAAATGTCCAGGCCGTTCTCCACAACGCGGACGAAATCGTCACGGCTGGTGAGCGGCCTGGTATTCTGCAATAAATTGTCAATGGGGACGCACATCTCGTTGAGAATCGCCAGCAGGATCTCGCGTTTACCGGCGAAGTAATTGTAGAGGGTCCCTTCGGCCATATCGGCGGCTTCGGCCAGGTCTTTGGTCGTGGTGTGCGCGTAGCCCTTCGCTGCGAAAATCTGGGCGGCAGCGGCTATGATTTCGTGTCGTCGTCGCTCGATGCGTCGCTCGCGGCGCGATTGCCGGGGATGCTCTGTCTTCTTGCCGTTCATTGTTTTCCTCGCATCATTTTACATGAGAACGCTGAATAGAAAATGAGCTTTCACTCATTTTGTGAGTGATTGTACATCAAATGAGTGATTTGTCAAGTTTGATTTCGGTTAGTTGACCAGGCGGAGTAAGCCGATTTCTCTATCTGGTAAAACTGGCTACAATAAGAGTATAGCGGATCGCTGCCTGGAGCGGATCGTCAGATCCGCGGTTCTGGCGGTCCCTGGCAAGCCTTCACTAGGGAACTATTGGTGCCGCGTCTCTACGCACGCCGTTGAGTCTATTGGATGAAGTGGGAGGAGAGCCATGACCTTAATGTCTCCAAACGATATTCCCATTACTATCCGTCCCATTCAGGTTGACGAGATCGACCGCATTCCCTTGCGCTGCTGGCCCCTGGAGCGCGAAACGCTCTTGCGCCTCTTTGAAAGTCAGGGGACACTCGGCATGGCGGCCTGGGAAGGAGATCGCTGTGTGGCGCAACTGCACTGCTATCGCATCGTCCTGCCTGATCAGGACAATCCGGATTGGCCGTCGTGGAATCACTGGTGGCGACCGGACTGGTGGCAGCAGATGACCGGCTCTGTCAACCTGGAATTATCCGGCCCAACATGGTGTCATGCCTGTTGCCACGTGGGGCGAACGCTGGAGAGCTTTCAGCAGGAGATGGAGATGAACGCGAGTGCGGCGGTGCCGGATATCCGCACAGGAGCCGACCCCCGCTATTTTGGACGGGGCATCGGCACGGCGCTGTGCCGTGCTTCCATGCACTGGGCATGGGATCACGATTACACGACGATACTGGCGCTGGGCGCTCCCAGCGGGCTGTTTGAGTTTGCCATCGCTGCCGGGCACTTACCCTGGACGACCTACGCGCGGTTGGGTTTTGAGCCTTTCGGCTTGATCAACGACACGGCCCACCTGCCGCAGTGGGCGCGTGGACACGGCCCGACGGAGGTCAAAGACGCCATGCTGGCGGCAGTAGCCGCCGGTCGTCCGCTGCAAGACTTCTACGAGCGGCTGATGGTGATGAATTTGACCGGCGAATAAGGCCGCTCTGGTTCTTCAGGATTTCGTGGGGCCGAAATAAGAAGCCAGTCACGGATTGACACGCAAAGTATAAAAAATCAGTAACTATTCAGCCACCTTTGCCAGGTGGCGAACGGGACTTTGGAATAGGTTACCCCTTCGGCAGGTGCTGACCCTCTCATCCCCCAACCCCCTTCTCC
>DAOOGN010000089.1:0-18518 GCA_035415725.1 Anaerolineae bacterium | reverse complement strand
ACGTCCCCGACGCCTGGCGCAGCGTGTGGTATTTCGAGATTCAGGCCGGCGACGTCCCCGCCGATTTGTGGGGCAACGTGCTGGAAATCCCGGTAAACGCCACGGCGGACAATTTCCCCGCCGCACAGCCTTACGCCGCAGTCCCGCCCGCCCGCATCGCCCTGCAACGTCCGGATGATTCGGCCCCGCGCTACACCTCCGGCCCGGCGCACGACCTGATCCTCACCGATACCCTGCCGGCCAACGTCACGCTGACCGGCGCCGCGTGGACGACCGACACGACGGCGGTAGCGGCAGTACAAACGGCGCTGGACGCCGATGCCGGCGCCTTCACGCAAGACACGGCCAGCCTGATCTACGCCGGCCTCGTCCCCACGCAGGCCACACCGCTAGCCTATACGGTGGAGAACGGCCTGGCGACATTCGACCTGCCCACCGAAGTACAACGTCTGCCGCTGGACACGCCGCTCTACGTCATCGCGCCGGCGACGCTCATCCGGGCACAGCACGGCCCCAACGTCGTCAACGCCGGCGCCGGCATCGCCTACACCGACCCGTTCAGTGTACAGTGGACGGCGACCTCGCAGCCCCTCATCGTGGAGGCACACGGCGCGGCGGTGTGGGTGGACTATGCCTGCGAGGGCGGCAGCCCCCCCTCCCGCGCGCTGGCAGCGGACGTACCGATCTACGTGATCGACGGCGAATGTTATATCCCCGACTACGGCCCTTCGGATGTGGAGATGTCCGTCACAGCCTACAACGCCGGTGACGCTATCGCCCGCGCCGTCACCGTCACCCTCACACTGCCGGAGTGGGTCACGGTGACGTGGGCATTGCCCCCCTGGTCGGCGCTTGTCGGGCAGCAGGTCACGTGGACGCTGGGCGACTTCGCGCCGGGGCAGTGGAAGCCATTCCGGGTGACGTTCCATGTCGAACCCGTCGAAAGTGAGTGGAGAACGATGGGGGTGCGCGACCTGCTCGGCATCGATCATAGCGACGGCGCGTTCTTCGATGACTACAGCCAGCAGACCGTCTCCGGGCAGGTGGGAGACGATTACTGGTTCAAGGTGTACCGCGTGGCGCGCGGTACGCAGGTCTATCTGCCGGTGGTACTGCGCGCGTATGATCTGCGCCCGGATCTGGTCATCACGGCGGTGACGGTCGATCCGGCAAACCCTGGCGCGCTCCAGGTGCAGATTGCCAATCGTGGGCTTAGCGCGGCGCATGATTTCTGGGTGGATGTGTTCCTGGATCCCACCGCGCCGCCGGCCGTGAACCAGACCTGCATCGAACTGGGCTGTGTCTATCAAGCGGTGTGGTACGTGGACGAACTCCCCGCCGGCGACAGCCTGACGTTGATGCCCGGCGATATTCACTACACACCCATCTGGTCACAGTGGCCGCAACCGGCCTATCCGGGCGGTGCACACACGCTATGGGCCTACGTCGATTCGTGGGGGCCGCCCAATCCGTGGGGCAGTGTCCTGGAGACGAGCGAGGACAACAACCGTTCCGCTCCGGCGACGTTCACGAGTAGCGGTGTAGGCCTGCATGCACTGCCGAACACCCTGCCGCCGCATCCCCGGCGTCCATAAGAGACTCTCATGCGACGTTATAACATACTTTGGTTAGGCATAGTGGGTCTGGTGTTGGCCTTGTTGAGTGGTGTGGGCAGCGCGGCGACCGACGCGTTGCCCACCCCCCCTATCCCTACGTGGACGCGCGTCGCGCCGCCTACCTTCACCCTGGCGTCGGCAACGCCGACGACATTGCCGACGATAACGCCGTGGCCGCCGTCGACGATAACGTCTCGCCCCGGCGCCTTGATCTGGCTGCGGGTGCAGTCAGAAACAACCGTGCCTCTCCCGGCAACACTGTGGACCGTCGTCCAATGGCAAGACGCACAAGGCGACTGGCACGATGTCGAAGGGTGGCGTGGGACATTGGATGAAGTCGCTAAAAATGAAGGGCGCAAGGTGTGGTGGCTCCCTGCCGACCTGTTCGGGGCGGGGCCATTTCGGTGGGTAGTGTATGCGCCGCACGGAGGAGCCATGCTGGCCATCAGCCCGGCGTTTTATTTGCCCACGGCGACAGGACAGAGAACCATGGTCACGGTGACGTTATCCCCGCCAGCGCCTCTTCCACAGTAATCCAGCCGGTAGTAGGAAAAAGGCGCGCGATCTGCGGGGTGAACGTGGGCGAAGCACGCAACACCGCCGGGGGATGCCCCTGGGCGACGATGCGTCCTTCATCCATCACCAGCACCCGGTCGGCGACGGCAGCGACCAGTTCCACGTCGTGCGTGACGAGCAAGATCGCCAGCCCCTCTGTACGCCAGGCGCACAAAAGTTCGCGCAACTGCGCCTTGGCGCGATAATCCAGTCCGCGCGTGGGTTCGTCCAGCAGCAGTGCGCCCGGCCGCGTGACCATGATCGCCCCCAGCGCCACCCGTTGGCGCTCCCCCACGCTCAAATCGCGGGGGTAGCGTTGCGCCTTGTCCGCCAATCCCAACTGTTCGAGCAGCATCTCCGGCGCGATGGGCGCATGGTCGAGGGGGATGCCGTGATTGTGCAGGGTGATATACAGCTCGTCCAGCACCGTATCGGCGAAGAGCAGTGCGTTGGGGTCCTGCGGTAAATAGCCGACCCGGCGACACACGGCGGCGACATCCGCTGCGGCAATGCTGCGTCCTTCCACCCAAACATCCCCCTGACGCGGACGCAGTAAGCCGACCAGCGACCTGAGCAGGGTTGTCTTCCCCACGCCGTTGCGCCCCACCAGGGCGACGATTTCTCCCCGATACAGCGCCATATCTACCCCACGCAACACCGTCGTTGGCCCATAAGCCACCTCTAATCCCCGTGTCTCAACGACAGTTTCCACCGCCTCCCCCGTCTCCTGCTGATGGCTGACGGCGGAAGGCTGAAAGCTGCTCGTCGATAACTGCCTGCTGAAAGCTACTCCCTCCTCTAAGGTGAGCGGCAGCGGCAACCAGCCCAGCGCCCGCGCCAGGGTCTGTAAGGGCGGCAGCAGAGGGACATGCAGCAAAACCTCGCGGGGGGGACCGGCCATCACCGCCGCGTCATCGTCGGGCAGATAGATCACCTGATCCACGCCGGGCAGGACGCGCTCCAGGCGATGTTCCGCCAGCACGATCGTCAGCTCCAGCGTCTTGTTCAACCGAACGAGGGCATCCAGCAACTCCGCCGCCGACTGGGGATCGAGCTGCGACGTCGGCTCGTCGAGCGCCAGGATGCGGGGATGCAGTGCCAACGCGGAGGCGAGGGCCACGCGCTGTTTTTCGCCGCCGGAGAGAGTGTCCAGTTTACGCTGCCGCAGTGACGTCAGATGCAACAGTTCAAGCGTGGCAGTGACGCGGGCGCGCATGTCCTCCGGCGGGATGGCGGCGTTTTCCAGAGCGAAGGCGACTTCGTCCTCGACGCGGTCCATGACGAACTGGGCTTCGGGATCCTGGAACACGAAGCCGACGGTGCGGCTCATCACCTGCGGCCCCGCGGCGACCGGCTCAAGACCGTCCACCGTGACACGCCCGCTCAGCGTCCCGCCGCTGAAGTGCGGGACCAGGCCGTTGAGACAGCGCAACAGCGTGGATTTACCGGCGCCGGAATTGCCGATGACCAACGCCAACGCGCCGTCAGGGATAGACAGGGTTACATCGCGCAACGCCGGCCGCATGGCGTCGGGGTAAGTGTAGGTCACATGTTCAAAGTCAATCATTGCATCTGTGGAAATAAGCCACTCATCTCCCTCCCTCATGGGCATCTATTCAGGCTCGTCCTACGCGGCCCCAATAGTTCCCCGGTGAAGGCTGGCCAGGGATCGGCAGATCCAGGCGTAGCGCGCCAGAACCGCGGATCTGGCGATCCGCTCTGCGCATGGCTAACGGGGGTGAAATTTCTGCCACAATGGACTCGTCAACCTGGCGCAGCAACTTATTCTCTTTCATGCACCACCAGCGCCGGGAGGAGGAAGCCGAGCAGCGCCGTTCCTGCCAGGGCGTCAAAAGGGGGCCAGGTGAGGGTGGGATAAGGGTTGTAGGCGCGCGTTGCCTGTCCCAAAAACAGAAACCCGGTCATGGCGACCAACGCCCCGCCGGTGACAAGCCATTCTCGATAGCCCCATGGGGTGCGCCGATAAGTCGTGTGCGGGATGCTACGCCCCGTCAATCCCAGCGCCCCGACAATCGCCATACTGCCGCCAACGCTGAGCCCCATTCCCCAGCGGGTTTGCCGCCATGCGGTGAGCAATCCGCCGCTCAAAAGGCCGAGCAGACCCGCGATGGAGGCTGCCTGCGTGCGGCGCGTAAGGGGCGTTCCTCCCTCGCCGGCGAAGCCGCGCGACGCCATAGCTTCGGCCAGTTGCAGAGCGCGTTCCAATCCGCCGGTGAGCAGGGGCATAAACAGCGGCAGCCAGTCGCGCAGACGGCGCATCCTCTGCCCGCGGATGGCCTGGGCTTCGCGGATTTGCTGCATCTGCCGCAGGGTGGTCGGCGCGAAGGTCACGGCGATGGAGACGACGACGGCGAGCGGATAGAAGGCGCGGGGAATGAAGCGGATCAGGTCGCGCACGGGCACGGCGAGGTTGAGCACGGTGAATGCCGTGAACAGCGCCGTCAACATCAGCCCATTGAGGGCGCCGTAGATCAGCGCCTCAGCCGTGATCGGCCCGCCAATGATGGGCCACGTTGGCGGGATGGCGATCAGCACAGAGTCACCGGTGCGCGCGAGCAGGGCGTTGATGAATGCCGCCAGAGGGATGACAAAGAGCGCCAGGCGTCCCGGCGACAGGGGAGCAGCCAACGCTTCGTCGGGACGGTGGATAGCGCGCGCCGTCGTCATGAAGGCGGCGACGGCCAGCGTGAGGTAGAGCGGATTGCGTGTCGTCGAAACGACGACCAGCGCGGCGGTCAGCCAGACAACCCAGGCAACGGCGTGGAGCACTCTTCCTCACGCGGCCTGGGGCCGATAGGTGAAGCTGAAGCGTTTGTAAAAGCGACGCAACACGCGCAAAGTCGGTGCGCCGAACGCCAGCGTCAGCGCAAGGTTGCCGAATCCACGCACCAGATCCCATACCAGGGAGGTCGTCACGTAAAAGAGACCGTACTGGCGGACAGTTGCGCGGAACGTCGTAGACGCCGGCGCAGCCGGTCCAACGATGAAAGCCCAGGACGTGAGGTCCATGAGCAGGCCATACAGTAGCCCCCAGCCCAGTCCAAACAGCGCCAGGAGCCCAATCTCAAGCCGGCGCCCTTCGGCGTGTAGCCAATGCGCCCACGGGCGCAGCAGCGGCGCCGAAAGTCCTACCCAGCCGGCGGTGAGCATCTGATAGGGCAGCCACGGCCCCACGCCGCCGGTGATCAGCGCCGATACGAGCAAGGTCAGCGCGCCGAGCAGAAAGCCGAAGCGCCCGCCGTAGACGTAGCCGGTCACGATGATGAGGAAGAAGATGGGGCTAAAGCCGCCCGGCCCGGGGATGGCGACCTCGGCGAAGCGCAGGGCGGCATTCATCGCCGTGAGGATGCCCAGCAGCGCGATAAACTTGGCGTTGACCGCATCCCCTTGCACTTCGAGCAGCAGGGCAACGAAGCTCAACCCCACCACGAAGGTCAGCAGCAAGGGGGCGTTGGTCGTCCGTCCCGGCATGACAACCGGGGCCACCAAGGCCAGCAAGCCGATGGCCGTAGTCAGGGCGTAGATGAGGGCACGCAGGAAACGACGCATATCATTTCGGCTTTCGTTTAAGCAGGGCGAGGCCGACGATGCAGATCAACAGCAAGACGTAAGGGATGTATGGGCGCAGCGGACTGGGCGCGCGATAAGAAGTCGAGCCGGGTGAAGTCACGATGGGGAAGGATAGGGCGTAGGTTAGTGGATGAGTGGGCGAGAGGGTGACAAGATGAGTGGGTGAAGAGGTGACGGGGTGAGTGGGCGAGGGGGTGAGTGGGGGAGGGGGGGAGTCCGTGGGCGCAGGCGATGCTGTGAGCGTTGCCGGAGGCGGGGGCGTAGCGGTGGGCGTTGTGGCAGGCGGAAGTGGCGTCGCAGCCGGCACACCGGTGGAAGAGGTCAGCGTCGACGCGGATGGCGTAGAGCTTGCGCCGCAGATCGCGTCAAGGGTCAAATCGGGGGGGAGAGTGGTGCCATCTCCCCACACCCAGGCATCGACATCGCCGTCGCCTAACATCCAGGCCACGGCCCCCATGCCGGAATAGGCCCATGAACCGTCGGCATGGCGGTGGAAATAGTTCCAGTAGATGCACGGCGTGCTTTGGCACGCACAAAAGCAGTCGGCGGCGGGACATCCTTCACCGTTGAGCGTGCAGACCGCCGATCCCAACGGCCCATGGTTGGCATCCAGGGGCAGTCCGGAGCGTTGCAAGAGTGTCACACCGGAGATGCGCTCCTCGGTAAACGTCACGCAGCGGGTGAGCACGCGCCCATCACCGTGGACGACGATCAGCCCCGCGCGGTTCGGTGCATCCTCCTGCGCCAGCGTGGAAAGAGGCAACAGGATCAGTAATAGGGTAAGCCATATCCCGCCCCAGGCCCATTGGCGATGTGTGGCATGCTTCATCATCATCTATGCCTGCTCCTTGCTTCCGGCGTCCTGCCGCCGTCTACTGTCTGCGTTTCTTGAGCGCCAGTCCCACACTCATCATGACTATCCCGACAAAGATGAGTGTACGACCTGGTGCAAAGCCACCGGACATCGGCAGCAGTGGCACAGTGGAGACGACGTCGTCGCGGATAACCGGCAGTGCAGCAGCCGCGGCCACTTGTGGCGCGCGCGTTGCCCCGACGACCGCGACGTTGACGAGCGTCATCCCCTCGACAGCCTGAACGGCCTGTGCCGAGGCCATGATGTTCGCATAAGGGACTGCCGCCTGCCAGTAATACCCCCCGGTGGCAGCGTCCCAGAGCGCCAGGAGCGCCCCTACGGGATCGGTGCCGGAGGCGGTCCAGTGGCCCAGCGGCTCGCCGAGCGCGTAAAGCGCCTGGAGCACAACCGCCGTGGAATTCGCGTCGGTGTCGGTACCCCACGCCGAGGGCTTCTGGTACGGGAAGCCGCCGTCGGCGTTCTGCATGCGTTGGAGATAGGGCAGGGCGGCGTGCGCCGTGTCCCGCTCTCCTACGGCGATCAACGCCTGGATGGCCAGCGCCGTCGTATTTGTATCCGCCAGGCCGGGCGTCGGCCCGCCGAAGAGCGACCACGCGCCATCATCGGCGATCTGCGATGTGAGCAAGTCGATAGCGCTTTGCGGGACGGTTTCTCCGGCGCTGTGCAGTGCCAGCATCGCATAGGCGTGAGCATACAGCGAATCTCCGAAGCGCGCGGTGCCTTTGTCCTGCGCTGCCAGCAACGCCTGCACCAGGTTCTTGTCGCCGAAGTTACGCGGGTCCTGGCCCGTCGCCACTGCGGCCAACACCACCCGGCTCAGTCCGGCGGCGTCTTTCACGGCGCCTTGCTGGACCTGGGTTGCCAGGTAATCCAGCGGTGAATTCCCCGTCGAGGACAGCCAGGGACTGCAATCCTGTCCCGCCGCTGCTGCGGCCAATATCACCTCGGTCGTCGTCCCCAAATCCGAGCCGGCGGAGAAGCCGTTCGTGAAGCCGCCATCCGCCTGCTGAAAGCCACGCAGCCAGAGCAATGCCGCCTCGTCCTGCGTATAGCGCGCCGCCGACACGGGCGCGACCCAGGCCAGCACCAAACCGATTGCCAAAACCATCAAACCGAACTTCTTCATCATAACCTCCGCGTTTGTGTGATGTGCTACAACAAAAAATCCCTTGCCACACGCGCAAGGGATGAACTATTCTCCGGGAGTCCATACACTCCGTCGGTCTTACCCCTTGTCGCGAGGGTGTAGCCAAACAAGCTGAGCAGGCGACCTGGCTTGTGGGCGATCTACATCGCTTACACTTACAGTTGCGCGTCAGCGCCGGACTTGAACCGGCTTCGCTCTTGGCCCGCCCCATCCGGGGGTGTGGGCACTCAGCCTGGACCTATTCGATTGAAAGATATTGTAATGGGTTTGGTGAAGATGTCAAGGAGGGCGACTCGGTTCTAGCTTGTGTTGGTGAGTTTGACAGCGTGTTGGTCAGCACTTTCGGACTCATTAGATGCCATCACCCATCTCCTCTTGGTAACTATTCAGCCACCCTTGCCAGGTGGCGAATGGGACTTTGGGGAGGGCACATAACAGGTTAACCCCTGCGGCAGGTGATGACCCTCTCATCCCCCAACCCCCTTCTCCCCCGCAAGCGGGGAAGAAGGGGGCAAAAGGGGGGCAGGGAGATGGGCTTATAGAAACACGAATATCTTGTCATACAGAAGCACCTGGCATACCAAAGTCTACGCCAAACCTGGTATAGGGAATAAGGGGCTTCGTCAGGTTTACTAGCCTGAATAGATACGAATTACCATTGTGTGATTCGCAGATCTTCCTTGTCTCTACAACCGACTACGAGCCGACTCAAGCTCCACGGCTCAACACACAAAGCCTCCCAGGGGGACTGCGCTGCCCGGCCCGCAGGACTTCGTAGGCTCAGCCGCTGGCTCTTTAGCCTCGGCTGAAGCTGCCGGCCCGCCCGTTTACTCGCGTTGCAATGCTACCTCCACATCATACGGCGATTCTTCATCACCGATGAGCACGTCATCACCGATGACGGGACGATACCCTTCGGCCCAGACCAAGATGCCGTAGGACTGGTGGCGCTCCAGAGCATACGGCAACTCGAAATAGCCATTGAGATCGGTCTGAGCGAACGTGTAGACCTGCTTCTCATCACCCTCCCAATCTCCAACCGTGATGCCCGGATTCAGCACAATATACAGCGCGCCCTCAATCCCCCGCCTGGTGTTGGCGTTGATGACATATCCGCGGATCCACAATCCTTCACCGGACGTGGTCGAAGGTGACGCCACGCCGCCGACTGTAATCGAACCTTCGACCAATTTTCGGTCCTCGACGTAGAGTTCAAGGCGATAAACGCCCTCAATCAGCCCGTTCTCATTGGAGATGCTCAGCCACCAACTGCCGCTCTCACCGCCTTTCCACGCCGCGGGCGTCCAGCTCACGTCAGCTTGATACTCGCCATCCAGGTACCAGCGGGCCTCCCACGTGAGGCTGTCCGCCATCTCTGCATACTCCCAGCAGGCATACAATTCGGTCGCACCGGAGGGCAACTGGGTCACGGCCATGGTCGGCTGATCGTCATCATCCACGGCAGGCGCAAAGACGATGTCCGAGAAGCTCGCCTGTCCCGATGTCTTGCCCGGTTTGGGCCGCGTGGGGGCCGGCGTTGCGGGAACGGTCGCGCCCGATTTTGCCGCTTCTACGAGCGGTTTCGCCAGGTTGACCGGACGAATAGCATTGATGAAGCCGCCCACGGGAATACAGTTGTCGTTTTCATCGATGACGCCGTCGCCGTTGGTGTCCGCCAGATAACGGCAGTCGGCGAAGCGCTCCGCGCCGCCATAACCCACCTGCGTCGGCACGCCGATCATTTCGCCGCTCAAATTCGCCGCCAAACCGCCGCTGTTCCCGCCCGCGATGGTAGCGTCGGTCTTGACATAAGCGCGCCCTTCAATGCCCGGCTCGCGGGTAAAGCCGCTCACTACCCCTTCGGTGAAGGTAATCGTCTCGCCGCCGATGCCGGGATAGCCCAGGATGTGCAGCAAGTCGCCGAGTTCCAGCGTATCGGAGTCGCCCAACGGCACGTAGGTCAAACCCAACTGCTGGGGATCGACCGCATTGCCGCTCAGGTCGCTGACAATCTGGATGACCGCCAGGTCCAGGTCATAGTCGATGGCGCGGATTTCGGCCAGATAGCGCAATTCCGGCGTGTCGTCAGAGCGCACGGTGATGGCGACGCCCAGCGCATCGGGCCGGTAGTTGGGATCGGGGTCGGAAGCCACATGGGCATTGGTCAGAATCAGGCCGCTTGGTGTGAGGATGGTCCCCGATCCTGTCCACAACGGCTGATACTGCCTACCTTCATGCACCAGCGCGAAAATCTGCACCGTCGCGCGCAGCAAGTTCTGGCGGATTTGGCGGTCGTCGCCCGTGAACGTCGGCGTTTCGGGCGTCTCCTCCGTCACGGTTTCTGGCTCCTCCACCGCCAGGGGGGTCGCTTGGGCCGGTTTCACAACTGTCGGCGTCGCCGGCGGCAAGGTATTCGGAGCACCGCAGCTCAGGGCCACCAAAAATGTCACACCGAGGATAAGTAACCGTATACGTTGGCTTATGGCACCACCTCAATATCGCAAGCTCTCAATAAAAGTGCGGAAGTAGCGATAGTCGGCATCGAACGTCTCGCTGCCCGCCAGGTACGTCACGACAATGACGCGCCCTTCATCACGCAGTGCCACATCCACGCCGCGCACGACTTCCGGCAAACGGTCCACGTAGGGATGGTGATCCACCAGGACGTAGGTGAACGTCCGCTGTACCGCCGTCTCGCCGCGAACCACAACTTCAGCGGTGGATAGGGTTTTGTAGGCGTCCACCGTCGCCGCCCTTTCCAGCGTCAGCGCGTCCAACGCCAGGGTTGGATCCGCCTCGGCGGCGAGGGCACGACTGCGCAATTCCAGAACTGTGTTGAACGAGCCGCTCAGCGGATTGCGCGCGCTCAACAGCGGATCAGTCCCCGTCTGTCTCACCCAACCGGCAAAGACGCGCCCGGCGATGCCCGCATCGCCCCATGTGAAGTCCTCGGTACGATACAGAGTGGACCGGCGAAGCCATAATCCCATGAGCAGTGCCACCACCACCAGCGCGATGACGGCCCAATCGGCCCAACGATCACGACGTGAAGTTTTCGGTGAGACGGTCATTCCACACCTCCGCCGGCATCGACGCCGGATAGGGTGATTTTGTTGGCGCGGCGGATGAGATAGAAGAGCACGCCGAAAGTCGCCGCCGCCACCACGGTCGCCAGGAGCAAGCCGGGCCAGGGGTTGAAGCCGCCGCCGGCGAGGTCAAGGGCCGGGGTGGTCAGTTCGCCGCGCAGTGTGGTGAAGACACCGTTGAGGAGCGCCGCCAGCGCCACCCCGCCGGGCAGCCACCAGACCGGCTCGTCTTCGAATTTAGCGCGTCCCAAAAAGTAGCCCGTCAGCCCGGCGAAGCTCGCCTGCGCCAGCGCCGTCACCACGATGCGAATCACGCCGGCTTGCAAATGCACACCGCCGTCGGCGATGATGTCGTTGATGTTCAGCATGGTGGCATAGCCAAGCCCGCTCGCCGTGCCGTAGATCACACCGTCCACCCGCTCATCAAACTCCGGTAGGGGAAAAACGGAATAGCGCACCGCCGCGTACTTGAGAAATTCCTGCACAAAGCCGATGACCAGGATCGCGCCGAGAAGCCCACCGAGCGGACTACGCGGCAACCAGCGCTGCACCTCGAAGACTCTGTCCAGCAGAGGGATGCCGACCGCCTGCGCCAACAGTGCGCCGAGGATGAAAACGCTCAGAACGTACCCTTTCGGCTCCGGCTCCAGCCGGTCCTGCCGGTAGAAGAAGGCCAGCCAGATCAAAGCCGATATCAGCGCCAGCCCCACCCCCACGGCAACCAGCACCCCACCTGCAAGAGTAGGTTTGAAGAGGCCGACCAGGATTTCGACGAGCAGCACGAAGGCCAGTTGCCCGACGATCATCCCCAGACCTGCGCGCCAGACGCCAGGGCGATCCTGGATCACTTTGGCGTAATGGCGCTCGCAGTACGTCCGTCCGCCAAGTTGTTTGGCGTCGGCATCCACCGGTTGATGACACACACAACAGATATTTTTGTCCATGGGCGTTCCTCCAAGAATAGTCTAAAGTCCGAAATCTATAGTATGTTTGTTGTCAACCTTGAGTCTTGTGAACATAGCCACTTTTTCAACGGCCTACCCCCTATCCCCTTCCCCTTTCCTCCATAAGCAAGGGGAAGAGGAAAATTTTTGGGGAGGGGAAATCTCCTCACAGCAAATGGATGTTGTGCTCGCGGCAGGTGCGAATCATCGTTTCGGGCCACAGGCTCGATTGAATTTCGCCGATGTGAGCTTTGTGCAGGTACAGCATACACAGCCGCGACTGCCCGATCCCTCCGCCGATGGACTGCGGCAGTTCGCCGGCCAGCAGCCGCCGGTGGAAGAGCAACTCACGCCGGTCGAGCGCGTCGCGCAGCGTCAACTGCCGTAGCAACGCTTCCGCGTCCACCCGGATGCCCATCGATGACAATTCGTAGGCGGCATCGAAGAGCGGATAGTACACCAGAATGTCACCGTTCAGGCCCTGATAACCGTTCAGCGTCGGCGTGGACCAGTCGTCGTAGTCCGGCGCGCGTCCGTCATGCGGTTGTCCACTGCGCAGCGCCCCGCCAATGCCGATGAGGAACACCGCCCCATATTCACGGCAGGCCGCATCCTCGCGTTCCTTCGGCGACAAAGCAGGGTAGCGCGCTTCCAAATCTTCACTGTGGATGAAGGTGATCGTCTCCGGCAAAAAGGGTTCGATAACCGGATACAAATGGTGTACATAGCGCTCGGTGCGGCGGATCACGTCGTAAATGCGGCGGACGGTGGCCCGCAAGTAATCCAAATGACGTTCTTCAGGCCGCATCACCCGCTCCCAGTCCCATTGATCGACGTACAGGGAATGAAGGTTGTCCAAATCTTCGGCGGCGCGGATGGCGTTCATGTCGGTGTACAGTCCCTCATCGGGCGCAAAGCCCAAGTCGGCCAATTGCATCCGCTTCCATTTCGCCAGGGAATGGACGATTTCGGCGCGCACCCCGTTCATCGCCTTGATCGGGAAGGCCACCGGGCGCTCAACGCCGTTGAGGTCGTCGTTGATGCCGGTGCCGGCCAGCACAAAGAGCGGCGCCGTCACGCGCGTCAGGTTCAACTCGAAGGCCAGATTCGTCTGGAAAAAGGTTTTGATCTGGCGAATCGCGCTCTCGGTCTCACGCACATCCAACAAGCAACGATAATAATCAGGAATAATCAAACGTGTTACCATTATAATCCTCAGTCGGGTAGTTTTTAGTCCATAGTCCTCAGTCGGGTAGTCGGATTTGTAGGGGGCTGGGGACTGAATAGTTACCAAGCGTGAACTTTTTCGCGCCAACGTGCATGAAACGGTTAGAACGCACAAGATGGAGGTGTAAAATGGCACGCTGGGTTCGAGATTGGTTTATTCTATCGGCATTGGTGATCATGGGCGCAGGCATGCTGTTCATGCTCTGGGCGATTTGGCCGTTGTTACCCACTCGTCTGCCGACGGTGATTCTCCCCTCCCTTGATTTGGAAGGCATCATTGCCATCTTGATGCTGATCGTCATCATCGTCGGCTTTGGCAAACTGATGTGCAGTCAATAGGTCGAATCACGAATTGCGGATTGCAGACTGTTGCTTGCCGCGTGCGTCCTGCACCTTATCCAACGCGCCCACTGATGTAGTCTTCCGTCATCTTCTGCGCGGGACGGGTGAAGAGCTGCGCGGTGGGCGCTTCCTCGATCAATTCGCCGAGCCAGAACAACGCCGTGCGATCCGAAACGCGTGCCGCCTGCTGCATGTTGTGTGTGACAATGACAATGGTGTACTGTTCGCGCAACTCGCGCATCAAGTCCTCGACGCGCAACGTGGCAATCGGATCAAGGGCCGAGCACGGTTCGTCCATCAGAATCACCTCCGGCCTGACGGCCAGTGTGCGCGCGATGCACAAGCGCTGCTGCTGTCCCAGCGACAGACTCAACGCCGGCAGGGACATATTGCCCTTGATCTCGTCCCACAAGTCCACTTCCTGCAATAACTGCTTCGCCGCATCGCCAAGCGCCGACCCCTTTTCCAGTCCCAGCGAACGCGGGCCCATCACGATGTTGTTGTAGATCGATTGCGGGAAGGGATTGGGTTTCTGAAACACCAGCCCTACCCGGCGGCGCAGTTCGACGATGTCGACGGCCGGCGCGTAGATGTCCTCATGGTCCAGCAGAATCTCGCCCACAACGCGGGTATGCGGGATTTCATCGTTCATACGATTCAAACAACGCAAAAACGTCGACTTGCCGCACCCCGACGGTCCAATGAAGGCCATGATCTCCGCGGGCATAATATCCAACGTGATATCCATCAGCGCTTGCTTGGTGCCATAGTAAAAATCCAGGTGATGTACCTGGATTTTTGGCGCTACCGGCGTCTCCTTCATCATCCCCCTTCCCTCATCGGCAGATACCTGCAAGTATAGGCAGTGTTGCCGGGGAGTCAATTCAGCGGTTGTTTTTTCACTGCAAGACGTTATAATCTTTGTTTGTGCGACCAAAAACGACCTCTCTAACGCTGAAACTGATAGCGCTCCTGCTGGCGGTGCTGGCACTCGGCGGATGCCGCCGGCAAAGTGCCCCGACGGCAGAAGAAGGCGCGGCGGCGATCATCCAGAACAAAGGCTCCGATACGATGGTGAATCTGGCGCTGGCCTGGGCCGAACAATACCAGCTCTTCGAACCCCACGTGCGCGTCGCCGTCACCGGCGGGGGAACGGGAACCGGCATCGCCGCATTGATCAACGGTACGGTGGACATCGCCAACGCTTCACGGCGGATCAAAGCCGAGGAACTAGAGGAAGCCCAGGGCAACGGCATCGAACCGGTCGAGTTTGTTGTAGCCCGTGACGCCATCGCCGTCATCGTCCACCCCAGCAATCCCGTGGACGAACTGACGCTCCAGCAGATTTCCGACATCTACAGCGGCAAAATCACGAACTGGCAGGCTGTCGGCGGGGAAGACCGTCCCATTGTGCTGCTCTCGCGCGAGACGAATTCCGGCACCCACGTCTACTTCCTCGAAGAAGTCCTCCGCCTGGGGCAAAGCGACAACAAGACCCTCTTCTCGCCGGACACACTGCTGCTCCCCTCATCGGAAGGCATCGGCGTGGAAGTGCGCCAGAATCCCAACGCCATCGGTTACGATGGCCTGGGTTACGTCACAGCGGATATGAAGACCCTCGCCGTAAGTCGCGGGGCGGGTCAGCCTTACTATCCCCCTACGGCAAAGACGGTCAACGCCGGCGAATATCCCATCGCCCGCGACCTCTACATGTACACTGCCGGCGAACCTCAGGGACAGATCAAAGCGTACCTGGAATGGATCCTCGGCCCGGCAGCACAACAAACGGTGCTGGAGCTAGGCTTCGTGCCGATCAGCGACACGGGAGCAACGCCATGACCGACAAACTTGAGGACAAACAAAAGCCGTCCATCTCGTGGCTAGAATTCTTCATCGAACGCGCCATCCAGGCATCGGGCATTTCGGCGATTGTCCTGGTGGTGCTCATTTTCCTGTTCTTGATCCAAGAAGGCATACCGGCCTTCTTCGAGGTTCCGCTGTCGAGCCTGTTCGCGGCGCGCTGGTATCCCATCGAGGATTACTTCGGCCTGCTGCCGCTGATTATGGGATCGTTGATCGTCACCCTCGGTGCGGCGATTGTCTCCCTGCCGTTGGGATTGGCGACGGCCATTTTCATCGCGGAAATCGCGCCTGCCTGGGTGCGCGACATCCTCAAGCCTTTCGTCGAAGTGCTGGCCGGCATTCCTTCGGTGGTGATCGGCTTCATCGGCATGCTGGTCTTCGCCCCCATGATGCGCGTCGCGTTGAACATCCCCACTGGCCTGACCGCCTTCACCGGCATATTGCTGCTGGCGTGGATGGCACTGCCCACCATCGTCAGCGTGGCAGAAGACGTGCTCGATGCTGTGCCCGTCACCTACCGCGACGCGGGCCTGGCGTTGGGAATGACGCGCTGGCAGGTCATCTGGCGGATCGTGTTACCCGACGGACGCTCGGGTGTGCTGATGGCGTTGATGCTCGGCGTGGGGCGCACTATCGGCGAGACGATGACCGTGATGATGGTCACCGGCAACGCGGCGCGGATTCCGACCGGCATAGGCGATCTCTTCATGCCGGTGCGCACGATGACGGCCACCATTGCCGCCGAAATGGGCGAAGTAGCCCAGGGCAGTGCGCACTATCACGTCCTCTTTGCCGTAGGGTTGACGCTGTTCGTCATCACCTTCATTGTCAACATAGCCGCGGCTTCGGTGGTTTTCCGCCAGGTCAAGCGCGCCGAGAGGATGTTATCATGACCACCCCCCCCACACGTCAGCGTAAAATAACCCTCTCACGACAAAACTCGCAGCACATCGCCTTTGCACTCATCACCCTGGCGGCGCTGGCCGTCATCATCCCCATTTTCTTCATCGTCGGCTATATCGTTTACGAGGGTGCGAGCGCGATCAGTTGGGAATTTCTCACCGAGTTCCCGTATAACGGAATGAAGTCCGGCGGTCTGCTGCCGGCGATTGTCGGGACGCTCTGGTTGACGCTGGGCACGGCGATCATCGCTGTCCCCATTGGCATCGGCGCGGCCATCTATCTCTCCGAATACGCGAAAGATAACGCGCTCACCCGCGCCATTCGCATCGCCATCATCAACCTGGCCGGCATCCCCTCGGTGGTATTCGGGCTTTTTGGCATGGGGCTGTTTGTCATCTTCCTCAATTTTGGGACGTCGATCCTGGCGGGATCGCTCACCTTGGGCATTATGACGCTGCCGGTGATCATCAGCACAGCGGAAGAGGCACTGCGCGCCGTTCCCCAGTCGTTCCGGCTGGTGAGCGTGAGCCTGGGCGGCACGCGCTGGCAGACGATCCGGCGTGTGGTGCTCCCGCAGGCTCTGCCGGGCATCATCACCGGCGTGATCCTGGGATTGGAGCGCGCCGCCGGCGAGACCGCGCCCATCCTCTTCACCGTGGCGGCGTTCTTCCTGCCGCGCCTGCCCACGTCCATCTTCGATCAGACGATGGCCCTGCCCTATCACCTCTTCGTCATCAGCACCCAGGTGCCGGGGATGCCAATTCATATCCAGTACGGTACGGCGTTGGTCCTGCTCGTCTTCGTGCTGTCGATGAACCTCCTGGCGACGCTCATCCGCCGTCATTACCGGCAGCAGAGGTTCTGGTGATGGCTTCCAACGTCAAAATTCACATCGAAAACTTCGGCCTGCGCTACTCCGACGGCACAGAGAGCTTGCACGGCATCACGCTCGACATTTACGCCCACCAGGTCAACGTTCTCTTCGGTCCCGCCGGCGGCGGCAAGAGCACCCTACTGCGGGCGATAAACCGCCTCAACGACCTGACGGACGTGGTCGAACAGACCGGCCATATTCTCCTGGACGGGGAGGATGTTACGCGTCCCGCCTGCGACGTTGTGCGCTTGCGACGGCGGGTGGGCATCGTCTTCGCGCGGCCCGTTGTCCTGCCGATGAGCATCTATCGCAACATCACCTACGGGTTGGAACTGGCCGGCGTGCGCGACCGGGTAACGCTCGACGCCGCCGTGGCCCGCTCATTGCAGCAGTCGGCGCTGTGGGACGAAGTCCACGACCGCCTGGGCGATCCCGCGCACGCGCTTTCCGGCGGGCAGCAGCAACGATTGTGCCTGGCGCGCGTGCTCGCGTTGCAGCCGGAGGTCATCTTGCTGGACGAACCCACCTCCGGCCTCGACCCCATCTCCACTGCGAAGATCGAGGCCACGCTGCAAGAGCTGAAATCCAGCTACACTTTCGTCATCGTCCCGCACAGCGTCCAACAGGCCGCGCGTGTAGCGGATTGGGCCGCCTTCTTCCTGCAAGGCGAACTGATCGAGCACGGCGTAGGACGCGACATGTTCCTCAAGCCCAGGAATTCCAAGACGGAAGAATACATCACCGGGCGGTTTGGATAAGTAAGGGAGGTATCATGGCCCTATTCGGCGGCATCGAAGCAGGCGGCACGAAGTTCGTCTGCGCGGTGGGCAGCGGCCCCGACGACATTGTGGACGAAATTCGGTTTCCGACGACGACGCCGGAAGAGACCATCGGCAAAGCCATCGACTTCTTTCGCGGTGTGATGGCGAAGGGCACGACGCTGCGCGCGGTGGGCATCGCCGCGTTCGGCCCGGTGGATCCGAATCCGCGCTCACCCACCTGGGGCTACATCACCTCGACGCCCAAAGCGGGCTGGGGCAATACCGACTTCGCCGGACGGGTGCGCGCGGCGCTCGGCGTGCCGGTCGGCTTCGACACGGACGTCAACGGGGCAGCGCTGGGCGAGGGGACGTGGGGTGCAGCGCAAGGGCTGGAGACGTTCATCTACCTCACCGTCGGCACGGGCATCGGCGGCGGCGCGATGGTGGAAGGGCGCTTGCTGCACGGTCTGATGCACACGGAGATGGGCCACATCCGCCTGCCACACGATTTCGACGCCGACCCGTTCCCTGGCAACTGCCCCTATCACGACGACTGTCTCGAAGGACTGGCGACAGGCCCGGCGCTGGAAGCCCGCTGGGGCCAGCGCGCCGAAACGCTGCCACCCGACCATCCCGCGTGGGTGCTGGAAGCGCATTATATCGGGCTGGCGTGCGCCAACTTCGTCGTCACGCTCTGCCCGCAGCGCATCATCCTCGGCGGCGGCGTGATGCAGC
>DAOOGN010000088.1:0-18843 GCA_035415725.1 Anaerolineae bacterium | reverse complement strand
GCATTTTAAGGTTCTCCCCCTTGACAACGGCATTCATCAGTGGGCGGCGACCCATACAGCCGGCGCCTTGACCGCTCCGCTAGAGCTATGCCCCATCGACTGCCCACGGTTCTGGTAGAGCTGGCTGACTTCCGCCCGCGCTACACCTGGCAATGTCCACGTTCTTTCTTCCGCGCCGCGCCGCCCAACGCCCCGGCTTAAGCCGCGCGGCGGAGGCGACATCCCACCTGCGAGAGCAGACCTGTTCGCGCGTGTTTCCCCACCGCTGACCGGTGGCGTAGCCGCGTTGGCCCTTTGAGCTTACCCCCATTTGTTAGACCACAAATGGGTTAGAATAAGTTGAAGCGGGGGCGCTGTTATCTCACTCATACCGCTCCGTAATGCACCTTAACAGGCGTGGCATACTTCAAGCTCTGATGCGGGCGTTCGTGGTTGTAGAACTGGAAGTACTGTTCCAGACGCTGCTCCAGGTCAGCAACCGTGGCATAAGCGTGTAAATACACCTCCTCGTACTTGACAGTCCGCCACAAGCGTTCGAGGAACACGTTATCCAAGGCCCGCCCACGCCCATCCATACTAACACGGATCTGTGCTTTTTCCAGTCGCTCGACTCGGTTCTAGCTTGTGTTGGCGAGTTTGATGGTGTGTTGGTCAGTGCCTACAGACTCATTGGTGGGCAAGTTTCCCCTGCACCGTCGCTGCTGGGTGTCCAGGCAACGACGGTGGTTCTGTGGGCGTTCAGACGCCCAAAGCATCCAGGTAACTGACTTGTCCGGGCGGTACTCTGGCGACTTGGAGGGCACTTTGCCCGGGATGACGATAGTGACGTTTACGTTCTGATCCCTACTTCCCGGGTTGCGCCAATCCCCGCCAACTGTTCCGGCACACTTATGCGTTCCCCCAGACTTATTGTGCTGCCCCTAGTGTGCACGCACATCACGTTCTTGTCAACTCCTGGCGCGCCTCCAACCTACCAACACACTTTAGAACCGAGTCCCCTCCCGCCTTCTCTCAGGAAGTGATTCTCAGAGTCAGTTCACACAACCCACCCGCGCAATCACTGCACGGGTGAGTTGTGTATGGACCTCGGGTAGCGCGCCGATCTGCCGATCGCCAATACGTTACTTCAGCGTTAGCGGCAAATAGATATGCCACTTGGGAATGTAGTCGTCCTCCGGCGAAACCCACGTCTCCACGCGGATGCACTGGCGCTCGCCGATGAGGGGTGTATCGCTTCCCACCTGCACGACGCCGGTGTAGTAGCCTGGCTCCAATCCCGTGTGATCTATGTAAACCACCACCGAGTAGCCGTATTGGGTGATGCTGGCGTGAATCCACGGTTCACTGCCGGTCGTGCCGATGCTCAGCGTGCCGCCGCCGGCATTGTGGTAGCCCACGTAGCTGGCGTCGGGGATGGGCGACCCGCGTTTGGCATGGAAGACCAGCCGGTGCGTCTCCAGTTCCAGGCGCGGCTGGGTGACCTGCACCGGGAAGCTACGACCGTCCAACGGATCGGTGCCGGCCTGCTGCTCTTCCAGGTCGCTAAAGCCGTCGCCATCGCCATCTTGCTGCCAGGGTGACGTTTGCGCCTGGTACTCTTGCAGGTTCGTCACCCCGTCGTTGTCCTCATCGCCGCCTGGCAGAATGACGGGCTTTAAGGAGGACGTGTTGACCATTTCCCAATCGTCCGGCAACCCGTCGCCGTCGCCGTCCACGCCATGCGTAACTATGAACTGGACGCCCGCGCTGGCGCCACTGCGCCAGCCTTCGCTGTTGGCCGCGCTCACGGTGACGCTGTACGTTGCACCGGTGGTCAGGCCCAGGGTCAGCGCGGTGCCTGTGGTTTCGGTGTAGGCGACGGCCACGCTGGGCGACAGGCGGGTGTAAATCAGGCGATAGCTGGCCGGCGTCGGCCCACTTCCCGGCGACCACGACAGATGTACGGTGCTGGCACACTGCCTGAACATACAGGATGACGTGATGCGCCCCAGCTTCAAACCTACCGGCGCGGAGGGCACCTGGGACATCGCGTCGCCGGTGGGCTGGGCGGCGACGATGGGCGAGGCCGCGCTGACATTGTCGTTGACATCAATGGCGCTGACCTCGACCGCGTAGCGATGAATCATCCCTGGATCGTCATTGCTCAGGCCCCCTAACCGCACGGTAGGCGCAGCCGCAGCCGGCACGCGCATTTCGTTGTAATCTACCCAGTGCCACTGGATAGGCATCCCCGACAGCCGCATCAGTCCCCAGCGCACCAGGTATCCCGCCACATCCTTCTCCGGTGAAGGGGCCCAGCGCGCCAGAATCGCGCTATCCACCCCTTTCAAAGTCAGGCTGATGGGCGCGGCCGGCGCGACGGTGTCGCTGATGACGACCAGGCCGGCCGATGTGAAATAGGGTATGGTGAATGAACTGAAGCTGCTGATACCGGGGAAACGCTGCGTATCAAACGCTCGCGCGCTCGGCAACTCGTCGCGCGTCTGGCACGAGTCTTGGGGATCGTAGGGCCTGGTCGGGATGGCGTTGACGCCATCATCCACGATGGCGCGGATCGCGTAATGGCCGTTTTGCAGCCATGACGTATCCCAGACGTAGGCCCCGGTGTTGAACGGCAGGTTTTTGACGATGGGCACGTCCGTCACCTTGTCAACGGCTTCCCAGTGCGGCAGCCCCTCGTGAACCCGGTAGTAGCGGGTGTAATTCAGGCTGATGGTGGCGCTGGGGGGCGTGCCGGGCGGCACGATCCAGGTGATGGTGTAGACGCCGGTGGCGTTGTCCCCAACGGCGCTGGGGGTCAGGAATTTGCCGGGGTTAGCCGCCGTACCGGGCGCGCCTTTGTTCGCCAGGTAGACGAATTTGTAGTGTTCCTGCCCCGTCAGATTGCTGAGGACGGCGCGCCACATCCCCGGCGTCGGCTGCTTAAGCTTTATCCCGATCAAACGGTTGTAGGCCGTCTCGCTGATCGCCACCGTGTACGTCGCGCCGGTGGCGGCGTCTACGCCGTTCGGGTCGAGGATGGTGACTTGCGGCGCGCCGGCCTGCCAGCCGAGCGCGAAGAGTAGATTCTCCGCGTCCGCACTGACGTTGAAAGTCTCGGTGGCGACGCCGTTGACGGCCAGGGCCGCCTGGCGCACGGACACGCCGCCGGCCGCTGCGGCGCGCATGGCCGTCGCGCCGCCGTACTGATCGATCAGCACGTTGCCGTCGTTGCCGAGGATGAAGTCGAAGCCGTCGTCGAAACCGTAGTACAGCCCCACGTCGTAGCCGACAATGGTGAATTTGCCTTTGACGCCCCACTCGTAGCCGGTGCAACTGCTGTTCGTGCAGAACTGGCCGAACGCCACCTCGATGCCGAAGTCCACGTCCCACGGCGGGATGTCAATGAACCACCAACTGAACGCGGCGCCCTCTTCGATGGAGATGGTCGCGGCAATTTGCGCCGCGATGTGCCGCTCGTCATTGTCGGGCAGCCAGGGATAGCGATGCTGCCAGCCCTGCCCTTCCCACATATGCGCCCGCGCCATGCCGGTCAGCCAGTCCGAGTAGCCCACGTTCATCTCAAAGCCGATGTCGAGCGGGTTCCAGGCGACCCACAGTTTGCCGGAGGCATCCAGCACGCCCAGGATTTTGCCCGCGCCGGAGAACTCGAAGTAGCCGCGCGTGTCAATCAGGACCGAGCCGCTGCCTTTCATCAGGCCGCCGTCGCCGCCTTGCGCTGCCTGGAAATCCAGCGTGAAGTGGATCTGCGTGTAGTTGGGGGACAGGTCCACCTGGCCGGTCATCCCGGTGACAAAGAGGCCGCTGCTCCCGATGGGGAGGCCCACCGGCGAGTGGAACTGGAAACTCACGCTGCGCAGTTTGGTCTGGCACAGCTTGAACGAGGCGGCGATGACGCCATCGGGATTGCTGCCGTCGCCGATGTTGGGCATCGTCATGCGCGTCTCGCCGCGAATGACCGTCACCGCCGGTTCTCCCGGCGCACATGGCTCCATTTCTACGGTGACGCCTGCGCCGAAGGTGTCGAAGCTGTACTGTCCGCCGACATCCTGCGGCCCCGCCGGCATATAGGGATGATCCACGCTGTACACCTGCAAGTTGCCCGGTGTGCTCATCACCACCATCCCCGGCTGGCCGGAGATGTGGACGTCTGGCATCTGCCATTGGCGCTTGGGCGCGAGCCGGTCGGCGGGCGTGTCGTCAAGCGCGCGCAAATCCACGCACCCGCTGCCATTGCTGATGCAGATTTGCGCCGGATCGCTAGGAATCTTTTGTCCCATCCCCAGGAGCACTGCCTGCACCGGCTTGCTGGCCCCGCCCAGGGAGTCCGGCTGCGTGATCGTCGCCGCGCTGGCGCGCACCAGCTCGAAGGTGCGCGCCTGATCTTTGTCCCCGGCGGGCGTCGTATCCATGCTGAAAGTCTCGCCCAGGGTCAGGATCAGCGTACCCGCCACTGTCGGCGGATTGCTCGCGCCTATTTGCGCCACCGTGCTTTGCAGCGCCGGCCAGCCCCGGTAATCGGTCGAGTAGGACACTGTGAAGTTGAGATCGTTGCCCGTCCGCCGCAGCAACGTGACCGAATTCCGTACCAGACCCATAATCGGGTCAACGTGGGGCGCCGCTCCGCCGCTCGTGTCGGCCACATCCTCCGTGCGCCACGGGTTGAAGGTGCTGGCGCTTTGCGCGGTGGTTGGCTCAATCCACGATTCGTCGTACCACTCCTGGCTTTCCATAGCCGTGTTGGCGTACACGCTGAAAGAGTTATTGCCGATGGGGTTCGTGGGCGCGGCCAGCGTGCCGCAGTTGACCAGCATCACTTCACTGTCGGCGTCCATCGTGAACGCGCTGGCGTCATAGGTGATCTTGCCGCCGACGACGGCCACTGTCGGGGCTACGTCACCCATATCGCCGATCAGGGGCGCGGGGCCGTCGTTGTTCACGCCACCGGTCCAGCCGTTCTCACTCCACAACTGCATCCCCATAACGTTGGCGACACGCCCGGCAGGTGGGAAGGCGGTCGTAGGACACTTGATCTGCTGGCAGACGCCGCTGCGCGTGGGGAACGTGTCGCCGGAGCAGGCCGTGATGCGCACACGGTAGGTGAATTTGAGATCGGTAACAATCGACGAACAAAATTCGGGGGCGCCGGCAATGCACGAATAGACCGTCAATTGCGGTCCCAGGTAAGTCAGCGCCAGCGCGTAAGGGACGGAACTGGCGGTAAAGGTGCCGCTGGTCAGCCGCACGCTGCCTTCGGGAATGGCCGTATCGGTTGGATTGACGTTGCTCTTCACCGGCCTGAAGACGCCGCTCGCGCCCCGGTAAGCCTGATCAGAGAGATACAACTGCCCTGCAAAGCCGCGCGCGTAGTCGTAGGTGCCCGGAATGGGATTTCTCCCGTTATCCCTGTGATTGTGCCCCAGGATGTCAATGTCCACGCGGGCATGGCTCCCGGCGGGTAAATTGATGTTCCACAGAGCCAGCGGGTCGTGGGTATCGAAGCCTTCGCCATCCCAGTAATAGGTGATCACGGAGCTACTGTTGAGGGGAACGGTGAGGTTGGCTTTCTCACTGACCAGGCGGATGTCGTAGCCGTTGGATGGGGCGTTGGTGGTATTGGGTGGGACGCGGAGCCGGTATTGTTGGCCCACCGCGCTACGCCCGTTCAAGAGGATGTAGCTCAAGCCTCCGGCTTGAGGCGGATCCATCGTCTGCGCCGTATCCGTCGTGTCGTAGAGGTCCAGCAGCACGCTGCCGCCCAGGTTTTGACCGTACAGGTCGTTATAATTCGTCGGCGGGTTTGGCCCGAAGGTGCCGCCCAGGCCGCGCGCCACCGCCGCCTGCCAGTGACCCGGCAGGGCTTGTAGCCGGTACTCGTGATCTACGTGGAAGTAGGGATCATCGCTGCGGGGATTGCTCAGGCCGCCGGCGAGGCCGGTGATCAATTGCCCTTCGTCCAGGGGAGGCCCTGAATAGATCACCACCAGCCGGATGCCGCCGCGCGGCGGGCGGATGTACTCGCTCGTTTCCCCAGTGTAAAAATCCTCGACGTCGCGCAGGTCGTCTTTGGTGAATTGATCCGCGACGTAGAACCCGCCGCAATCCGGGCGCGACCAATCGCTGCAAAACTCGGTCGTCTGGCGCACGATGACGCCGTGATTCGTGCCGGTCGGATTCATGGCCGTCGGCGCCCAGTCCTGTGCCAGCGCCGTCACGTCCCATGTCACCGAGTCGAAGCTTTCCAGGTCGCCCCGGCTGTAGGAGAGCGTGGGGTCGCCGATGATGGAGAGCGCGGTGGCCTCATACTGCGGCGGCGTGGAGCCGCTGCTGATCCAGGTATCGTTGCTCAAGGCGTAAGCTGCCGCACCTGCGGCCATAGTGTTGCGTGTGGTGTAGTTGATGTCGGTTGGCGCCAGCACTAGGTAGGCATTGTTGATGACCGTTTTGGGCGGCATTATCGGCAGGTCGAATTTGACCATGATGCGCGCCACGCCGTCGAGGAACTGCCCCAGTTCTGGCGTGGTCACGGCGTCGTTGGCCCAAAAGCTCCCGTCATTGTGATACCGGGCGCGCCGGACGACCATGCCGGTGCGCACCTGGAACACCGGATCGAGCACGACCGGATACTGGCGGTCGGCGGCGGTGAGCCACTCGCAGGGGATGCGCGCCGCCAGTTCGACTGTGCTGGCATCGGCGCCGGCGGCCAGGGTGTAGCCGCCCTCGATGCGCGCGGCAGGGTTGCCTTCCTCGTAAGCCGACGGGGAGTGCAGCCAGAGCGTCTCACCCTGCGAGTTCACAAAGGCCAGATCGTCGCGGGTTTCCAGCGGCAGCTCCGCCGGATCAAGCGGCCGGCCGTTGATCTGAAGCTGCGTACCGGGGAAGAGATGCAGGGTGACATGCAACTCAAGGTTTCCCCCCGATGGCGGGGAAGTAAAGGGGAAGGCGGCTATTCGCAGGCTGTACGCCGCCTGCCCATAACCGCTTTCCCAACGGTCTTGCAGCGCGGGATCGCTCCAACTGCCGGCGTAGGTCACGCTGCGTGCATCGGCGCTGAGCGTGCCGGTGATGGCGTCTCCATCGGCCAGCAGTGTTGCCAGGGATGTGGTCTGCCCGGCGGCGTCCACGGCTTCCAACGCGCGTGGTTCCCAGCCCAGGCCGGATTGGTTCACCGTGAGGTTGGCCTTGCTGCTGCGCGGCGACAGGCCGGTGTGCAGCGCATTGGTCGTGTTGATCCAGCCGTTCTCGACGGCGGCAAAAGTGGGGTCAATGCGCTGCCACGCGCCGTTGGCGTCCTGGTAGTGCATCGGGTGCGAATCTTGCACGACCATATAGCGCCCGTCGCCCAGGTCGAAGGTGGCGCTGTCGGCGGTGCGTTGCGCCGTCACTTCCGATTTGCCGGCGACTGTGGCGGGCGCTTGCGTTGGTTCAGCGGTTGGCGTCGGCGCTGTGGTCGGCGGCGATGGCGGTTTGACGGTTGTCGTTAGAGTGGCCGTTGGCGGAGATGGCAACGCCAGTATGGCTGTGGCGGTCGCTGTCGCCGCCGGCGATTGTGGAGACGGTGTAGAAGGAGCAGCCGAAGTACAACTGCTGACGCCCCATACTATACCCAGCAATAACGCGAGCCAATGTGCTTTCATCGTATACCTCCTAGAAAGTGTTGAGTGGATCATGCCATAAAAATCTGCTGACCAAATTTCTGTACATCAGCGCATAGGCGAGGCACTTTGCGCGCGTTGCCGCCGCGCTTCGTAGAGGAAAATTGAGGCCGCCACCGAAGCATTGAACGAGGTAGCCGAGCCGTACATCGGGATGGTGACGTAGGCAGCGCATAGCGTCTCGAAGTAATAGCTGAGACCCACGGTCTCGTTGCCGATGGCGACCACGGTGGGGCCGGTGAGATCGTGTTCGTAAAGCGGAACGGTGGCGTGCGAGCTGGTAGCGACGACCTGCACATGTCCTAACGTCGCGCGCGCCGTCGCCAGCCATGCCTCCAAAGCGTTATGCTCCGCCACGCGCAGTACGGGCAGTGCGAACAACGATCCGATACCGGCACGCACCGTCTTGGGATCATACAGGTCCGCCGCATGCCCGGTGATGATGACGGCATCCGCGCCCAGGGCGTCGGCAGAGCGGATCGTGCTGCCCAGGTTGCCAGGACTGCCCGGACGATCCAACAGCAGCACCAGCAAATCGTCTTTGAGGGGAATGCGCGCCAGGTCGTCGGGGCGCTGCGCGACGACAGCCAGCAGCTCCGAGGCCATCTCGCGGTCGCTGAGTTGCGTCAGCACGTACTCGTTCACTTCCAGGCACGCCTCCGGCGGCGTCTGCGCGATGATCTCCAGGCCCCAGTCCGTATGTTCGACTTCAGGACAGTAGAGGAGCCAGCGCACATCCCAGTTGTACAGATACGCGGCGCGAATGGCCGCAACGCCCTCGATGAAGAACAGCTTTTCCTTGTTCCGCTCATGCCGCTGTTCCGCCAGGGCGCGCACGAGTTTGATTTTGTCGTTCTTGAGCGAGGTAATCATGCTAATGCTTCAATCTCGTGGATCAGGAACGGCAGATTCGGCTCCGTAAAGGAGAGTTCCGGCGCGGGGATACGGTGATGTTTTATGTCGGGCGGGATGTGCTTATGGTGCGGCCACGAATCATACCAGTACAGCTTGTTCTTATCCGTGTAATGGGCGCGACAGTATATCTCGGCGTCTGGCAAAGGGGTTTCAACGAAGGGCGGAACGCAATGTGACACCTCATAACGATAAGCGGTGATGATTCCTTCTTGAAAGTCCAACATTTCGTACATACATAACACCAAGTCTTCGCCAAAAGTCAACAGACCTGTCAGCCGGGCAGTATCCAACTCTGGCGGCGACAGGACCAGGGTACTCATCCGAATAGCACGATACCGTGTTGGTAGTGTGTAAACCAATGTCTCGTATTGATCGCGCTGCAACATACTGTTTCCTCAAGCAGGAACCAGGGCATAGCGCAATTGTTCTACGGGGGAACGCTGTTGCATGAATTCGTGATAACGCTGTTTCCGCCGCTGCCAGATTTCGTACAGGCCGGCCCATTCCAGAAAATCATGGAATTGCGGCAAATCCACATCGTCAAACTCGGCCAACTCCCCGGCCTGAAATGCCTGGTGGAAGTCATAAGACAGCAGACTATACTTATCTTCAAAAGCATGCAATGGCCGTTCGAGCCAATGGATTTCACGGATCAGGGCTTGTAGTTCTATCTTTTCCCTCACATTACTTCTGTACGCGATGTGCTCTTTTAATGACACTTTCATATTGCAGGACTTACGCAAGTCTGGCTCGAATCAAGCGGCGGAGGATTTGTAGTGACGCCTTCAGGCGTCTCTTAGGAGCTAAGAACGGCTGAAGCCGTCACTACACACGGAAATTCGCGTAAGTCCTAATTGTTTATAATGGTGCTAACCGTACACACTTGCCTATGCTGCTCTTAGTATACCCTAGACGCCGCTTGACTGCAATGATTGATAAAGCGGGACGCACTTTGGCAACAAAGTGCGTCCCAATTGAAATGCAGCCGGGTGCGTTTAATACGTTGAAGGCTCAAAACCGAGGCCATCAAGTCATAGCTGAATGGTGATCGCCCCGGCCTTCATATCTGGGATGATGCGCATGCCCTGCGCTTCGGCCTGGGCCGTCCCGCCGGCCACGGATTGCATGGCGGCGACGTTCCGCAGGATGACAGACCACGACCTGGGCGCACCTTTGACCTGAACGCGAATCTGCTTCCCGGCGCGCGTCGCGGTGACGGTAAGGGCAGTCTTGCCTTGGAGCGTCGGCACGTGCGCAGAGGCCGTCGCCCCCTCTGCCAACTCGAAGAGATGGAACGTCACCCCGTCGGCGAAGTCGTAATCGGGTTTCTGCTCATTCGCCCCCACCGCGATGATCGAATTGGGCCGCACCATCAGCGGCAGACTCAAGTAACCGTGCGTTTCGCGCACCCAGTGCCCGCCCTCGACGACGTTGTTGCTGAGGAAGTTCGTCCAGCGGCCTTCCGGCAGGTAATAATCCACTGTGCCGTCTGGCGAGAAGATCGGCGCGACGAGCAGCGATCCGCCGAGCATATACTGTCGGTCAAGCGTGTCGCAGCCCGGATCGGCGGGGAACTCCAGCAGCATCGCACGCATCATCGGTGCGCCGTGTTCGTGGGCTTCGATAGCCGCGTCGAAGAGATAGGGCATCAGACGGCACTTGAGTTTGGTGAAGAAGCGCAGCACGTCACTCGCCGTGGGGCCGCTCAACCCTACTTCGTCGAAGAGCCAGGGCACGCGGTAGGAGCTGTTGCCGTGCAGACGACTGTGCGACGAAAGCAGGCCGAAGGCGCACCAGCGCTTGTACACATCCGCCGACGCCGTCAGCTCGAAGCCGCCCATATCGTGGCTCCAAAAGCCGAAGCCCGACATCCCCAACGAGAGGCCACCGCGCAGGCTCTCGGCCATCGACTCGAAGGTGGCGGTGCTGTCGCCGCCCCAGTGGAGGGGGAACTGCTGCCCGCCCGTCGTGGCCGAGCGTGCGAAGACGGTCGCCTCGCCCGGGCCGAGTTTCTCTTCCAGCACCTCGAATACCGTCTGGTTGTACAGGTAGGTGTAGTAGTTGTGCATCAACATGGGGTCGGAGCCGTCGAAGTAAACGACATCTGTGGGGATGCGCTCGCCGAAGTCGGTTTTGAAGCAGTCCACGCCCATATCGACCAGCGCACGCAGCTTGTCGCCGTACCAGCGACACGCTGCCGGGTTGGTGAAGTCCACCAGCCCCATCCCCGCCTGCCATTTGTCCCACTGGAACACGGAGCCGTCGGGGCGTTTGAGCAGGTAGCCGCGCTCCATTCCTTCGTCGAAGAGCGCGGAGCGTTGGGCGATGTAGGGGTTGATCCACACGCAGATCTTGAGGCCGCGCGCCTTGAGTCGTTGCAGCATCCCCACCGGATCGGGGAAGACGTCGGGGTCCCACTCGAAGTTGCACCAGTGAAAAGCCTTCATCCAGAAGCAGTCGAAGTGAAAGACGTGCAACGGCAGGTCGCGGTCGGCCATGCCCTGGATGAAGCCGGTGACGGTATCCTCGTCGTAATTGGTGACAAAGGACGTGGTCAGCCACAGGCCAAAGGACCACGCCGGCGGTAGCGCGGGCCGTCCGGTGAGGGCGGTGTAGCGCTCCAGCACCGCTTTGGGGGTGGGGCCGTAGATGAGGAAGTAGTCCAGATACTCGCCCGGCACGCTGAACTGCACGCGCTCGACCTTCTCCGAGGCGATCTCCAGGGATACCTTCTCCGGGTGGTTGATGAAGACGCCGTAGCCGCGATTGGTCAGGTAGAGGGGGATGTTCTTGTACGCCTGTTCACTGCTGGTGCCACCGTCTTCCTGCCACAGATCGACGACCTGGCCGTTTTTGACGAACGGGGTGAAGCGCTCGCCCAGGCCGTAGACGTACTCACCGACGCCCAACGCCAGTTGTTCGTGGATAAAGCGCCCTGCGGGAGTATCCACGATGCCGAGCGCGCGCCAGCCGCTTTCGGTGATGACTTTGTCGCCGTCTTTGAACTGCACTTTCCAGTCGCCGGCCTTCTCGATGTGCACCGTCAACTTCCCGCTGGTCAGCGTAGCAACTTTCTCGTCATTGTGGATGACGATGTCCGGCGTGGGCTGCGGGTACAGCGTGAATTCCGGCTTGCGCGGGCGTCCGCCCTTGTGATGCCAGACCTGCACGCGGATGACGTTTTCCATGGGCGAAGAGAAACGCACCGTGAGCAGCGGCAGGTTGAGCGTGTCGCCGCGATGGTTTATCCGCCGCGTCGGCGCGTAGATCGTCAGCGCGTCGGGTTCCACCTCCACGTCATATACGTGAACCGCGTAGTACAGCGTCACATTTTCTCGAATGCCCCAATAGCCGTCGGTAAATTTCATAACCTAGCCTCCTGATGAACAGATGGTTGCCGCCCACGAATGCGGCAACGGATGAATGAATTCAAGCTGATGAGACTTTTGTAGCTTCAGTAGATCACCAATGGCTCCGAGAAGATCGTCAGATCCCCGTTCCGGTCTGGACCTGACGATCCAGACCAGGCACAATGAAATCTACTGAGGCCGGGTTTCACAGTGTGCCCGCGTACACCGCGCTATACGGGGCCACCTGCGCGATGGTATACGCCCGGCGAATCTGCGTTAATTGCTGGATATGCCATAGATCGTGGACGACCCAGGAGGCGAATATATCGCCGGCGCGTATATTGTCATTCCAGGATGCCGGCATACTCACCTCCCAATGGGGCGACTCCAGGGTGTCGAGCCACGCCAGCGATGCGCGGCGCTCGGCGAGGAAGTTCTGCACGGACGTCTCGAGGTCGCGCTCGTTGTAACGGCGCTCCTTGACCCACGCGAAGGGGCTGATGCATCCCCAGCCTTCCTCCTGTTTGTGAAGGGCAATGTCCAGATGGGGACGGAAATCTTCGCGTTCTTCGTCGCAGAGATGGTTGATGATTTCCACGATCGACCAGGTGTCCGCGTCCGGTTTCCACTGTGCCTGTTCAGGGGAAACATCCGCTGTCAACAAACGGATGATCTCTGTGTGATACGCCATCAAGTGTTTGAGATGCTCGAAATCCATCGGTTCCCTCCCTGAAAGAGATACTCAATCGGCTTAATCTGCTGATAGAAACGTCACCACGGCCATTCGTTGCCTTCGTAATCGACGAGGACCAGCCGGTCTTCGTCGTCGCGTGCATTGACGAAGAAGGGGATGGCATAGGCCGCGGCCTCTTCCGGCTCCAGATCGGCTGCGTTGTTCTTCTGCCCGCCTATGTACGAGCGCACCCAACCGGGATGGTAGACGCGAAAGGTGTAGCCGGCGGGCCGCAGGTAGTTGAACAGGTTCTTGATGGCCATGTTCAGCGCTGCCTTAGACATGCAGTAGCCGAACCAGGCGTCGCGGTAACTGCGGGTGATGCTGCCGGCCTCCGAGGAGACGAAACATAGCCGTTTGAACGTCCCCCGATCCAACAGCGGTAAGAACGCCTCCACCACGCGCAGGGGTCCCAAAGCGTTGATGTCGAAGAGCCGGTGCATCTCGCCGTAGTCCTGCGCCTCGCGGATGGTGCGGGGGTTGGTAGGCGTGCTGACACCTGCGTTATTGATGAGCATATCGAGGTGCGACGTCTGTGTAGCCACGGTCTGCGCCGCTGCCTGCGCCGACTCCACCGAAGCCACATCCAACGGGACGATGTGCAGGGCGCCGGGATATTGCCGGGCCAACGTACCTAACTCCGGCCAGGCGGGCATATACTGGCCGGCGAAGACGCGCCATCCCTGTTCTAACAGACCGGCGGTCAAGCCCAAGCCCAAGCCGCGGTCCGCTCCGGTGACCAAGACGGTGCGTTTCGTCGCCGCGCACCAGTGAAGCGCGTTGCTCAACAGCGTCTGGAAGGAAGGATGCTGCCAGACTTCGACGTTGTGGCCGGGTGTGAGCATACAGACGCGCCCCGCGCCCTCGAAGCGCGTCCACCCGCCGGGCTGTGTGCCGTGCGCCGAGACCGTGATCATGAAGACGTCGGCGTCGGCGTCATCCAAGGCCATCATGTAGTGTTCATCCATGGCGGTGAACGGCGTGACGCCCACCGTGATGGGGTGGCCCACCTGCGGCTCTACGGTGACCGGGCACTGTGGGGGGTGACTGACGAACACGCCGCCCAGCAAGGCGCGAAACGTCGGCGTTTCCGCATAGCCGGCAGAGCCAGAATGGACCACCAGCAAGCCGTTGCCGCGGCGGACGTAATCTACGAAAGCCGCTGCGACTTCCTCGGTCATCCACGGGCTTTCGTCGCTTGCCGAGACGTTGTTGGATTTGACGAACAGCACTACGGGATACCCGGCCATTCGTTCCGCCGACCATTCGGCGGCGTTCTCGATCCAGTCGAACGTAAAGCCTTGTTCCATCAAAGGGGCCAGCCCCGTGCGGGCTATTTGCGCCGGATGCCAGCGATCATCGGATAATACCAATACGTGCATTTTGCCACCTCCCTGTTCCAAAAACAAACTACGCATAGCTATAGTATATCGTGCTTGCGGCAAGTGTCCACTGTTGCGACTTCGAGGGGGGCATTTCAATTCAGGGGCCAAAGCCAGATGCCGCGCTGATTTTACCGCCGAGTTCGCCGCGAGCGCGGAGAGATTGTTGACACCTCGGCGGACTTTGCGCTCTCTGCGGTGCAAAGTTGCCTCCGTTCTGAAATACACCTGACTGCGACAACGCGCCGGAAACAGGCAGCATCGTTTTCACGCTCCGCATGGGCGCGGAAGCGGGGGAAAAACGGATGAGCCTTCGGGTCATCCATAGCCGGAACAGGAGGCGATACGCAGGGAGGATAAGCACAACGGCGCCCCATGGAAACAGAGATTCGCCAGGGTGGGGACAAAAAGCGGGTGAGGGGATTCGAACCCCTGACATCAGGCTTGGGAAGCATGCGTTCTACCACTGAACTACACCCGCACGTCAACGAATGAAATTATAACATAAGGCCCGCTCTTGGCAAGCCAGGACTACAAAAGTCGCAATGTTATTGGAAAAGAGTCAATAGCCCTCTGGGAATGATACCTGAATAGTTGTAGCCGATCTTCAGGACACCGAGCCACCGCCGGCCCAGGCGCGGGCGGGGACCGGCCCGCGCACTTCCCCATAATGGGCACTCTATCCTATGGCGTGGTGGGGTTGCATTCACCGCCCCAAGAGAGTAAAATAGGTTTAGATGTCATTTCATCACTCTGGTTCTGGGGGACTTGGCGTGGTGGTGGAAAAATGGCTTTAGTTTTTGCCACGGATGACACGGGTTGCACTGATTTTTTATACTTCGCGTGTCAATCCGTGGCCGGTTTCTTATTTCGCCCCCACGGAATCCTGAAGGGCTGCTAATCTTTGTGAGATGGTGTGGATCGCGTGAAAGGGAGCTTATCATGCCGAAAAAGAAGCCCGATGCTGCCGTTGACGAGAGGAAAACCATCGATTGGAACGATCCAAGTCTCTATTTTAACCGCGAATTGAGCTTTCTCCAGTTGAATTTACGGGTGTTGGAGGAGGCTTTGGATGAGCGTCACCCCCTGTTGGAACGGGTTAAGTTCCTCTCCATCTACTCCAGCAACCTCGACGAGTTTTTCATGATCCGCGTTTCAGGGCTGTACAAGCAGTTGGTTGCGGGGGTGGTGGAGACGCCGCCGGATGGAATGACGCCGGCGGAACAATTGGCCGCCATCCGCCGCGAAATTTTGCCGCCCTTGACCACGCAGATGAATTGTTGGCTCAATGATCTGCTGCCCAAGCTGGCTGCCGAGGGCATCCACATTCTGAAGTACGAAGATCTCAAGGGTAAACAGCGCAAATTGCTGCGGCGTTACTTCGAGCAGGAGATTTTTCCCGTCCTCACACCGCTGGCCTTCGATCCGGGGCACCCTTTCCCACACATTTCCAACCTCAGCATCAACCTGGCCGTGGTGGTGCGCGACCCACTCCACGGCGAACTTTTCGCCCGCCTCAAAATCCCCGGCGTGTTCCCCCGGCTGCTGCGCATCCCCGAAGAGGCCAGAGCCGACGATTACGATCCCCTGGGATTGAAGACCGTCGTGGATAACAACTTCGTGTGGATCGAGGAAGTTGTGGCGGCTAACCTGGGGATGCTCTTCCCCGGCGTCGAAGTCGTAGCGGCATATCCTTTCCGCGTGACGCGCGACGCCGATCTGGAGATCGAGGAAGATGAGGCGGCTGACCTTTTGGAGACCATCGAAGAAAGTGTGGAGCGGCGACAGTTTGGT
The DNA here is from genome assembly GCA_035415725.1 of Anaerolineae bacterium. Lineage (GTDB taxonomy): Bacteria > Chloroflexota > Anaerolineae > B4-G1 > SLSP01 > DSWT01. The sequence continues at coordinate 3,014 of DAOOGN010000088.1, read as the reverse complement.
TCGGCGGTGCGGCTGGAAGTGGATAAGCACATGCCCAAGAATATCCGCGACATCCTATCCAACAACCTCGAAATACCGCCGTATCTGGTCTACACAGCGGATGGCCCCATCGGCCTGGCGGATGTGATCAAGTTGATGTCGGTGGATCGCCCGGATTTGAAGGACACGCCCTTCGTTCCGTTCACGCCCCGTGCCCTGGCCGGCGAGGAGAATATCTTTGCCGTCATCAGTCGCAAGAAGAATATCCTGTTGTACCATCCTTATGATAGTTTTACGCCGGTGGTAGATTTTCTGGAAGAGGCGGCGCGCGATCCGCAGGTACTGGCGATCAAGCAGACGTTGTATCGCGTCGGGACGAACGCGCCGGTGGTCGATGCGCTGCTCAAAGCACGGGAACATGGCAAACAAGTCGCCGTGCTGGTGGAACTCAAGGCGCGCTTCGACGAAGAGAACAACATCACCTGGGCGCGTGCTTTGGAGCGTGCCGGCGTCCACGTGACCTATGGGCTGGTGGGACTGAAGACGCATGCCAAAGTGTGCATGGTGGTGCGGCGCGAGCCGGACGGGATGAAGCGCTATGTTCATCTGGCGACGGGCAACTACAATGCCGTGACCGCGCGCATTTACACCGACATGGGGTACTTCACGGTGGATCCAGACATCGGGGCTGACGTCGCCGACCTGTTCAACACGTTGACCGGCTATTCACGTTTGAACCATTACCGCAAGTTGCTGGTCGCGCCGCACGGGATCCGCACGGGCATCATTGCGCGCATCGAGCGTGAGATCGAGGCCCACCAGAAGACCGGTGACGGTTCTCTGGCGTTCAAGATGAACCAGTTGGTGGATAAGGAGTGCATCATCGCGCTTTATCGCGCCTCGCAGGCCGGGGTAAAGGTGGATTTGCAGGTACGCGGCATCTGCTGTTTGCGACCCGGTGTGCCTGGCGTGAGCGAGAACATCCGTGTCACTTCCATCGTTGGGCGTTTCCTGGAACACCCGCGCATTTTCTACTTTCACAATGGCGGAGATGAGGAAATCCTTTTGGGCAGCGCCGATCTTATGCCGCGCAACCTGGACCGCCGGGTGGAGACGCTTTTCCCGGTGGAAGATCCCGACCTGCGCGTCGCCATTCGTGACAACATTTTGCGCGTTCACCTGCGAGACAATGTTCAGGCGCGCGTCTTGATGCCCGAAGGCGCTTACAAGCGTGTTCGTCCCCGACCGGGTGAAGAAGAAATCAATTCGCAGCTATGGATGATCGGTCACCGGGGTATCTGGCACATCGGAGAGTGATGAGGGTTCGATGGGCGCCGCTTCAAACAGACCATACGTTTTTTCTGGAAACTCGCCGGACGATGTTTGTAAGAGGTCTTCAGGCTGGTAGTTGAGTTCCCGCGTTAACTTTTCGACCAGTGTTTGGGTGGTTTTGACGCGCGAGTAGCGCTTGTCGTCGCTCTCCACGATGGTCCACGGAGCCGGGACCGTGCTGGTACGAAGCAACATATCCTCTACGGCTTCCTCGTACAGTGCCCACTTGGCGTGATTGTCCCAGGTTTGGGAGGTGACTTTCCAGGCTCTGTGAGTGGCCTGTTCGCGCGCCGCTAAACGCCGCTGTTGCTCTTCCGGGCTGATGTGGAGCCAGAACTTCACGATGATGATGTCCGCCTCGACCAGTTGCCGCTCGAATTCGTTGATCTCCCGGTAAGCGCGCCGCCATACATTCTTGGGATAAATCCCCTCCACCCGGTCGCCCAAGACGCGCCCGTACCAACTGCGGTTGAAGATCAGGATTTGCTTTTTGTCCGGCGGCATCAGACAGCGCCAAAAACGCCACAGATAATGGTGGGTGCGCTCCTCATTTTCCGGCGACGCGATGGAATAAATCTCGTAGCCGCGGGGGTCCAGTCGTTCGGTGACATACTTGATGTTGCTGCTTTTACCGGCAGCGTCCATCCCTTCGTAAACCACCACCAACGAGCGTTGGTTCAGATAGAGCTGATAGGCCAGTTGGCGAAACTGCAACTGAGCGCGCAAAAGTTCCTGCTTGTAGGCTTTACGTGACAAACTCTGGCTCAGGTCGATGGCCTGTAACATGGGTCAGGCTCCTTCGTCTACGGACGGAATTTCGTCTTCATCGGTGGTGTCCGGCGGCAACACCTGCCCTCGCGCCTGGAGGGCGTCCTCCATACGCCGGATGACCGCCGCGAAAGTAGCGATACGCGCCCAGCGCTCATCCGTTGCGGGGATGATTTCCCACGGCGATGGAGAAGCAGCGGTGTATTGCAGCATCTCTTCGATGGCGACGACATACTGCGCGTACTTATGATGCCGTTCCCAGTGTTCCGGCCGGACGCGCCAGCTAGACAAAGGATCACGCTGCATCGCGTTGAAGCGCCGCGCCTGTTCTTCCTGGCTGATGTGGAAGAAAAGTTTGACGATGACATACCCATCGTCTGCCAACGTGCGTTCGAAAGTGCCGATGTCTCGATAGGCTTTATGCAAGTCCTGGCGGAGCAGACCTGTTTCGACACGGTCGGTCAAGACGCGCTCGTACCAACTGTGATAGAAAATTGCCATATCGCCATAACGGGGGATCTTGAGCCAAAAGCGCCAGAGCCACGGCATACGGGTCTCGTAGGTACGGGGCGGCTGGATGTTGTGGAGGGTGAAGCTGCGCGGATCGAGTTTTTGGGTCAGCATTTTCATGGCGGCGTCTTTGCCGGCGGCATCCCAGCCTTCAAAAACGATGATGACGGGGATGCCCGCATCCCGACAGGCTATTTGCAAGGTGTACAGGCGCTGCTGAAGCCTGGGACGCTGCTTTTGGTAGGTGTTCTTCCGCAGCTTCTGTTCGAGGTCCACGTTTTCCAGCATCATGTCCTCCGGTGGATAAGAGTTGCGGTGTCGAGAAATGGACGCAGATTCTCGCCGATTTTAGCCGCTAAGGACCAAAAATCGTATCTATTCAGGTTAGTAAACCTGACGAAGCCACTTATTCCCTATGCCAGGTT
>DAOOGN010000087.1:0-18957 GCA_035415725.1 Anaerolineae bacterium | reverse complement strand
GTACGACTTTATGAGACTTGTTAAGGTACGACTTTACGAGATTCGACATTGACTATCAGACTAAAGACTATCATCTGACGCAAAGGAGAGTGCAAATGACCCAACCAACGAATAATCCTGTCGGTAAAAGTGTCCCGCGCGTGGATGCGTTTGAGAAAGTCACCGGGGCGGCGAAGTATGTGGACGACATGGCCTTCGGGCCGGGGCTGTTTTACGGCAAGATCGTCCATAGCCCGGTGGCCCACGCGCTGATTAAGAAAATCGATACGAGTAAGGCTTTGGCCCTGCCCGGCGTCAAGGCCGTGGTGACGGGCCAGGATAATCCTACCCGCCTGGGACTGTACCTCAAAGACCGCTACATCTTCGCCTACGACCGCGTGCGTTACGTCGGCGAATCGGTGGCGGGTGTCGTGGCGGTGAACGAGGAGATCGCCGAGGCCGCTGCCAGGCTGGTGGAGGTCGAATACGAGCTGTTGGGGCCGGTCTTCGATCCCTACGCCGGTGCGCAACCGGACGCGCCGCTCATCCATCCTGACCTGGGCCAGTACGAGGTCGTCAACTTCATCTTCCCGGAACCGGGGACGAACATCTCCGAGCATTTCAAGCTGCGCAAGGGCAACGTCTCTGACGCGGGCGTGAGCGATGCAGTGTGGGCGCAGTGTGCGGCGATTGTCGAAGAAACGTACACTCTGCCGCAGATTCAACATGCCCCCATCGAGACGCATGTCGCCGTGGCGCGCTGGGATGTGGACGGGCAAGTGACGTTGTGGGCGGCGTCGCAGTCGCCGTTCGCCCAACGCGACCTGCTCTCGCAGAGCCTCGGCGTGCCACACGGCAACATCCGCGTGATCTCGCCCTACGTCGGCGGCGGGTTTGGCGGCAAGGCCGGCATTTCGATTGAGGCCAACGTCGTTCTGATGGCGAAAGCGGTCCAGGGCCATCCGGTCAAGGTGCGGATGACGCGCGAGGAAGAGTTCGTCGCCACCAACGTCCGCCAGAGCCTCGTCGGCACCTACAAGATCGGTTGTGATGCCGCGGGCAATCTGCTTGCCATGGAAGTCGCTTACTACTTCGGCGGCGGCGCGTACAACGACTACGGCGTCAACATCGCGCGCGCGGCGGGTTATTCCTGCACCGGCCCCTACGACGTGCCCAACGTCAAAGGTGACTCATATTGCGTCTACACCAACCATCCTATCGGCAGCGCCATGCGCGGTTTCGGCATGCCCGAAATCCACTGGGGCATCGAGCAGGCGATGGACAAACTCGCCGAGAAAATCGGCATGGATGCGGCGGACTTCAAACGGCGCAATTGCGTCCGCACCGGCGACACCATTTTGACCGGCATGACCATGCCGCAGGTGGATTTGGTCACGTGCATCGATAAAGTCACCCAGGCGATTGAGTGGGATCGTCGGGGCGAGGTTCATCCTCGCCCAAACAAGGTACGCGGCAAAGGTCTGGCGATCATGTGGAAAGCTCCCGCTATGCCGCCGAACCCCGGCAGTTCCGCCATCGTGCGCTTCAACGAAGATGCGACGGTCAACGTCTATGTTGGCGGGCAGGAGATCGGGCAGGGCGCGTTCACCGTGATGGCGCAGATAGCAGCGGAGGCGCTCGGCGTGCCCTACGAGTGGGTGCGTGTCTCGGCGAATCCGGTGGACACGAAGTACAGCCCTTACGAATGGCAAACCGTCGCCAGCCGCCTCACCTGGTCGATGGGGAACGCGGTCAAGGCGGCGGCGGAAGAGGCGCGCGGCAAAATCCTCGACATCGTGGCGAAGTATTGGGACGAAGACCCCGCCGACCTGGACATCAAGAACGGCGTCGTCGTGTCGTATAAGTCGGAGCGCGAGCAGCCGTTGCGCAACATGGTCGTCTACGGCCTGCCTAACGAAGGCTTTGAAGGCTGGCAGGGCGGGCCGATTGTAGGCAGCGGCAAGTTCATGCCCACCTACGTCACCGGCCTTGATCCGGAGACAGGCCAAGGTGCGCGGGCCGTCGTCCACTACACCGTCGGCGCGCAGGCCGTGGAGGTGGAGGTCGATACGGAAACCGGTCAACTGGACGTGCTCAAAGTCGCCAGCGCCTATGACGTGGGCAAAGCCATCAACCCCGATCTGGTGATGACGCAGATCGAGGGCGGCGCGGTGCATGGGATGAGTTCCGCTTTCGAGGGCCTGCGCTTCGATGACAAAGGCCGCCCACTCAACGGCAGCTTCGTGGACTACAAGATCGCCACCGCGCTGGATGCCCCGCGCGAGATTCACGGCGATATCGTCGAGACGCCGCTGGAGGACGGTCCGTGGGGTGCGCGTGGCGTCGGTGAACACGTCATGGTGCCCACCGCGCCGGCCATCGCCAATGCCCTCTACGCTGCCACCGGCATTCGCTTCCACGATTTGCCGCTCTCGGCGGAGAAGATTTTCCTGGCGCTGCACCCGGAGGGGCCGGAGCTGAGCTGCGAGTTGCCGAGATAGCCTGAGATGTGCCATAAAAAATCGTCGGGATGAAGGATTGGGTTCACCCCGACGATTTTTGCATACACAACGCAACATACGCGGTAACAATTACGGGCAATCAAGGTATAATAAACATAGATGACCAACGAATACCATCAGTGGTGCAATGATGACCGAGCAAACACAGATTGATTTTAAGATAGAACGATTGCCCAAGAGTTTACAAAGCACATTTCACGAGTTATACACAAATGGAAATGGGCATGAAGACTACCTGCGCCCCAACCAAATTTATCACGGCGACGCGCGCTCTCTCTTACCTAAGATTGAACCAAACAGCATCGCCTTAAGCGTATGGTCTCCCCCTTATTTTGTCGGCAAAGACTACGAAGCCTATCTCACTTTCGCGGACTGGCAAGATTTATTAGCCACGGTGATTCATTTGCACTTCCCCATTATCCGACCGGGCGGATTTTTGGTGATCAACATTGCCGACATTTTGTGTTTCAGAGATCCCGATATGCCCCGTATACAAGCCGAAGCGGTCAACAAAAAACGTTCTCCGGTGACGAAAGAAAATGTTTTACAGGCGATGAAAGCGCATCCCACGTATAACCGCTATCAATTGGCGAAATTACTGGGATGTAGCGAACAGACCATAGATCGCCGTCTCCACGGCAACAATATCCGTGGCGGCAAGTATGAACCGCAAACCAGAGTAAAGATCGTGGGTGGACTGATCGAAGCCTGGGGTACCGAGGCCGGTTTTTATCTCTACGACCGACGTATCTGGGTCAAAGATGCCGCTTGGGAAAACTCACGCTGGGCCAGTTTGTCTTATCGCTCCGTAGACGAATCTGAATACCTGTACTTTTTTTGGAAACCGGGCATCACAAAATACGACCGGGGACGCTTATCGCCAGAAGAATGGATTGAGTGGGGATCGCGGGGCGTTTGGGAGTTTCCATCCGTGAGAGTCAACGACGATCATGAGGCCAAATTCCCCCTGGAATTGCCATTACGCACAATAAGACTCTTGACCGACCCGGATGATATTGTGCTCGATTGCTTTATGGGAAGCGGCACAACGGCCATCGCGGCCATCCAAACCGGCAGACAGTATATCGGCATCGAACTTGAAGAGAAATACGTCAACCTTAGCCGAGCCAAAATAAAATCTGGCACACAAATAAACATAATTGCTGAACCAGGAACCGAACCTTATGTTAATGAATCCTGAAGAACTCAATCAAAACCTTGATCGTTTGGAAGAAATCGAAAAAGTATCCCTACGGCTGGTCACACAAGCGGTATACGACTATCGCACTATCGCTCAAGAGATATTTCGAGAGGAAAGCGACCTGGTGGCAGATATTGGCGAAGATATAACGCGCGAGGCTTTGGATCGTTTGGGAATGTCGAAAATTGACCAGCGATTATTCGGCAAAGTGGATTACAAACGCGCGCGCTATTTGTTTCACCCCGATTATGCGCTCAAGCAGGCGTTGTTCGTGGATTCAAAGGCGGAAAAAGTTGCGGGGCAAGGCACGGCTACATTACAAACATCGCAGTTTTCAATGCTCGTGCGCCAGATGCGCGCCGGGCAAGCATTGGAAATCGCCGGCAAACTCCCTACAATTCTTACACTCAAAGGCGAATCCTATCTGACGACCACACTGTTTGTCAAATACAATTACGAAGCGCAAGGCGCTATCAATTCACTAAAGAGTATCACGATCGCAGCAGTACCGAATGGGATGCTCCAAGAGCGCTACAATCCGTCCGCACAAGATACGATCTGGATTGCCGGACGCAATGCGCCCACTTTAGGTGAAGAATTCCGGGTACGGCTGAGTTTTATTCGCCTGAAACATAAAGCGCATTGGCGAGTGCAGAAAATTTCGTTGGATCCAGCCGAATTTCGTTGGGATGCATAGGCGGAAAACACAACAGTGATGAATACTTCCCGCCTTGCCAACATAAAACTGAGCCACTCAAATGATTGCACACACCCCAATAAATGCGCCAGCACGCAATATGCGCACCAGATGAGCCTCATCCCCCACTTCTTCGTTCAACAGATTGTACCCCACGCCAAGCGAGCGCGTCGCATGCGCATCGGAGTTGCACACGACTGGGATGCCGAGCTGCTTTGTCACCTCACGGATGCGCGGTTGATTGAGTAAGGCCACATTGGTGGAGCAGCCTTCCAGCGCATCGGGAGGATATTGCGCGATATCGATGACAATGTCGCGGTGATAGCGGAAAGGATGCGCCAAAGCGATCCAACCATGCCGCGCGCGCACAAAGGCGTGCAATTCTGCATAAGTCCACTTCACCGATTCCAACATGGGATCGTGGATGCCTAACACCAGCAGGTCTTCCTTCTCCTGAACAGTGATTTCTATCCCGCCGAAGATACGGAACGGTGCATACTTCTGATTCAGGGCGTCCAGGTGCGGCTGCAGCACAAGACGTCCGTGATCGGTAAACACCATCGCATCCAGACCGTATGCAATCGCGGCCTGGATTTGTTCTTCGATAACAAGAATGGCATCCGCAGTTTGGGAAGGCAATCTGGTCAAGGGCAAAGGTGAATTGCGATTAGGCAGCGGGGCATTCGAGGGCGCTTACTCGTTCGCGTCGCGCTTCGAAAATGGCATGGGCACGAATCCGGAGGAACTCATTGGCGCGGCGCACGCAGGCTGTTTCTCAATGGCGCTCAGTCACATGCTGGCCGAGGCCGGTTTCATTCCTACTCGTGTGGCGACCAGGGCCGCTGTCAAGATGGACAAAGTTGGAGACGGCTTCAAGATCGTGCGCATCGATCTAACCACGGCGGCTGAGGTCCCTGGCATTGACGAGGCGACATTCCTGGAACACGCCAACGCCGCCAAAACCGGTTGCCCCGTCTCACAGGCACTCGCCAGCGTCGAAGTCACACTGACAGCACAACTCGCAAGGTAAGTCAGTATATGAAACGCCGCCCGCACTTTACTTGTGCGGGCGGCGTGCCTCACTCCATACAAAGCCCGCCAGCGCTTCGTAAGTTTCCGGGCAACGCTGTTGCCAGAAAACTGCTTGCACCGGCGGGCGGATAATGTATACTGACTTCCGCTGCGGCGAGCAAAGCGCCGTGGCAAACGTCCCAGGCGAAAGCAGTGCTCTGGGGCGTTTTTTACCTGGTTTCAGTATAGTAATATCCTTGAGGTTGTCAAAAACCCGCGTTCGACCCCGTAAGAATCCGGGCCTGGTAAGAGGGTCCTCTCAAATGATAATCCGGGTTTGAGAGGAGACGCCCGGTGCGGGGGATGGCCGGCGTCCCCTGCAGCGGCTGACCCCGTCCCCGGGCGCCTGGTCAGCACTCGCGCCGCGCCGCCTAACGGATTGGCTCACCGGCGGCAAGCCGAGCGGAGCGAGGCGCAGCCGTCCGGCGGAGCCGGTGTTAGGCGCTCTTATTATTCATTCTCTGTTCATTGGTTTTTCTCGTATATCTTTTCCTTCAACCCAGCCATTATTGGCATTTTTGCGATAGTCGAATCTGGGGACATAAGGCTTGATGTCAATAAGTGGCGTATTGTCTAGCACGTCTATCTCGCTCACCTCCAAGATGTTTCTCTTTCTCTTCTCAAGCTTGACGATTGACATTCCGATTCCATTTGGCCTACAGGGGTGGCGAGATGCAAAGACGCCATGTGAGATGTCATCCAGGAAAGTTGGCCGAGAAAGGATTACTTCTCCAGCGCGATCGAAGATGTAGAAAAGGATGATATGAGAGAAGGTTTCAATTGTCTCCAGGGCCTCTTCATATTCCGGAAATACCTCCACACGACCAAGGCCTTCGGGGGTGGCTATTCCCTGAATTGGGCAGGAATCCTTCGTTTTGTAAGGTGAAAAGATAGTTCCGATTTGAGTAATCTCGAACTTCATACGTTTTCCTGGAGTGCCCAACGACCGTGCTTAAGCCACGCGGCGGCTGCGACGCCTCGCCTTCAAGAGCAGACCCCTTCGCGCGCGTTTCCCCGCCGCTTGCAGCCGATGTTAGCTACTGCCTGTTTTAGAAGGCATGGCTAACTCATTATATAGGACTTACGCAAATTCCCGTTTGCAGTGACGGCTTTAGCCGTTCTTAGCTCCTAAGAGACGCCTGAAGGCGTCACTACAAATCATCCGCCGCTTGATTCGAGCCGGGCTTGCGTAAGTCCTGTATATACAAAATATTCAAAATACCTATCCAGACACACTTTACTCCTGATACAATCATTATATACTGCCAAATCATCCCCGTCAATAGTAGAAATCTGTAAATGTCTGCAAAATCTTGCCAATGACTGGACCAGGTCTGTGATGTAGGGAGCGTGCAAAACGGGGTCGGAACAGATTTTGATTGTCGCCCTTGAAAACGTAGATAATCTCAGTGCGGCGCTTATCCAGCAGCTCTAGCAAGCCCTGCATCGTTCGCGTAAGGTGCAGGGGGACGGGCCGAGCAGTTGGCCTTTCACTCAACCTTATCAACTTTGTGCCGGCGACAATGGACCGCGTCTCGGTGTCGCTCGACTTCATTCTTGACACAGAGAACCGGCTGGCGTAGTTGGCCGGGTTGATCTGGGTCGAGCGCTATAGACAATCTTGATGTAATTGCGTTGCGTTTGCCAATGCCGTGGCGTCGGTCACCAGGGTGTGACCATGCCGGGGAAACGAATCAATGCATGGCTCAGGCAGACGTGAGCGGGGTATGCGAATTAGGGCAGCGATACGGTGAGGGGCGCTAGCGGAGCCGAGCGTTCGGGGCAAATCCCGTCGGTCATGCCGGTCACGGGCAGTCGCTGCAAGGAATCGAGCACGTACAGTCCCACGCATGGTTGCACGACACCCTGATAGTCGGCAGGCAGTTGAATGGGATGGGCATCCTCTACGTCTTCGCCCGCTGCCCACGCCGAAGTCGGATAAAGTCCTAGCCGCGGCGGACCGTCATGTTGTGCAATAAGCTGCCCCGCATCGTCCAGCAGATGGACGAAAACCTGGTAATCGGCCGGGGGCTGCGCCAGAGCATGCCAATGCAAAGTCACGGTGAGTGTTTCTCCGGCATGGATTGACGTTGGGGAGATGGCGTCTCCTGTCAAAGCGATCTTATCCTCGCCAAAGCACGCCTGGACACGCCGGGGTATAGGGAGTGTGGCCCCGGCGCCGACGATCACCTCTCCGATCCCTATCCGCCCGGCCACGGCGTGCCATCCGTCATCCACGGTTTTGTCTTTCACGAGGACTTGCAGGCCGAGTTCCGCCGCCACCTGGCGTTGCCCACGGGCAATGTTCAGGGTGTAGTGATCCGCCACGATGCTGTTGGCCGGCCAGAGTACGGTGGGAAAGCGGCGCGCGAGGCGGGATTCGGTCCTGAAGATCACCATATCACCATGCGGTGTGTAACTATCCACGATGAAGAGATAAGGCACGTTCGATGGCTCCACCATCTTCCAATACAGCGTCAACGTCATACGTGAACCGGCGCGCGCTCTTTCCGGCTGTAGTTCGCAGCCTACAAGCTCTAATCCGCCGGGAAAGGTCGCCTTGCACGAGCCGGGTGTTGCCGTTGCGGCGGAAAAGAAATGCGGCGGCACGTAAGCCGGCAACACGATCCCCACGACAGCGTACAGGGTCAAAGCTCCGCCGGCTCCCGCCATCAAAGCTGGGAGTAGCCGTTCGTATTTCTTGACCCAATACCGCCATCCCGCCACAAACCCCAGCGCCGTGATGGATAGGCCGGGGAAAAGAAAACGTCCCTGCCACCCGGAGCTGTTGGTCTCGAGGTTGTAATAGATGAAGCCGCACAGCAACCCTATCCAGGCTGCGGCCAAGGCCCAGGCTGGGCCGCGTTTGGACGACGCAGTTTTGCACTTCAGCAACAATCCTGCTATAGCAGGGAGGTGCAGTCCGGCAATGAGGTAGAAAACAGAGGGGGCGAGGGGGAAGGATAGCCAACCAAAATGCCCCCAACCGCTCTGGAACGTCTGCCAGAACATCTGCGGCAGTGTGGCGATGAGTTGTGGAAGCGTAAGCGGGGCGGGGTAATAATTCGCCGCCAGGCTTTGTTTGGCGACCGTCAATCCTACAGGATCACCGTACAGATGAAGATTGCGCAGCACCCACCATCCACCGCCTGTGAGTGGAATGAGTACACATAGCGCTAGCGCCATCCGGCGTTGGTATCCGCGCGGTAGCCGTTGCCACGCAATGAATAAGGCCAGCGTCACGCCGGGATACAGGGTAAGGGCGCTGGGCTTGGTGAGGAAGCCGAGTGTGGTCAACAATGCCACGCCGAAGAAGTGTCTCAACCTGCCGTCCTTGAGAAGATATAACGTGGCCAGCGTCAACAAACTGCCCACCGTCGTCGCCAGCGCATCGTTGGTCACCATGCTGTGCAGGTAGATGAACTGCGGATTGAGGCCGACGAAGGCCACGGCAGCCAGCGCCGGCCAGCGGCTCTCGAAGAGTAGCCAGGCGCTCCGGTAGGTCGCCCACAGGCTCACGGCGCCAAGCGCCAGCGAGAAAAAGCGCACCAGATGCCAGGCGAGGACAGCACCGCGCCAGGGAAATTCATGTTCTGGCAGTGGGAGGAAGAGAGGTGCCGGTTTCCCAAATTCGTAAGCCGGATTGTAATAGAGCTGAATGCTCTCCCCTTGCAGGGTGAAGTGGGTGAGGAGCGCCGCTGCCACATAATAGGCCGGCGCCTGAAAGGCTTCGACGGTGGCGTTGTCCTGGTAGTGGGGCTGCATCACCGGCAGTGCGTGATGTTGAGCGACGTATTGCACGTAGAAAAAATGGGCCGGTTCGTCGGGTGCATCACCGAGCGGCACGATGATGTTGAATAGGACGCCCACAACGGTGTAGACTACGAACAGTCCCGCCAACACCCCGTGCGCAATCCGCTTCTGTCGATCAGCCTGCACTGATTGACTCCTGATATGTCCCCAACGCCAGCCCTTTCTCGATGAAGTAGCGATACGTATCGTAATACACCGTGTTGGGGATGGAGTGATCGCTGTGCAGGACGTAGCCGTAGTTTTGCATCACGGTGGGGATCTTGGCCTCTAGCTCGGCGTCGATGACGGCGCGGTCGTTGGTGTAGAGCGTGCGCACGTCGATGCCGCCCATAAAAGCGAGGCGGTCGCCGAAATTCTGGTAGAGCTTGAGCAGGTCCATCCCTGCCTTCACCTCGATGACTTGCAGGCAATCGATGCCCGCTTCGATCATCCCCGGCAGCAGCGGTTCGACGTAGCCGCACGAGTGCATCACTACGGGCTTGCCGTGCGCTTTGGCGTAGCCGATGCTGAGTGTGTGGGCCGGCTGCACGATCTGGCGGTACATGCGGGGCGACATAAACGGGTGCTGTTTGAAGCCCATGTCCTCGTAGTACCACAGGCCGTCGGGCCAGCCTTCCTCGGCGAAGAGGATTTCCTGCAAGTCCACGGTGAGTTGCGCGTAGGTCATAGCCATATCCAGCACCCAGGTGGGATCGAGCGCCATGCCCTCCAACATATACACGTGACCGACGACGTCTTTCATAATCTCGAAGACGTTGACGCCGCTCCACATAAAGAACCGCCCGGCCTGACGCGCACGTTCCTTAGCCTCACGATAGGCCGCGAAGTTGATGCGCCGCCGCTCCGGTTTGAGCCTGGGTTTGATCTGCTCTTCCCACCCGGCGCGATCCTTGACCGTGAAGTCGACGTGCTCCGGCGTGGCATCATGCAGCTTGTGACGTCGTAAAATCGCGCCGTTACCGTCTTTCGTCAGTACCGTCTCCGCGGTCTCTTCGAGGATTTCCGGCACGAAATCCAGGTCGGCGACGACGTTGAAGGGCCAACAAAGCTCGATGTCGAAGCCAAAGTGGTCCGCCAGATTCTCCTCAGGCCGGATGTAGCCCTGCTCCGTCCATACCTTCTGCGTGTCCGACCAAAAATGCTCGAACAAGCCGATGCGATCCACCGGTTTGTGTTGCAAGATGTTGCTGATGCGTTCAATGCCTGTCAGTGTCACAGATAAACTCCTCAGGTTCATGCGCGGTGACTCTACCCTCTCCGATACTGCCTGCATCATACCCAAAAAAGCACAGTCTGCAAATAGCGGCAAGAGGCAAGGGAATGGTACTTCCCTGAGCGGCTCGAAAACGCTGACTTCCTCAGGCGCTCGGGCCGGTCTGCGCCTGTGCCCGTCCCACACCTGGGCCGACGGTGGCACGGTCAGAGACTGGCCACTTTACATTGTCGAGTATGACGGGTACAATGACTGCATAAGCTCGCTCTGCTGCTCTGCGGGAGTACACTTTCAGGTGGGTTTCGTTAACTATCGAAAGGAGAATGAATCATGGCATCGAATAGTTCAGAAGTCATAGCGCGAGGGCTGCTCTCTTTGGCCGACATCGAAGTGAACGGCTCCAATCCGTGGGATATCCAGGTACATAACCCGCGTTTCTACGACCGCGTCTTGCGCGAGGCCACGTTGGGCCTCGGCGAATCCTACATGGACGGCTGGTGGGATTGCGAAGCGCTGGATGAACTCATCACCAAAATGCTCCAGGCCAATCTCCAGGACAAGGTCAAGGGCAACTGGAAAATCCTTTTTCATGGACTGCGGGGGCGGCTGTTCAATTTGCAATCCCGCGCCAGAGCCTTTCAGATCGGCGAACATCACTACGACTTGGGCAACGATTTGTACGAAGCGATGTTGGACAAACGCCTGAATTACACATGCGGATACTGGAAAAATGCTACCACATTGGACGAAGCCCAGGAAGCGAAACTGGAACTGATCTGCAAGAAAATCGGTCTGCGGCCAGGGATGCATGTCCTGGACCTGGGCTGCGGGTGGGGCGGCTTCGCCCAATACGCCGCCGAAAAGTACGGCGTCAGTGTGGTGGGCGTGACCGTGTCCAAAGAGCAGGTCAAGCTGGGGATGGAACGCTGTCAGGGTCTGCCGGTGGAACTGCGACTCCAGGACTATCGCCAGGTCAGTGGCACGTATGATGCTGTGATCTCCATCGGCCTTATGGAGCACGTGGGTTACAGAAACTATCGTACGTACATGGAGGTCACCGATCGGTGTCTCAAAGAGGGAGGCATCGCCTTCGTCCACACCATCGGCGGCAACGTCAGCGGCACCGGCGGCGATCCATGGACCGAGAAGTATATCTTCCCTAACGGGATGCTCCCTTCTATCGCCCAGCTTGCCACGGCGATGGAAGGACTGTTCGTGGTAGAGGACTGGCACAACATCGGTCCGCACTATGACAAGACGTTGCTGGCCTGGCACGCCAACTTCGAGCGCGCCTGGCCTGAGCTCAAGGAGAAATACGGCGACCGGTTCTACCGGATGTGGCGCTACTATCTCCTTAGCAGCGCCGGAGGTTTCCGCGCGCGCACTACCCAACTGTGGCAGGTCGTGATGACGCGCCCCGGCGACCCGCAACCCGACTGCCGATTCAGCTAATGCTCCAGACCGAAGTGCTTATCGTCGGCGGTGGGCCTGCCGGGTCTGCCTGCGCGTGGTACCTGCGACGTCATCACATCGATTGTCTTGTGCTGGACCGCGAGCCGTTCCCACGGGTGAAACTCTGCGCCGGCTGGATTCCGCCGCAGGTCCTCCACGACCTGGAAATCCGGCCTGAGGAGTATCCCCATAGTCTCACCTCCTTCGCTGCGTTCCGCATCGCCATCCGTGGGATCGGCTTCTCTCTCCCCACCCGGCAGTATGCCATCCGGCGGGTCGAATTCGACCACTGGCTGCTTCAAAGGTCGGGCGTGCCTGTTGCCACCCATCACGTGCGGACGATTGAGCGGAGGAACGGCGCTTACGTCGTGGATGGCGAATTCTCCGGCGTGTACCTGATCGGCGCGGGGGGGACGCATTGTCCGGTCTACCGCACGTTTTTCCGGGACGTACATCCTCGCGCGCGCGACACCCTCATCATCACCCAGGAGGAAGAATTCCCCTACGCCGTTGTCGACCCGCACTGCTATCTGTGGTTTATGGAGAACCAACTCCCCGGCTATTCCTGGTACGTGCCGAAGGTCGGCGGCTACGTCAACGTGGGCGTGGGTGGGATGGCGGAGACGCTCACCGCCCACGGCGACACGATCCAACGTCATTGGGACGTACTCGTGGCAAAGTTGGAACACCGCGGTCTCGTCCGCGAGCATCCCTTCGCGCCGAAAGGACACAGCTACTATCTGCGTCAGCATTCCGGCGCGGTGCGCGTGGACAATGCTTTCATCGTGGGCGACGCTGCAGGGCTGGCGACGCGCGATATGGGCGAGGGCATCGGCCCGGCAATCAAAAGCGGCTTGCTGGCGGCAGAAGCGATTGTCCACGGGACAGACTACAGCGTGGATAATATCCGCCAGCTCTCCCTGGTGCCACGCTGGCTGTTCAAGATGTTCAGCCGGTGACGGTCTACAACGCGTGGTAACGGGAAAATGGGTTCTTCAGAATTTCGTGAGGGCGAAGATATTTTTTAATGAGGTCATAAAAAATCGGTGCGAATCCGCGTCATTCGTGGCAAAAACTAAAGCCGTTTTTCCATCACTCTGCGGCCTCAGCGTGCTCGGCGGTGAGATATGGTATAATGGACGCGATTCACGCGCTACTTCGGCGCTGCGGGACTGATTGCGGAGGTTCAACAATGGACAAAGTAAAACAGGCTTTACTCAGCATCGGACGTTTCTTGGGCGTGATTTTGCTGATCGATTTGGCTCTTTTTATCGTCGTGACCATCTCGTGCCAGATTGGGACGCGCTGCACCAGTACGGCATGGAGTGAGCGGATGTTCTGGGTCGGCATCGCGGCCATTATCTGTGCGGCGCCGGCCGTGCTGGCGATGTTGAGCACGAGCAGGAGCTTCAGCATCAACCCGCTGACCGCCGGGATGGATAACGCCATTGCCGTCGACATCATCCAAAACGAGCGCAAAGGGATGAACAAGCGCGTGACCTTCGCGCTGCGCATGGGATTGATCGGCGCCGGCTGCATTGCCATCAGCGCGCTCATTGATATTCTTACGCGATAAGGGCAGAGTCCCACTGTCTGCGCTGTGCGGCTTAACCTATGAAAACCAACGTCATTGTCCCCACTTACAATGAAAAAGAAAACCTCGCGGCTCTGGTCACGCAACTTCTGGCGCTTCCCTCTACCGTCGATGTCATCGTCGTAGACGACAACTCGCCCGACGGCACCGGCGCTATTGCCGAGCAGTTGGCGGCTGAGAACCCGGGGCGCATTCACGTGATTCACCGCGCAGGTAAACTGGGATTGGGGACGGCTTACGTCGCCGGCTTTCACCGGGCCATCGCTGCCGGATACGATCTCATCATCACGATGGATGCGGACTTTTCCCATCCGCCGAAAAACATCCCTGATATGATCGCCAGGATTGCACAAGGGTACGATGTGGTCATCGGCAGTCGCTATGTGCCGGGCGGCGCGGCCATTGAATGTACGTTGCCGCGCCGGATATTGAGCTGGGGAGCGAATGCCTTCGCCCGTTTGTTGCTCGGCCTGCACGCTCACGATGCCACCGCCGGTTTTCGCTGTTATCGCCGCCAGGTGTTAGAATCCATCGCCCTCGACCAAATCTTTTCCAACGGCTATTCTTTCCTGATCGAAATGCTTTATCGGGTGCAACGCGCCGGCTGGAAGGTCGGCGAAGTGCCCATCGTTTTCCAAAACCGTCAGCAAGGCGTATCGAAAATATCACGCCAGGAGGTCATCAAAGCGCTTTACACCGTGCTGCGCCTTTTCCGCGTCCGTCTGTTGGGGAAGGCCGCATGACGTCTTCCGAAGCCGAATATGCGCCGGAACATATCCGCTGCAATTTGTGCGGCGCGGATGATTACGCTGTATACATTCCGTCCACGCTCAACCGCCAAAAACATGCCGATTGGAATGCTTATGCCTGCACCAACGGCGGATACGGCTGTCATGGTCCCATCGTTAAATGTAAGCGCTGCGGTTTCGTCTATGCGACGCCCCGTCCTAGAAGCGGCGCGGTTCTGGATATTTACGCCGCCGTGCAAGACCCGCTCTACGTTGAGGAGCGCGAAGGGCGGGTGTTGACCTTCGAGCATCATCTGCGGCCTATGGAACGCTTCACCGGTCCCGCCAACGGTCGCCGGTTGCTTGATGTGGGCGCCCATACCGGCATTTTTGTGGACATAGCGACACAGCACGGGTGGGATGCCTGGGGCGTAGAACCGAGCGCATGGGCGGTCGAACAGGCCCGCGCGCAGGGATTAAAAATGCACTTGGGCACGCTGGAAAATGCCAGTTTCCCCGCAGGTTATTTCAGCGTCGTGACTATGTGGGATGTCATCGAACATGTTCCGAACCCGCTTGGTACATTGCAGGCCGCATGGCTGGCACTCGAATCGGGCGGCACGTTGGTAGTGCATACGATGGACATCGATAGCCTTTTTTCTCGTCTGATGGGGACGCGCTGGCCCTGGTATATGGAAATGCACCTGTTCTACTTCTCACGTCACACGCTGGCCGCGCTATTGGACAAAGCCGGATTTCGAGTGATGTGGATGGGCGCACAGGGGCGTTATCTGCAAGCCGGCTACCTGGCAAGCCGCGTCACTGCCCTGTTGCCGTCATTTGGGCGACCGCTGGAAAGGCTGGTCACGCGATTGAAATGGCGCGGGTTGCCCCTCCGCATCAATTTGGGCGATCTCTTCACCACTTATGCCCACAAACCGTAAAATGATGATGATGTTTGACAACACCTATCGCTATGTTATAATTTTCCATGCTTGATACTTCGTTCATCCTATGCCGCCGGCGCTGACATCATTTCAACGCTGGCGGCTGTGTTCGTTAAAGAACGGCGAATAAAAAGCCAAGGCTAAAGTCGGCGGCTGAACCCACTCAGCCATGCGGGCTGGCAACTCAGTCCCCCTGGGGGGGCGTGTGTTTAGCCGTGGGGTTTCAGCCCTCGGTCGGCTATGAATTAAAATAAGGAGGCACATACTGATGAAAGCGAAAAGATTAAGAGGATGGGTAGCACTGCTGTTGCTGGTGCTGACCTTGTCCACCTTCGTTCTGGCGTCACCGGCAGCCGCACGCGAGGGGCGGAGTCCCCTCCGGCAGGAAATCGGCACCAATCTGCTGGTGAACCCGGGCTTTGAGGGGATCGGCAAACCTGTGGACAATTCATTGCCCAACTATGACAACTGGACGCGCGACACCTTCTCCGGGGTGCAATACGGCGAGATCTTCACGCCGGAAGGCTGGGTGACATGGTGGCAGGAAGGCGATTTTGGCCGGCCGGAGTGTAAGGTCATCCCCAACGAAGCGCCGTTTAATCAGAGTCCTTTGCGCATTTACCAGGGTTATTATGCCGGCATGTGTTTTACCTTCTTCAGGAAACAAAATGCCGGCTATTATCAGGTCGTGCGCAACGTCACTCCTGGCACCGTCGTCGAAGCGTCCTACGCTGCGCACGCATGGTCCTGTGGCGAAGATACGTCTGGTACGTCCTGCGGTGATCCCTATGCGTTCTACTTCCGTGTGGGTATTGACCCCAACGGTGGCACGGATCCCTTCAGTTCCAACATCGTGTGGAGCCAACCTTATTATTACTATGACAAGTATGGGATCGTGGGACCGGTCCAGGCCACCGTGGGGGCGAGCGGCGCCGTCACCTTCTTCACGCAATTCTATGCGAAATGGCCCAACAAACACAACGATGCGTATTCGGATAATATGAGTTTGAAAGTAGTCTCCCTGGGGCAAACCCCCACGCCGACGCTTGAACCGCCGCCGCCCACATCTGAGATTCCGCCTACCCCGGTCGCGCCGCGGTACACGCCGACGCCGCGTCCTGATGGCGCCATTGTGCACACTGTCGTTTCCGGCGACACCATGTTTGGCCTGGCCATCGAGTATGGTGTGGATTTGGACGAGCTGCGCCGCCTCAACGAGGGGACGGTGATCAACGACTTTCTCGCCATTGGTCAAGAGGTGATTATCTCTGCCCCGGCGGCTACGGCTAACACGCCAACGCCGACGCCAACGGCAACGCCGACAACGCCAGAAGCGACCCCGGCTTCAGGCAACAGTGGACTTCCCGCAGCGCCGGCGGGCAATACAGCGTCGCTCTGTGTATTGGCCTATGACGATGTCAACAACGATATGTTCCGCCAGGCGGATGCCGGAGAAATGGCGCTCCCCAATGCGGAAATCAACCTTGTCGGTGTGTCAGGCCCGGCGGGGACCTACAAAACCGACGGCATCAGTGAGCCATACTGTTTTCAGAATCTCGAACCGGGGAACTATATTCTGCGCTACACCGCTCCGCCCGGCTATAAGTTGACCGATGCCGGACAATGGAACATCATGCTCAGCGCGGGGCAGGTTTCTTCATTGAACCTGGGTTACGTGCGCGACGCCGGCGCCGCTACCGGCCCGGAGGCCACACAAACGAGTCCCCGCGCCACCGCTACATCGCCAGCAGCAGGTGGCGAAGAAAAATCCGGCGGCGTCACCAAAGTGCTCAACACGGTCTTGCGTATCACCGGGGTCATCGTGCTGGTTCTGGCTATTGCTGTAGGTGTGCTCTTCTTCTTGTCGCGGCGACCGACGTAACGCCGGTGAGTTGAGCCAAAAACAGGCCGGCGAAATTTCGCCGGCCTGTTTTTCATCCAGAATCATGATTCAGAGTTACTACCACTCTTCCTCTTCTTCTTCCTCTTCGTCTTCGGTTTCGTCCTCCCATTCCAGGTCTTCCTCATCTTCCTCGAGTTCATCCAGGGTATTGTCATCATCCTCGAAATCGTAAACAGCCTCGAGCTCCAGAGGGTTTACATCGACGACCTCCAGCTCAACACCACAAGCCTCGCAGAAGATGCGATCCCAGCGTTCCAAATCTGGGGCGACCACCAACTTAGCATTACACTCCGGACATCTCGCCATTTTTCTGCTCCTGTAAAAATGACATCTTAACCTACAATATATCTAAAATTCTGAGAATGTCAACATTTTTGACTTTTCCTATGACTGTGCTAAGATCAAGTACAAACAAGTCAAGCACGCATTTATTTATGTCTCGCGGTTCAGGTGGGACGCCCGTGAAAACGCTATAAAATGTTCGGATTGGCGCATATCGCGCGGCATTATGGCCCTGCCAGGTGTTCCGTCTGAGTTAATTGCATCTTTAATAAAGAATCTTCGCCTCCCTTTAAGACGCGCTATAGCCTGTTTTATCACCCACCGGCAGAACCTTTAGAAGCAACATAAAGCACTGAGGGCGGTCTGTATGGGTCCGCCTAGCCTTTATCGACCCTTTATTTATGGAGAAATTATTCTTATGCAGATAACCTTTATCCTGCGCATTATTGGTGTTTTTGTCTTTGGCTCCGCCGGCGCGGCCCTTGCGGCGCAAATTGTTCAAATCCCCGTCATTCCGCAAAACATACATACTTACGTGATGATTTTCGGGGGTCTCTTGGGCGCTATTCTGGGATTCATCTTCACGCCGCGAATCACACTTAAACCCTTCAACCGGTTTCGCCATGCCGTTCAACATCTCCCGGCCGATATTATTTTTTCGGCGGCTTTCGGCCTGTTTGTGGGGTTGGCGTTGGGGGCCATCACGGCCTATCCCTTGTCCTTACTGCCGCAACCTTTGGGACAGTTTTTGCCTTTTATTGTGGCGGCTGCCTTCGGCTACGTGGGGTTGACATTGACCACCCTCCGGCCGGATTTGTTGCAAGGCTTGCGGATGCGGATCTTCCCTAAAGAAGCCCATGCTTCCCTTGAGGTACTGCCGTCGGAGCCACGTCAACTGCCGGTGCTTCTGGATACCAGCGTGATCATCGATGGGCGTATCGCCGATATTTGTCGCACCGGCTTTATCCAGGGAGAGTTGATCGTGCCGCTGTTTGTGTTGAATGAATTACAGCACGTTGCCGACTCATCCGATACCCTGCGGCGGAATCGCGGACGGCGGGGACTGGAAATCTTGCGGCAACTGCAAGAAGATTCTCCGGTGCCGGTGCGCCTCACCGATGCCGATGTGCCGGGTATCCGCGAAGTGGATGACAAACTGATTGCTCTGGCGAAAGAATTGGGTGGCTCCATTCTTACCAACGACTATAACCTGAACCGGGTTGCCGAACTTCAGGCGGTGAAGGTGCTCAACGTCAACGAACTGGCCAATGCCGTTAAAACAGTTCTGCTCCCCGGCGAAAGCTTTTCCATCCACGTGCTCCAGGAAGGGAAAGAGCAAAACCAGGGCGTCGGCTATCTGGACGATGGCACTATGGTGGTCGTTGAAGAGGGGGCACGTTACATTGGTGAAACCATTGATGTCACCGTGAGCAAAACTTTGCAGACGGCGGCAGGGCGGATGATCTTCGCCCGCCCCGGCAATGAGGAATAATAAAATAATAGGTAACTATTCAGCCACCTTTGCCAGGTGGCGAACGGGACTTTGGGGAGGGCA
>DAOOGN010000086.1:0-19145 GCA_035415725.1 Anaerolineae bacterium | reverse complement strand
CTTGCGGGGGAGAAGGGGGTTGGGGGATGAGAGGGTCAGCACCTGCCGCAGGGGTCACCTATTATGTGCCCTCCCCAAAGTCCCGTTCGCCACCTGGCAAAGGTGGCTGAATAGTTACCCCAAGTGTATGATTACGGATTACCCTGCTTTCCACCAGGGTTATAAAACGAATTAGGTATGTTTCAAATGAGTTAGGGGGTCGTAGTGTTTTTGACGCTTGAAATGGACACAAGGCCCTAGACTACCACTGAAATGAAATACACCCAAACGAACTAAGCGTTGCCGGTGATAAAGGGAGGATTTTTTTCACCTCCTGCTCTCCCGCTTGTGAGGAGCAGGAGGTTAGGGGAATAAGAGGGTCATCACCTATGACCGAAGTGTCAACCCATGATGAACCATCTCCAAAGTCCCGTTCGCCACCTGGCAAGGGCGCGGAATAGTTACCAGGGATTCAAATTC
The DNA here is from genome assembly GCA_035415725.1 of Anaerolineae bacterium. GTDB lineage: Bacteria > Chloroflexota > Anaerolineae > B4-G1 > SLSP01 > DSWT01. The sequence goes on along the minus strand of DAOOGN010000086.1, from coordinate 18,686 downwards.
CTGCCTCGTGCTTCTTGCTTCGTTAGCCGTACAAAGGTCCAAAGTTGGCGCACGCGCGATAGTCACCACCCTGCGGCTCCAGCGCGCCAAACGCGCTCCACGTCGCCGGGCGGAATATCTTCTCTTCCGGGACGTTGTGCATCGAGACGGGGATGTGCAACATCGACGCCAGCGTCAGCAGATCCGCGCCGATGTGCCCGTAGCTGATCGCCCCGTGGTTCGCGCCCCAGTTGGACATCACCGTGTACACGTCGCGGAACGGGCCACTGCCCGTGACCCGCGGCGCAAACCACGTCGTCGGCCACGTCGGGTCGGTACGCCGATCGAGCTTGTCGTGGACTTCCTGCGGCAGTTCGACGATAACACCTTCCGCCAGTTGCAGTACCGGTCCCAGCCCCTTCACCAGGTTAAGGCGCGACATCGTCACCGGCATACCGCCGCGCGTGACAAAGTGGCTGGACCAGCCGCCGCCGCGGAAATACTCGACGTTGCCCGGGTACCACGTCACCGCCTGGAGACACCGCTCGACTTCCTCTGCGGCGATCTCCCAATACGGTTTCAGCGCCGGCTTGCCGCAGCACATCTGCTGCCCGGTCGCATCCAGCGCCGTCGGTCCAGAGTTGATGAGGTGCAGGAAGCCACCTGCTGCGTCGCCGCTCACTTCATAGCCGGTCACACGTTTGACAGCCTCTGGACTCCAGTAGGTGCGCACGTCGGAGAACATCTGCGCTGTGCCCGTGAGCAGATGCCCGAAAAGCATAGCAACGCCGTTGAGCGTATCGTTCTCCGTCGCCACGATATAAGGTTGGCGGATGCCGTTCCAGTCGAACGACGAGTTGAGGATCGCTTCCATGAAGTCACCATTGGGGAAGTGATCGGTCCACTGACGTTGCCCCTGGAAGCCGCCGGCGATGGCGTTATGGCCCATAGCCTCTTCCTCATAGCCCAGTTCCGCCAGACGCGGGTTGCCCACCATCAAATCGCGGGCGATCAAGGCCATTTTGACCGACAGTTCCCAATCCTGGTCTTTCTGCGCCCGACTGCGCTGCTTTTGCGGCAGATTGCGGTCCACGCCCTCGATGCAGTTGGCCTTAACCCAGGCCAGGGCTTGTTCAAATTCCAGCGGATCGTAGATATGTTCCTCAAAGCGGCGGACGAACTCCGACATATCCACCGATTCCACGCGCATACCGAGGTACTGCTCAAAAAACCACGGCTCGATGATGGAACCGGCGATGCCCATGGCGACGCCGCCCATCGACAGATATGACTTGCCACGCATTTGCGCCACCGCCAGCCCCGCTTTGGCGAAGCGCAACAGTTTCTCCTGTACATCCTCAGGGATGCGGTCATCACCGATGTCCTGCACATCGCGTCCGTAGATGCTGAAGGCCGGCAGACCCTTCTGGGTGTGCGCTGCCATCACCGCCGCCAGATACACGGCGCCGGGGCGTTCGGTGCCGTTAAAGCCCCACACCGCTTTGGGGGTGAGAGGATCCATATCCATCGTCTCCGCGCCGTAGCACCAGCACGGCGTCACGCTCAACGAAACGCCCACGCCGGCCCGGGCAAACTTCTCGGCGGCCTGGGCCGCTTCCGCCACCCCGCCGATACACCTGTCGGCGATGACGCACTCAACAGGCAGACCATTCGGGTGGCGCAAGTTCGCGCCGAAGAGCGCCGCGACGCTCTTCGCCATGCCCATCGTCTGCGCCTCCAACGCCTCGCGTACTCCGCGTCGCCGCCCATCAATCACCGGGCGAATTCCAATTTTGGGCATACTCCCAATCCAACGGTTATGTGGTTCGTTCACTTTCATCGTAGCCTCCAGAACGAATGAGAAATGAGATCAAGCTTCCAGCATTCAACACCTAGAATCCAGCCGCCCACCGCCCACCGTGATCTTGCGGACCGATCCACAACCTTTGGCCGACGTCCCATCCCCACCCCGCCAGCTTGAGGGTGACCGGCCGTTGTTCCCAGCCGGCCTGGATACGGCGCTGTATGGCCTCCCACGACGGCACCCCACTGACGGCATCCGCAGCTTCGACGTTGCACGCGCCTACCGCGACGGCGCCGGTCAGCGCGGCTTCCGGCGACAATCGGTGCAGCAGCCCTGTCAGGAAGCCGGCGATAGCACAATCACCCGCGCCCGTCGTCCCGACGAGATTAGCGCTGAATGCCGGCGCCAGCAACTCGCGGTTCGTCCACGCGCGAACATCGAGACCCAGACGCTCAGCCAACGCGCGCAGTCGCGCTGCAGCGGACGTCGTCCGCAGGTACATACCCTGACTGCCCAGCTTCAACCCGGCGATGGCGACGCCCCACCCCACCAGTTGTCCGGCTAAATCGCTCAACAGCCCGCCATCCACCTGCGAAAGGACTGCACCGTTTTCTTCCAGGGCAGCGTAACGGGCCGGGTCTACCATGAGCAAGCTCTCTTCCACGCTCGGCAAGAAAATGTCCACCTGCGGCAGGACGCGCGCCAACCATGCAGGCCAATTGACTTTTCCGGCCTCGGTGTGGGGATCGGGACGGCTCACATCGAGTGACGTGACCAGACCATGCGCCTTGACGCGCCGGAGCAACGTCTCCAGTTCCCGGCCGTCATCCCGATAAAAACGGCGCATCAGCGTAGGGTAGCCAAAATGGAAGAGGTGCGCATCGGTCAGCGCGTCGTCGGGGACGTCGGCGGCGCAAAACGTGTCGTTGGGGCCGGGATAGTGCAGGAAGGTGCGATCAATACCGGGAGAACTGAAGATAAGGGTGTACGAGCTGGATTCGCCCGCCGCAATCAGCATCCCTGCGGCCAGCGCGGGAGCATAACTGCGGAACACATCGAGCGTCGCCCGTCCGAAGGTATCGTCGCCCACCTTGCCCATCAGGCGGACAGGCACGCCCAGCCGGTGTAACGCCAGACCGGTATTGGAAACTGCACCGCCCGTCGAGAGCACCATCGGTCCCACATTGACCAATCCGCCCGGCATGAGCAGTGTGCTCAGACTCCTGTAGTTTTCCGGCAGTGTTGGAATCACATCCAGGCACGTGTGGCCGGCGACGATAATGGCCGTGGAAGCAAAGTCTGACATAGTGGACCCTCTTATAATCCCAAAGTAGGCCGCAACGCCGCCTCAACGGCAAACATCCGTCTGCAAACGGCAAGCGGGGAACTGGCGTTCCCCCCTCAAAGCGAGAAGGATAAGACAGGTCGCCAAACGCGCCCGCAAATCAGCGGCCTGAGCCTCATCAATACCACAGGCTTGCAGGTCTATAAATTCCGGCATGATTCATTCTCCGTTCTGCGTTGCATGGATCCCATCCAGCACCCTTACCTGAAAACTCGCCGCCGAGGCGTTCAACATGGCCTTGATATCGGGATGGGGCGCGGCGAGAACCTGGCGCAGAACTTGCCCCAGTTCCTCATAGAGTTGCTGGGCGGCGACTGGCGGTTCGCCGCGCACGGCCATGCCCGAATTGATGAAGTCCGCGTAATTCGCCACCGGCACGTTCGCGTACTTTTCGATAATCGCCGCCCGCTGCTGCCCGTACTCACCGGTGAAGACGTTGAGGTACGGCAATCCTACCTCTGCGCCGTTTGCCGCCTGGAGCTGGACGGCGTTCTCGAACGCCGCCAGGTCGAACTCGCGCCAGGTGTTGAAGGCCAGGGCCGCTTCCAGAACTTCCGGCGCGGACGTGGGATTGTACAACCACACGCGCCCGGCGCCGAGTGTCGCGTTCGCCCCACCGTCGGGCATACGCCCAAAGCCGACTTCCTCCATCGCCAGATCGTCCAGATTGCGGATCATCCAGCCGAGCGTGTCGGCGTCGGCGATGGTCATGGCGACTTTCCCGGCCACGAAGTCGAGCACCAGCGCATAGTTGCCCCAGGCCGTAATATCGGACGTGGTGGCGTCTTCTTGCCAGCGCAGGTCGTGCATAAACTGCATAGCGGCCACCATCGCTTCGTTGTTGTACGCGGCGACCCACTGACCATCCACCGCTTGGATCGTCTCGCCGCCATACGTGACCATCAGCGCCACGCTCATCCAACCGCCCAGCTCGCCCTCATTGCGGATGTTGAAGCCGTCAACCCCGTCGAGATTAGCGTGAATCTGCCGCGCATACGCGCGTACCTCGTCCCAGGTCCGCGGCGGTCTGTCGGGATCCAGGCCAACCGCGGCGAACAACCGCCGATTGTACATCAGTCCCAGACCGTTGGCCGCATGGGGCAGACCGTAGATGTTGCCATACGCATCCTGCGCCAGCGCCAGAATCGCCGGGTGATAGGCCGCGCGATAGGGTGTGTCCGCCACGTAGCCGGTTATATCCGCCGCGTAGCCACCTTCAATGAGCGCGCGGGCATCGGTCAACGGTACAGCGTAAGTGTCTTCCAGCGGACTGTTCGTCCGCGTGATGAAGGTTTGCCGCTCGTAACGATAGGGATGCGGATCGATCACCACCTCGGGGCGCAGAACGTGGAATTGTTCCAGCAACCAGCGCTGCCGCTGAATTCCTATGTTATCCTCTGCCAGCGCTGCATCGGTGATACTGACGACGACCGGCGTCAACGGCGTCGGCGTCAACGCGACAATTTTCTCGACCGGCACCTCCACCGTCACTTCGCGGGTGACCACGACCTCTCTATCGACCTCGCGTGTCACCACCACCGTCTCGACAACTTTTTCAGCGAAGGGCGCCGCGCAAGCCGCGAGCGCCTCCAGTAACAAAGCCAGCAACACTCCACCAACGGAAGAATGCCAACGCCTCACCAACACCCCCGGACCCATGAGAGATGAGAAATCAGAGATGAGAAATTAGACAACCCGGAAATGACCCACCGCCACCGGCGCAGACGTGCCGGGCTGTCCGCCGCCGACCGACACCTCGAAAAGACCAGGCTCTATCACCCACTGTCCGTCGTCGGCGACGAGCGACATTTGTCGGGGGGTGAGCGTGAAGGTCACTTTTTGCTGCGCGCCGGGGGCCACATGGACGCGCGCGAAGCCCTGTAATTGACGAATGGGGACAGGGACCGAAGCCGCCACATCCCGCACGTAGAGTTGCACCACTTCGTCGCCGCCCCGCCGCCCCGTGTTCTTGACCGTCGCGCTGACCGTGAGGCTCTCGCCAGGCCGGATCGCCTCCGCGCTCAACGTCAAATCGCTGTAGGCGAAGGTCGTGTAGCTCAAGCCGTAGCCGAAGGGATAGAGCACGGCGCCGTTGAAGTAACGATAGGTATGCCCGGCCATCGCGTAGTCGCGGAAGGGCGGCAGATCGTCCACCGACTTATAGAACGTCACCGGCAAACGCCCGGCGGGATTATAATCACCGAAAAGCACGTCGGCCAGCGCCGTACCGCCTTCCTCGCCGGGGTACCAGGCTTCGACAATCGCCGTCGCGTGCGCCGCAGCCCAGTTGACCGCGACAGCACTGCCGTTCAGCAGAACGACCACCAGCGGTTTACCGGTGGCGGCCACGGCCTGCAACAGCGCCTCCTGTACGCCCGGCAGATCGAGATCCACGCGGTCGCCGGTGCTGCGTTGGCCGTTTTTGACGCCTTCCTCCTGGCTTTCCTCACCCTCGACAAGCTGCGAAAGCCCCATCACCGCGATCACCACATCGGCCTTTTCCGCCGCAGCGATAGCCTCGGCAAAACCTGATGTGTCCTTACCACGGACATCACACCCGGCGGCATAAAGCACCTCAACGTCTGCACCGACTTTGTCGCGGATGCCTTGCAGGGGCGTCACTGCGCGCGACGGCCAGCCGAAGTAGTTACTCAGCAGCACCAGCTCATCGTCGGCGTTGGGGCCGATGACGGCCAACTTCTTGAGGGCGGCCTTATCCAGCGGCAAGAAGTCGTTCGCATTCTTGAGCAGGACGATGGATTCGCGCGCCGTTTGCAACGCCAGGGCGCGGTGCGCCGCGCTGTCATTCACTTCGAGGGGAATTTGCGCATAGGGGACTCTCTCCGGCGGATCGAACATTCCCAGCCGGAAGCGCACGGTGAACAATCGTGTCAACGCCCTATCGATGGCGGCCTCGTCGATGAGGCCCTGCTCCAAGGCGATGAGCAAGGCACCGTAAGTCTCGCCGCAGTTCAAATCACAGCCGTTCTTCACCGCCAGCGCTGCAGCCTCGGCAGCCGTGCTCACCACCCGGTGATACATATAAATATCGTAGATGGCGCCGCAGTCCGAGACGACGTGCCCATCCACCCCCTCCGGGCCGCCGAACCCCCATTCATCACGGAGAATCTTCTGCAACAGCGTCGGACTGGCGCAGCACGGCTCGCCGTTGGTGCGATTGTACGCGCCCATCACCGCGGCAACTTTGGCCTCGCGCACGCAGGCCTCGAAGGCCGGCAGGTAAGTTTCGCGCAAATCGCGCTCACTCACACGGGCGTCGAAGAAATGGCGTTCGTTCTCCGGCCCGCTGTGGACGGCGTAATGCTTGGCCGTCGCCGCGGCCTTGAGATAGTGCGGATCGTCGCCCTGCAAAGCTGTGATAAATGCCACGCCCATCCGCGAGGTCAGATAGGGGTCTTCCCCGTAGGTCTCCTGCCCCCGTCCCCAGCGTGGATCGCGGAAGATGTTGACGTTAGGCGTCCAAAACGTCAGCCCGTAATACTGGGCGACGCTCCCATCTGCCCCCAGCGCCGCGTGGTGTTTAGCGCGCGCCTCGTCGGAGATGGCAGTGGCGACCCGATACAGCAAGGCGGTGTCCCACGTTGCCGCCATGGCGATGGCCTGGGGGAAGACCGTCGCCACGCCGGCGCGTCCCACCCCGTGAAGGCACTCGTTCCACCAGTTGTAGGCCGGTATCCCCAGGCGCTCAATCGCCGGCGCACTGTGCAACATTTGCGAGATCTTCTCCGGCAACGTCATCCGCGAGATCAGATCGGCGACCCGCGCCGCGATCGGTTGCGCGGGATCGGTGTAAATGGCTTCTTGTGATGTGTTTGTCATGTTCATCGCAACTCCGTTGAAAATAGTCCAGTAGTCGGATAGTCATTTTCATCCAGCCGCTGGTGAAGCACAGGTTAAGGATAAATTTTTCTGGAAATCGTTCTGCAGTCGGCTTGAAACCCGGCAGGTCTCGAAGGACCTGTCAGATTTAACAACTCGTCTCCCTTTTCATCCGACCGTCCCCTATACTTTATTGCATTAAGAAAAATATGCAACCCTGGCAAAAATTTGAGGTTCTGGGGGACTTTGCGGAGTGATGGGAAAACGGCTATAGTGTTTGCCACGGATGCCGCGGATTTGCACTGATTTTTTAGTAAACTTTTAGTCTTGCGAACGTGGCAATTTTTTTCAATGGCTTGCCCCCTATCCCTCCCTGCCCCCTCCCCAGCAGACTGGGGAGGGGGAGGGGAAATCTCCTCACAGCACACAGTACCCCCAGAACTAAACGGTTACATTTCTTTATACTTTTCGTGTCAATCCGCGCAATCCGCGACTGGTTTTTATTTCGACCCTGCGAAATCCTGAAGAACCCAATTTGATTAACTGGGCAATTTCGGGTATAGTTAAGGTAAGCAGCGCCCCTTGACAACAATGAGCTAACATCGCCCATCCAAGCCAGGGGATTCGGCACCGGTACCCATAGAATTTCACCGTTAAGGAGGTTTACCATGGCAGTTATCACGATTTCTCGGCAATATGGCAGTGGCGGCGATGAGATCGCGGCGCGCGTCTGCGACATTCTTGGCTACGCCTATTTCGACAAAAACCTCATGGTCAGAGTCGCCACAGAATTAGGAGCTTTCCCGGAAAAGCAGGTTGTGGATTTTTCCGAGGATACCTACACGATGCGCAACTTCACAGAACGGTTGTTCGGCTCCCGCCGCATCAAGTTTGAGACGCAGGTAGAAGATGCGAGTGGCGCGACATCCATCCAGGTGCAATCCCTGGACGAGAAAGAGGGCGTGGCTCTCATGCACAAAACGATTATGGCAGCGTATGAATATGGCAATGTCGTCATTGTGGGACGAGGCGGACAGGCCATCTTGCGTGAACAGCCCGATGTGCTCCACGTGCGCATCGAAGCGCCGCTCGGCGCGCGTGTGCTGCGCGTCAAAGAACGCGCGAAAATCACCATCGGCGAGGCCACCGAGCTGACCCGCAACAAGGACCTGGCTGCCGAAACGTACTTAAGCAAGTTCTTCGACATCGACTGGAGCGATCCCCTGCTCTATCATCTGCTATTCAACACCGGCAAATGGGACGCCGACGCCGTGGCCGAGATCATCGTCAACGCGCTGACCCATCTGAAGACCGTCAAACTCGGGTTGACATAGCCCTCGCGTCCAACGCAAAATAGTCTTTGACGAAAGCCAGGGGTATGCTATAATCTCCGGCAACAAGAGGTTCCTTAATCAACGCCAGCACACAGAAAACATAGCCCGGTCCATCCTCCCCCCTCTCCTCACTATCATAAGTCCATGACCCGTTTTCTGCGCAAAATATAACACGCGCCCCGCAAGGGCACTGAAACACGGTTCTCATATTCTTCACTCTATAGGAGGTTTGTGGTATGGCAGAACGTAAAATGGTGACGATAGATGGTAATACCGCGTGCGTGTGGGTCGCCCACAAAATTAACGAAGTGATTGCCATCTACCCAATTACCCCGTCCACCTCAATGGGCGAGAGCGCCGACGCCTTCTCAGCGGCGGGGCAGAAAAACATCTGGGGCACAGTGCCTCTGGTGGTCGAAATGCAGTCGGAAGGAGGCGCCGCCGCCGCCGTCCACGGAGCGCTGCAAACCGGTTCATTGACCACGACCTTCACGGCGTCGCAGGGCCTCATGTTGATGATTCCCAGCATGTTCAAGATCGCCGGGGAACTGACGCCGATGGTCATCCACGTAGCAGCGCGCAGTCTGGCCATGCAGGCGCTCTCGATCTTCGGCGACCACAGCGATGTGATGGCGGTCCGCTCAACCGGGTTTGCGATGCTGTCAAGCAACTCCGTCCAGGAAGCGCACGACTTCGCTCTGATCTCGCAGGCGGCGGCATTGGAAGCGCGCGTGCCGTTCATCCACTTCTTTGACGGCTTCCGCACCAGCAACGAGATCAACAAGATTGAGCAGTTGACGGTGGACGACCTGAAGGCGATGATCAGCGACGAGTTGGTACGGCAACACCGCGCACACGCGATGAACCCCGACCGACCTGTCACCCGTGGCACATCGCAGGGGCCGGATGTCTACTTCCAGGGGCGCGAAACGGTCAACCCGTTCTACGCCAAGACTCCCGGCATCGTTCAAGCGGTGATGGACAAGTTCGCGGGATTGGTAGGACGGCGGTATCACCTCTTCGACTACGTGGGCGTGCCCGACGCCGTACACGTCATCGTGATGATGGGTTCCGGCGCGGAAGTGACGCACGAGACGGTCGAGTACCTGAACGCCCACGGCGAGAAAGTCGGCTTGCTCAAGGTCCGCCTCTATCGTCCGTTCGACGTGAAGGCGTTTGCGGCGGCACTGCCCCCAAGCGTGAAACGGCTCGCGGTGCTGGATCGCACGAAGGAACCCGGCGCCATTGGCGAACCGTTGTACGAGGACATCATCACCGCGCTGGCCGAGACCGGACGCACGGACATCGAAGTCATTGGCGGGCGGTACGGTCTTTCGAGCAAGGAATTTACTCCGGCCATGGTCAAGGGCATCTTCGACGAGCTGAAGAAGGCCAACCCCAAGAACCATTTCACCGTGGGCATCAACGACGATGTGACGCATACCAGCATCGCCTACGATCCGGCTTTCAATATTGAACCGCCGGATGTCGTCCGCGCGATGTTCTTCGGGCTGGGGTCTGACGGCACGGTGGGCGCCAACCACGACACCATCGAGATCATCGGCTCGGAGACGCCGAACTACGCGCAAGGCTACTTCGCCTACGACGCCAAGAAGTCGGGCGGGTACACCGTCTCGCACCTGCGCTTCGGCCCGCGCCCCATCCGCCAGACCTGCCAGGTGACGTCGGCCAGCTTCATCGGCTGCCATCAATTCGTCTACCTGGAAAAGCTGGATGTGCTCGGCCCGGCCATCGAGGGCGGCACCTTCCTGCTGAACACCCCTTACGATCCCCACGAGACCTGGGACAAGATGCCGCGTCATATTCAGCAGCAGATCATCGACAAGAAGCTCAAGTTCTACGCCATCAACGCCTACGATGTCGCCATCAAAGCCGGGATGCCGGGGCGCATCAACACCATCATGCAGACGTGCTTCTTCGCGCTCTCCGGCGTGCTGCCCAAAGACGAAGCCATCGCCAAGATCAAGGAAGCCATTCACAAGCGCTTCATCAGGAAGGGCGAAAAGGTCGTCCAGCAGAACTACGCTGCCGTGGACAACGCCCTGGCCAATCTGGTCGAAATCCCGGTTCCGGCCCAGGCCACCAGCACGGTCAAGGTTCCGCCGATCATGGTCCCCGGCGGGCCGGAATTTGTTTACGAAGTCGCCGCCAAGATCGCCACGTTGACAGGCGACACGGTCCCCGTCTCGGCAATGCCTGTGGACGGCACGGTGCCCACCGGCACCACCCAGTACGAGAAGCGCAGCATCGCGCTCGAAATGCCCGTGTGGAATCCTGACGTCTGTATCCAATGCGGCAAGTGCGCGATGGCCTGTCCGCACGCCGTCATCCGCATGAAGATTTACGATCCGGCGTTCCTGGCCGAGGCCCCCGCAGGTTTCCAGTCCACCGACGCCAAAGGCAAGAAGTTCGAGGGCAAGAAGTTCACCATCCAGGCCGCGCCTGAGGACTGCACCGGCTGCGGCTTGTGCGTGGAAACCTGCCCGGCGCAGGACAAGCAGAATCCCGGCCGCAAGGCCATCACGATGACCCCGCAGCCCCCCATCCGCGCTCAGCAGCGGGAGTATTGGAACTTCTTCTTCAACACACTGCCCGACTACGACCGCACCGACGTGAATCTGAACACGGTGAAGGAAGCGCAGCTCTTGCACCCCCTGTTCGAGTTTTCCGGCGCGTGCGGCGGCTGCGGTGAGACGCCCTACATTCGCCTGGTGACACAGCTCTTCGGCGACCGCGCGATCATCGCCAACGCCACCGGCTGTTCATCCATCTACGGCGGGCACATGCCCACCACGCCCTACACCTTTAACGCCGACGGTCGCGGCCCAACGTGGAACAACAGTCTGTTCGAGGATGCCGCGGAGTTCGGGTTTGGCTTCCGGCTGACCTATGACAAGCAGGAGCAATACGCGCGCGAGTTGGTGGCGCAGTTCCGCGACAAACTAGGCGCGGAGTTGACCGCTGGCCTGCTCAATGCCGCCCAGCAAACCGAAGCCGACTATGCGGCGCAGCGCGAGCGCGTGGCACAGTTGCGCATCCGCCTGGCCGGGGATGACAGCCCGCAGGCGAAAGACCTGCTAAGTCTGGCCGACGTGCTGGTGCGCCGCTCCGTCTGGATCTTCGGCGGCGACGGTTGGGCCTACGACATCGGCTTTGGCGGGCTGGATCACGTGCTGGCGCAAGGGCGCAACGTTAACGTGCTGGTGCTCGACACACAGTTGTACTCCAATACCGGCGGCCAAATGTCAAAGGCGACGCCGCGCGGCGCGGTGGTGAAGTTCGCCGCGGCCGGACGCCCCCTGCCCAAGAAGGACCTCGGCTTGATTGCGATGACCTACGGCAACATCTACGTCGCCCAGATTGCGATGGGCGCCGACGACGCGCAGGCCCTGCGCGCCATCCGCGAAGCCGAGTCCTACACCGGCGCCAGCCTGATTATTGCATACGCTCATTGCATCAACCAGGGCCTCCCGCAGATGAAGTTCGGCTTCGAGCAGCAGAAAAAGGCCGTGGCTTCCGGCGCATGGATTCTGTATCGTTACGACCCGCGCCTGGCGCTGGAAGGCAAGAATCCCCTGCAACTCGACTACGGCCCGCACAAGCGCGAAGACAAGCCGCAGTTGGACATCGCGGAGTATATGTACAACGAGGTACGCTTCAAGACGCTGACGCAGTCGAAGCCGGAGATCGCCAAGAACCTGTTGGCGCTGGCCCGGCAAGACGCCGTCGCACGCTGGGTGTATTACAAACAGTTGGCCAGTCTGGACTATAGCTGGACGCAGGCTGAGTAACACTGCGGAAGAGATACACAATAACCGCCCGCCGAACTATCGGCGGGCGGTGATGTTGTGAGGTAAACTTTTAGTCTTGTGAACACAGATTGTCATTCTGCGAGCCACTTCTGGAGAATTGGTTCGGCGTCCAGGATCGTATCCACGGCGGAATCAATGCCATCGACGATGGCGGCTCCCGGCTGAACCAGCACGGTGCGCATTCCAGCCGTGGCTGCGCCCCGCAGATAGCTCACCTGGTCATCCACCATGACACAAGCAGAGGCCGGCGTCCCCAGAATTTCCAGCGCCCGTTCAAAGGCGTGCGGATGCGGCTTGCTCTGGTAATCCACCGCGCGCACATCGATGATGTGCGTGAAGTGGCGGCGCACATCTAACTGCCGCAATATCCGCTCCGCCCAATCCTCGACGCTGTTGGTAAACACAGCCTTGCCAACATCCAGCCGCGACAGCATCCCATCAAGCGCAGGGTTGGGCGCGATGTAACGGCTAACGTCGATGTCATGCACGTAATCCAGATAAGCATCAATATCCACTTCGGGATGGTGAAGCAGCAGACCGCGCATCATCGTGCCGTAATTCACGAAGTATTCACGGCGCAGCGCCGCAGATTCTTCCAACGAAATGTGCAACTGCTGAGCAACCCAATCAACAAGCCGCGATCCCAGTTCCTTAAAGAGACCGGTGTCGCTCGTGTACAATGTATCATCCAGATCAAAGAGAATGTATTTCATGAGCCAATCGTCCCCTGCAGTGGCAACGCTACCAGTCCACTGACGATTTTGGGGAAGAAGTCCGTGGATTTTTGCGGCATGCGCTCGCCGGCGACGGTACACGCCTGGATTTGCTCGATGCGCGTTGGATTCAGCAGGAACAGGAAATTCGCCTCGCCTTTGTCCACTGCGACGTAACCGGGATCGGGATCGCGCAGGTAGGTCAGGTTTTCAAGCCGCTGCACACTCTCCTTGCTCAAGCCCATCACATGTTCGATGACCAGGGCGTGCAACACCGCCACGTCGAGGGCGCGCCAGTGCGGATCACGGTTGGGCGCGAGCGCCGCCATCGCATTCAACGTTTTGAGCGTGAGCAGGGTGTATGCGCCATCGTAGAAGCCGAAGCGTGGATGATTGGAGGTCGCTGCCGCCAATCCTGCTTCCAACGCCGCCCGATCGGGGACGGTCTCTATGACGAAGTAAGGTTCCAGCGCCTGCAAAAGCGACTTACCGTTCATCATCGTGTAGGAATGAACCAGCCGATGCGTGGGCAGCACGACCAGGCCGGGATCACTCATACTCACAAAGGTCACCATCACATCATTGAAGGCGGCATCCGCCGGAGCATCGGGATGCTGTTGACGCATCTCAGCGCGGTAGTTCAACGCGGTCTCGTAGCGGTGATGTCCATCGGCGATGATGAGCGGCTGCTTTGTCGCCATCTCCGTGACCACAGCAGAGATGAGCGCTGGATCGTTGACCACCCAAAACGCCTGCTCGACATCCGTCTCAATCACCTGCTCATGGACGAGGGCCGGCATGTGCGTGTCCAGGAAAGGCTGCAGAAGCGTGTTGATGACGGCCGTTGCATCAGGATAAAGCATAAAGATATGTTCCCAACTCATCGCCGTGGCGCGGGTGAGATTGAGCCGGTCCATTTTCGGGCCGCTCAGCGTGTGCTCGTGCGGCAGCACCACACCCTCATCGAACGGCGTCAGCTCAAGCGCGGCGGTGAGGCCGCGCCGTGTGCGTTCGACGCCGTCGGGGGTGGTGAACGTCTGCTCCAAGACGTAGAGCGCGGGCGCCGGGTCGCGGATGAAGACCTCTTCCGCCAGCCAGTTATACAGATAGCCGCGCGCACGGGTATAGACGTTGTTCTCGGTGGTATCATCGGGCGTATGACGCCCCTGGATAAGGCGCACGTAGTTGTACGGTGACAAATCGTAGTACTGCGCTTGCTCCGCGGCGTCAATGCGGTCGTAGGGCATCGTAATCACATCAGATAGATCGCAGAATTTGTCAGGGTTGTAGCGCAACCCACGGAACGGTCGAATATGCGTCATACATCCTCCTGGTTCTTATGTCCATCAGCAGATTATATAGGACTTACGCAAATTTCCGTTTGTAGTGACGGCTTTAGCTATTCTTAGTTCCTAAGAGACGCCTGAAGGCGGCGCTACAAATCCTCCGCTTCACCGCTGAGCACGCTGAGGACGCAGAGAAATAGCCTAAATCTCCACGAACTCGGCGCTCTCGGCGGTAAAAATCCCACGCTGTTGTGTTCAATACCATCCTGACGAGTACAAAAATCTGCTTAATCCGCTCAATCTGCTGACCAAAAACGATTTCGGCTTACAGGCCAGGACGCTAGGCCACGAGGTATTCTTGCACGAGCGCCACAATCTCGCCGCCGATGCGCTCTTGCGCCTCGACGGTCGCCGCGCCGATATGGGGGGTGGCCACCACCTGCGGCAGTGCGATCAACGCGCGCAGGGTGGCGCTCTGCGGCGGCTCCGCGGTGAAGACGTCCAGCGCCGCACCCGCCAAATGCCCGCTGACCAACGCCGCGTAAAGCGCGTCCTCGTCAACGACACCGCCGCGCGCTGCGTTGATCACGCATGCGCCCGGCTTCATCATCGCCAATTGCGCCGCGCCGAGCAGGTTGTGGGTCTTCGGCGCGTACGGGACGTGCAGGCTGACGTAGTCCGCCCTCGCCAGCAATTCGTCAAGGGAAACGAGAGCCGCATTTTGGATGTAGGGATCGCAGGCCACGACCGTCATCCCCAGCGCGCGGGCTTGCTCAGCAAGCCGTTGTCCAATATGGCCGTAGCCGATGATGCCGAGCGTCTTCCCTGCAATTTCGGAACCCTCGAGGTTCTTCTTCTCCCACCTTCCAGCTTTCATCGAGGCATCGGCCCAGGCAAGGTGACGCGCCAGGGCGAACATCATCGCCAGGGCCAGCTCCGCCACCGCATTGGAACTGGCAGCGGGCGTGTTGAGCACCTTGATGCCCTTGCTCTCCGCCACGGCCACGTCAATGTTATCGACGCCCACGCCACCGCGGATGATGACCTTGAGCTTGCCGGGGTTTTGCAGCACCGGCGCACGCACTTTTGTGCGACTGCGCACCACTATACCATCGTATTCACCGATAACCTGCGCCAGCTCGTCGGCGGTGATCGTATCACGCACATCCACTACCACGCCGGCCGCGCGCATCGCGTCCACGGCCTGCACGTCCACCGAATCGCAAATCAGCAATTTTGCCATAGCACCCTCCTCGAATGTCAACGGATTAAACCAATGGAACGGATGGGTTAAAACCTGTCCGGTTTGTTGTATGCCAATCCCAGAATGTCGTCAATCTGCGCGAGCAGCCAGCGGACGTCGGCCACAGTGAGGTCACCCATGTGCGCGATGCGGAAGGTCTTCTCCTTGAGCGTCCCGTAGCCGTTGGAGATCGCCGCGCCGCGTTCGCCGAGCGCCTTGTTGAGATCGCCGACGTTGATGCCGCGCGTGTTCGTCACCGTGGTGACCGTGTTGGAGAGGAAGCGCGGATCGGGGAACAGCTCCCAATACCGGCGTGCCCACCCGCGGACGATTTCCGCCATTTCAATGTGCCGCGCCCA
Source organism: Anaerolineae bacterium (assembly GCA_035415725.1). Taxonomy (GTDB): domain Bacteria; phylum Chloroflexota; class Anaerolineae; order B4-G1; family SLSP01; genus DSWT01. Next base: position 2,950 of record DAOOGN010000086.1, on the reverse strand, counting down.
GCGCTTGTCCAGCCCTTCGGCGAGAATATCGTCCATCTGCTTGTTCAACGCATAGACGAGGCTGATAGCAGGCGTCGCCGGGGTCTGGTTGCGCTGATAGTACTTGAGCATGTCGATGAAGTCGAAGTAGTAGCCGCGGTTGGGGACCTGTCTCGCCCGCTCGAACGCGCGTTCGCTGACGGCGGCGATGGTCAACCCTGGCGGCAAGGCGAAACATTTCTGCGAGCTGGCGAAGACCACATCCAGCCCCCAGGCATCAAATTCGATCTTCACACCGGCCATAGCAGAGACCGCATCCACCAATACCACCACATCAGGATACTTCTCACGCACCATCGCCGTGATCTCTTGGACGGGATTCATCACGCCGGTGGACGTTTCATTGAGCGTGAGGGTCAAGACGTCGTAGTCGCCCGCACCCAACGCCGCGTCGATCATCTCCGGCGTGAAGCCCTGCCCCAGCTCCACTTTAAGGCTGTCCGCCGGCACACCGTTTCCCCGCGCGATCTCATACCACCGCTCGGAGAACGATCCGCAGACGGTGATCAACGCGCGCTTCAGCACACTCTGACGCAGGGAGCCTTCCATCAAGCCGGTGCCGGAACAGGTGTAGATGAAGACCGGTTGCTGTGTGTAGAGCAGCTTTTGCAGTTTTGGTGTGACCGCCGCCTGCAAATCGGTGTAGTCTTTACTGCGATGCCCGATCATCGGCGTGGCTTGCGCGGCCAGAATTTCGTCGCGCACATGGGTAGGCCCCGGAATAAACAATTTTTTATACATACAGTCGCCTCCATTAAAAAATAAGAAATAAGAAATGAGATTCAGGAGAGTCAGCTATGGCTCACCCCAAGCCATCAAGCTGCACCCCACAAGTCGCCCATCACGACATGCCGGGGACACCCTCGATGGTTCCCGTGATCTGCAAACGCAAGAAATTCATCCCGCCGATGACGACGAGGGCAAACACCACCCCCCAGAGAAACGGCAGCCAGATTTCACGCCAGCCGCCGAACACACCGTCGCGCCCCAGCGCCAGCACAAAGATCATCGCCCCGAGACATACGAACATCGTTAGCACGCCGGCGACGCTATAGAGCGCGACCGGATACAGCAGGACCGGTTCCAACAGGTAGATCAATCCCGCCATCGCCAGTTCAGCGACAACCAGGAGGGCAAACTCGGACCAGGAGCGCAATGCCGGTTCGGCTTCGCCATCGGCCCACATCGTCTGGTTGAAGGCCGGTACCAGCACGATACTCATTCCCATCCCCATCCATACGCCGGTGAGCAGACGCAGCCACGGCTGCGGTGCGTATCCCAGCAGGCCCTCTGTCCGACCGGTGAACATGGTCGTGTAGGAATTGAAGCCGTCCAGCACCCAGATGCCGGCCAACACTGCCACCACGGCGAACATCTGCCAGCGCGGGAAACGTTGGGAGCGCCGCCGCCGCCATACGCCCCACTGGACGAGCAAGCCCGTCAGCGCGCCGGGGAACGTGCCGGAGCAGCGCTGGCACAACGGCAACTGGCGTCCAGCGATGAAAAATGAGTGGGAGGGCAGACGATGGCAAACCGTGGCCGCGATAATGTCGGCTTTTTGTAGCAGGCCGTCGGGCGTCAAAACGACAAACAATGCCGTTCCGACAAAAGCCAGGACAATCCCGCCCCACACCCAGAAAGGGGGAAAAACGGTGCGGCGCGCGTTCGGCGCAGGGGTATTCATCAGGCGGACCTCATCGGCGGTGGAAGACGCTCGCTGTGGTCGTTCTCCGACCGTGCCCGCCCCACGCCTGGGCCTCCGGTGGCTCGGTCGGGAGACCGGCCACAGCCATTCAAGGGCCATTTCCAGATGACTAGCAACTCTTGGTTGTATGCCCTTACCCCGCCGACTTGCCATTCCGATTGCCCGTGACGGGCCAGTAGCCATTTCATAGGGGCGATTATAATAGGCAGTGGCAAAAAGACAAACGGATGAAGTTTGAACGTTGAAACGGAAGTCAAGGAGTTGATTTATGACCATCATCGAGCGATTCCTGGAACAGGTGGCCGCCAATGCTGCTATGGCGCGGCCGGTGGATGTGCGCATCGGCGGGCACTGGACCGCCGTCGCGGTGGAACTCGGCGGACAGATACGGGGCGGGTTGTCGTCCACACTGGGGGGCGGCGGGGATGAACACCATCACGGAAAGGGCGCGCCGGTCAAGGATGCGGGCCATCTGCTGGACTACAGCGCAACCCAACTGGCGGCGCTGGCCCAGTCGGAGAGCCTGCCGGAAACAAGCGTCGGTTTGGCGACGATCAACGCACTGCTGGACGTTGACCTCGACGCATGTGTCGAGGTCAACGCGGCAGACGTCATCGCCGAACGCAGTGCAGGGAAAAACGTCGCCATCGTCGGGCATTTTCCGTTCATCCCGCATCTGCGCACGCTCACCAAGACGTTGTGGGTGCTGGAACTTCGCCCGCACGAGGATGATTTGCCCGCTGATATGGCCGCCGAGGTGCTGCCACAGGCCAACGTCGTCGCGTTGACGGGGACATCGCTGCTCAATCACACCTTCGAGGGGCTGGTGAAACTGTGCCGGCCGGACGCCTTTGTGATCGTGCTAGGTGGCACGGCGCCTCTCTCGGCGGCGCTGTTCGAAGCAGGCGTGGATGCCGTCGCCGGAACGTGGCTCACCGATCCCGCCGCTGCGCTGATCGCCGTCAGCCAGGGAGCAACATTCCCGCAGGTGCCGGGGAAACGGTTGTTGACGCTGTTCAAAAGGTAGACATGCCTGAAGAGCTGCGGCCAGTCTCTGACCGTACCCGTCCCACCCCTGGGCCAACGGTGGCTCGGTTTGGAGACCGGCCACAGCCAGGGGGAGCGCTCGGGCCGGTCTCTGAATAATTTGCCCGTATCTATTCAGGCTCGTAAACCTGACGAAGCCACTTATTCCCTATGCCAGGT
>DAOOGN010000085.1:0-19323 GCA_035415725.1 Anaerolineae bacterium | reverse complement strand
GTTTTTTGTCAATACCGGACCCTGTTTATCGAGGCATTTGTCAAAAGTCCAATAAGTTGAAATGGTGTACAATTTTAACCAAACATGTGGAGGAAAACAATGAGCAAACGACGTACTTTTACGGCTGACTATAAGTTCAAAGTGGCCCTGGAAGCGGCCAAAGAGAGCAAAACCTTAAACGAGCTGGCGCAAGTCTACCAGTTGCACCCGAATCAGATCAGCGAGTGGAAACAATACTTGCTAAAAAATGGCAGCGAGCTGTTCAGCCCCAACCCGGCAAGGCAGCAGCGCGAACAAGCTGCGCTGGAAACAGACCTGTACGAACAAATCGGCCGTCTCAAGATGGAATTGGAGTGGCTGAAAAAAAAGCTGCCAGCCTCCAGTGAGACTAAACGCCAAATGGTTGAGCCAGAACACGCCACGCTGAGTATTCGCCGCCAATGCCAACTGCTAGGTCTGAGTCGGGCCACGTATTACTACACCCCGGCACAAGAAAGCGCCGAGAACTTGGCCTTGATGCGGCTGATTGACGCGCAGTACTTGAAAACGCCGTTCTATGGTTATCCGCGCATGACGGCGTACTTGCGTGATGCCGGCTATCGGGTCAATCCTAAGCGCGTCGCCCGGCTGATGCAGGTGATGGGCTTGCAAGCTCTGACGCCGCGGCCCTGCACCACACGCGCGGAACCAGGGCATAAGGTCTATCCGTACCTGTTGCGCGGTCTGGCCATTGAGCGTCCTAACCAGGTGTGGAGCGCCGATATTACCTACGTCCCGATGCACCACGGCTTTATGTACCTGGTCGCCGTAATGGACTGGTACAGCCGCTATGTCCTGGCCTGGGAACTCTCCAACACCCTGGATGGGCAGTTTTGTCTGGAAGTCCTGGACCAGGCCTTGACCTGCGGCACGCCAGAAATCTTCAACACCGATCAAGGCGCTCAATTCACGGCGACGGCTTTCACAGAACGGCTGGAAAAAGCGCAGATCCGTGTTAGTATGGATGGACGTGGGCGCGCCTTGGATAACGTGTTCCTCGAACGCTTATGGCGCACTGTCAAGTACGAGGAGGTGTATCTGCACGATTATGCTACGGTAGCTGACTTGGAAGAGAGCCTGGAGCGGTACTTCCAGTTCTACAACCACGAACGTCCGCATCAGAGCTTGAAGTATGCCACGCCTGTTAAGGTGCATTACGGGGCCTCATGAGCGTGATGACAGGGCCCCCGCTTCAACTTATTCTAACCCATTTGTGGTCTAACAAATGGGGGTAAGCTCAGATTAGCGTCCCCGGATTGCCCTTCCGCATCGCCACGCGCTGACTACCGGCGTAGTAGTACTTGATCACCGTGCCCGTGCTGCCGGTCCACTCGAAGTGGGCGCCGACGCAGTAGGTGGTCACGCCGTTCAACAGGACTTTATGCAAAGGCCATCCCTTCACTACACTCAGGGTAGGCTGTATCATAGACAAAGGCTAAAGTCGGTGCATGGCAATGGCCTTCGGCAACGAGCACTTCTGGGATTGATAGTTCTATTTTTTGCTAGGAGTCCCTCCGCAGAGAGTCTACTATAGCAAAAACCAGAAATAGCATTTGTCCTACCCAACCGATTCTCCCCCCAAAAGGCCACAAGCCGTAGGCGTCAAGACAAATTCCAGTAGCCATAACCAAGGCCGATAACCATTTGAGTAATGAGAGCAAAGGTGCGTGAGCTTTATATTCGCGCCAGAAGGCGTATATCGAGCCCATTGCCATTATAGGCCATAGCAATTTTAGAATAAGTTCCATATCATTTACCTCGGCGGAGTGGGATAGCCTATACCATTTGGATTCTGTAATGCCGTTGAAGCGGGATGTGGTCCACCTGGAGGCGGAGTCCAATTGACATACTGATAAATTACCATATCTGCGGTATTGACGGTGAGATTATCTATTGCGGTTAAGCCTGACCAAGCAAGTAAGGCTTTTTCTAGTGAAGGACATGTAAGAAGTGGCGCTAACAATTTTGCTATCTCATAGCCGACTGTCAAGAGAGCGGGAGTGTTATCCCCCACCTTCACAATAGGTTGCCAGTCTGGTTTACTGTAACCTACCATAATATAACGCCATGGGGTGAATACAGGTTTGCCTCCAGAATAATCATATATCGGTTGGAAATAGGAGCTAGCCCTTCGGTAACATTATCATTTGGTTTGACACGCTGACCCCCGCCCCGCCCAGGTCCGGAATTATCCACCATTGAGAAAGGGAGTACCACCAGGGTTAAAGAGGATGATTCTTGCCATACAATCTATTGAAAAAATGTCATTAGATGATATACTGTGGGCGGAGGTGAGAGACCTATGCAAAATCGTGGACGACGTTGCGGAGGACGCGGCTGCGCCCGGCGGATGGGGCAATTCCTGAACCCTACTCTGCTTTTGTTACTCAAGGCCGCTCCGGCGCACGGCTATACCTTGTTGGGACGGATGGCCGAGTTCGGCCTGGACTTTCTGGACGCCACTGTGATCTACCGCGCCCTGCGCGAAATGGAGAAGCATGGGTGGGTGACTTCGACCTGGGACAAAGCCGCGACGCAGGGGCCGCCGCGCCGCGTCTATACCCTCACCCCCCTGGGCGCTGAAGTGTTGGCGTGCTGCGTTTCCCAACTGGAAACCACACAAACCACCATTCACCACTTTCTCGAGCTGTATCAAGGAAGCGAATCAGCGAGTGAGCGAATCAGCGAGTAAGCGGATCAGCAAGTGAGAGCACTCAGCACTCAGTCCTCAGCCCTATCTAAGGAGGTTTGTCTATGCAAATCATCATTCCGGCCAACGGCGCCGATCTGGACGCTCCCGCCAGCCCGGTTTTCGGGCGTTGTCAGACGTTCATTTTTGTTGACCCTGAGACATTAGCCTTCACGGCCTTGCTCAACCCGGCGCTTGACGCGCCCGGCGGCGCGGGTGTGCAAGCTGCCCAGACCGTGGTGCAACGCGGCGTGGCCGCCGTCATCGCGCCGAGCCTGGGGCCAAACGCCTTCCGCGTCATCCAGGCGGCCGGCATCCCGGTTTATCAACAACAAGGCGCGACCGTGCGCGACGTGATCAACGCCTTCAACACCGGTCAATTGCCCTGCCTGGAAGCTCCCGGCGCCGGCCACGTCGGACCCGGCGGCGGTCGCCATCGCGGACGCGATTGATTTTGGATTGCCCGTCACCTCTCAAACCATTCGACTGACGACTATCCGACTAACGACTACCCAACTATCTTTAAGGAGAGACTTCAATGACTAAAATTGCGCTTGCCGTATTAGACGCCACTGGCCTGGAGGCTCAGGTCAGCCCGCATTTTGGACGCTGCCCGTACTTTGCTCTGGTGGATGCCGAAGGGCAAGAGGTGCGCGCCGTCGAGACCGTCGCCAACCCGTATTACCCCGATCACGAGCCGGGACAGGTGCCCGCTTTCATCCACAGCCTGGGCGCGCAGGTGATGCTCGCCGGCGGAATGGGCGGCCGCGCCGTCGCCTTCTTCCAACAGTATGGCATTGAGCCGGCGACCGGCGCAGCCGGTACGGTGCGCGAATCGCTGATCCGCTATCTGGGTGGAGAATTGCAAGGGGCTGCCCCGTGTGCAGAGAGTGTGGAACACGGGCACGGGCATTGAAACTCGCTATTGCCAGCGGCAAGGGCGGCACCGGCAAGACAACGGTGGCCGTGAGTCTGGCCCTCAGTCTGGCCGCTGCCGCCCCCCTGTTTTTGGATTGCGACGTCGAAGAACCCAACGCCGCCCTGTTTTTGCGCCCGACAATGACGGCGCGGCGCGAGGTAGGTGTGCTGATCCCCGTGGTGGACACAGCGCGCTGCACCCTCTGCGGGCGCTGCGCCGAAGTTTGCCAGTATCACGCCATCACCGTCATTGGAAAACAAGTGCTGGTTTTCCCGGAACTGTGTCACGGCTGCGGCAGTTGTACACGCCAATGCCCGGTGGATGCGATCCGTGAGGAATTGAACGTGATGGGAACGTTAGAAAAAGGGCGCGCGGGATCGGTAGAATTTTGCCAGGGAACGCTCAACGTAGGCGAGGCGATGGCCGTCCCGGTGATCCGTCAGCTTAAGCAATGGGCGATCCCGCCAGACGCCGCCGACCGGCCCGTCATCCTCGACGCGCCGCCGGGCGCTTCGTGCCCCGTCGTCGAAACCCTACGCGACGCCGACGCGGTGTTGCTCGTCACCGAGCCGACGCCCTTCGGCCTGCACGATCTGCGGGTGGCCGTGCAGGTCGCCCGCGACGAACTCGACCTGCCCGTCGCCGTCGTCGTCAACCGCGACGGCGTGGGTGACGCGGGCGTGGACGCCTACTGCGCCGCCGAGGAGTTACCCATTCTGTTGCGCATCCCGCTGGACCGCGTCATTGCGGAAGGAATTGCCAACGGCGACCCGCTCGTCGCCATCCGGCCGGAATATCAGCCACGTCTTGTCACATTGTGGGAAGAAATCCAGACTCTCGCTCCTTGATTTTGCATGGGGGGGACGTGTACAGGCGACTTTTGCTCATCGGGTTGGGTTTGTGGCTGGCGAGATGTGCGTCGCGCGCAGTCCCCACGGCGCCGTCGCCCACGATCACGCCAGTGACGCTGCCTACCGCATCTGTCACGCCCCCGCCGGCATCCACGGCAACACTCACCCTGGCGGCAACTGTAACCATCATTCCCCCACCGCGCCGCCGCCAGCAACATTCGCGGCGACGCCTGGTATTCAATCTATGGAGGCAGGAACGATGCTCACCATCACCGTGTTGTATGACAATGTAGCCCTCGACGCACGGCTACAGACCGATTGGGGTTTCGCGTGTCTAGTAGAGGGCCTGGAGCAACCGCTGCTCTTCGATACCGGCGGCAAGGGCGACATCCTGCCGCGAAACATGCGCGCGCTGGGGTTGGATCCGCAGGTGGTGCGCACCGTCGTGCTCTCGCACGCCCACGCCGATCACACCGGCGGGCTGGCAGGGTTTCTGGCGGAAAACCCTAATGTCATCGTTTATCTGCCCATTTCTTTCCCTGCCGCTATTAAAGACACCGTGCGGCAAGCCAGCGCAACGCTGGTGGAAGTGACCGGGCCGCAAGAGATCGGCGCGGGGGCGCATACCACCGGGGAACTCGGTGACCAGATTCGGGAGCAGGCGTTGGTGCTGGAGACGCCGCGCGGCCTGGTCGTCATCACCGGCTGCGCGCACCCCGGTATTGCCACAATGGTGCGCCAGGCAAAGGCGGCGGCGGCGGGCGACGTGACCCTGGCGCTCGGTGGCTTTCATCTGCGCGACGCCAACGCCGCGCAGATTGCCGCCACGATTGCCGAATTGCAGGGCCTCGGCGTGCAACGCATTGCGCCGAGTCACTGCACCGGGGATGCCGCGCGTCGGGCCTTCGCGGAGGTGTTTGGTGCGGATTACCTGGAGAGCGGCGTGGGGCAAGTTTTTGTAATCACGGATACGGAGTGATCCCGGCAATGTCTGACACGCCGCTCATCCAGTACCGGCCCATTGGCGTCCTGCACACGCCATTCCAGGACATCGCCGGGATGCCCATCCAGCCGGCGGGCGCGGCGGGCGTACGTGGTGTAGCAGAAGTTTTCTCCGAGTTTGCGCTGGGTTTGCAAGACCTGGAAGGCTTCTCGCACGTCATCGTGTTGTATCACTTTCACCGCGCGCCCGCGTCCCGGCTGCTGGTTACACCGTTTTTGGACATCGAGCCGCGCGGCGTCTTTGCTACCCGCGCGCCGGCGCGCCCCAATCCCATCGGACTTTCCGTGGTGCGGCTGCTGGCGCGTGAGGGGAATATTCTGCACCTGGAAAATGTGGATATGCTGGATGGGACGCCCCTTCTCGACCTTAAGCCCTACATCCCGGCATTTGACGGCGGCGCAGCCGACCGGGTGGGCTGGTTGGAGCAGGCGCAGGCGCGTGTCCAGACCCATCAATCTGATAGGAGGTTTGATAAAGTATGAAAACCTTAAACGCTTTACGTTTTTTTATCGGCACCTTGATCATTTATCTTGTCCCCGTGCTGCTTGGGTGGGGGCTGGGCGACTTGCCGGGCTACTTCGCCAGCGCGCCACGCACGGGCTACGCTGTGGTGGTACTATCGCTGGGACTGGGCGTCGTTTACCAGGCTCTTACCACACCGGAGGGAATTCGCGGTGGGAAAGAGGAAACCGGGCAGCGTGTGGCACGGCAAACCGTCGTCAAGATCGTGATCATTCTGGTGATGTATGCCGGGCTGGTTCTATTGCCCTTCGCTGACCGCCGCAACCTGTGTGTGTGGCGCAATAGGGAAGTCTGGCGTTGGGTGGGACTGCTGAGTGTGGCGTTGGGCTTTGGCCTCGTCCTCTGGTCGGGTATCGTATTGGGACGTTTTTACAGCGCCGACGTGACGCTGCAAAAAGACCACCACCTGATCACCACCGGGTTGTACGGCGTCCTGCGCCATCCACGTTATCTGGGCGTGCTGCTGACGACGCTCGGAATGGCGCTATTGTTTCGCTCGTGGGTGGGCCTGCTGGCCTTCGTTCCTATGCTCGGCGTGATCCTGTTCCGCATCTACGACGAAGAGGCGTTGCTGCGCCAGACTTTTGGCGCGGAGTGGGAGACGTACTGCCAGCGCTCTAAGCGCCTGTTGCCCTATATCTACTAGAGCGCCCCTTTACGCTATTCGTAATTCGCAATTCATTGATGATTGTCAAAAGTACCACAGTGGTGATGATCTGCACGCCAGTCGAAATCTGGGAGCGCAAGTTCGCCCAGCGGGGATTGGCGATCGCAGTCGAGAATATGCAAAAACTGGATGTATACTGATGAAACAACTGGTCATTCTCAGCGGCAAGGGCGGGACGGGCAAGACGACGGTGGCGGCGGCGTTGGCGTATCTGGCGGCGCAGAGCTGTGCCACAGTGCTGGCCGATGCGGACGTGGACGCGGCCAATCTGGGGCTGGTGCTCGCGCCCGTCACACAGGAGACGCACGACTTCACCGGCGGCGCGGTCGCCGTGGTGGACGCGGCGCGCTGTGTCGCCTGCGGGCGCTGCGCCGAGGTCTGCCGCTTCGATGCGATACGCGCGGGTGATGTTTACCGCGTGGACCCACTTGCCTGCGAGGGCTGCGCTGCCTGCGTCTACGAATGTCCGGCGGGCGCGCTGGCGATGCAGCCGCAGCGCGCCGGGCAGTGGTTTGTCGCCGCGACGCGCTATGGCCCGTTGTATCACGCCCATCTTTTCGCCGGGCAGGAGAATTCCGGCAAGCTGGTCACGCTGGTCAAGCAAATGGCGCGGCTGCGCGCCTTTGATGACAATGCCGACCTGCTGCTGATTGACGGGCCGCCGGGTATCGGCTGCCCCGTCATCGCCGCACTCTCCGGCGCCGACCTGGCGCTCATCGTCGCCGAACCGACGGTCTCCGGGGCGCACGATCTGGAACGCATCCTGGGGCTGGCGGCGCATTTCAACATCCCGGCGGCAGTGCTGCTCAACAAAAGCGATCTCAGCCCGGCGCAGGCTGAGGTCATCGCGGCCTATTGCGACGCGCAGGATATCCCGCTGGTAGGACGCCTCCCCTACGACCCGGCGGTGACAGAAGCGCTGGTGCGGGGAGAGCCGGTGACGGCTACGGCAGGGCCGGTGAGCGCGGCTCTACAGGAAGTATGGGCCACATTACAGACATAGCGGGAATGACTACCAGACTATGGGACTAATGACTACGAGACCATTTTCAAGGAGGGGAGACGATGGAACTCTTTCCAGAACTTGACCTGGGATGGCTCAATGGCTGGATTTTTCTGGCGCTGTTAAGTTTGACCGATGGCGTCTGCTTTCTCATTTTCCCGAAAGCGGTGGTCAAACGGCTCTTCGACCGCTCTGACTGGAGTCAAAAGCAGGTGGTTTTCACCGTGATCGGCAAAGCGTGCGCGTTAGTGTGCCTGTTTTTGCTGATTTTCACCCCGCTGAAACTCGGCAGTGCGGTCTTGGTCATTGGCGCGGTAGTGGGGGCTTTGGGTTTGCTTGGACTGGCGGTCGCGCTCTTCAACTACCGGAACACGCCCTTCGATCAACCGGTGACGCAGGGACTCTACCGCATCTCCCGCCACCCCCAAATCGTGATGGCGTCGGCAGTGTTGCTTGGCGGCGGCATCGCGGTTGGCTCCTGGGCGGTCCTGGCCACCCTGGCCGTCGCCAGAATTCTCAACCACTTTGGGATTCTGGCGGAGGAAGAAGTCTGCTTGCAGCAGTATGGGGACTCGTACCGGGCCTATTTACAGCGCGTGCCCCGGTACTTCGTATTCTTTTAACGGGCTGCCAGATGCGCCAGCAGGCAGCGCCAATCTGACGCAATGGACACAGAGGTGTAGGCTATGCAGTTATTTCCTGAACTTCATATTGGCCTGTGGAACGGCTGGATTTTCCTGTTGATCTACGGCCTCGTTTTTGGCGGCGTGGTCAGATCGTTTCCTAAAGACGTCATCGCACGGCTGTATGACACAGCCCACTGGACGCCGACGCAGAAAACTTTCAGCCGGATTGTCAAGGTGTTCGCCCTGGGCATCTTCGTGCTGGTGGCGCTCACCCCGCTAAATGCGGGGACGTTGGTTTTCTGGTTGGGAAGCGGCATCTTTATCCTGGGGATGATTGGCGTGGTCGTTGCCCTGTTCAACTTTCGCCACACGCCCATAGACCAACCGGCCACCCAGGGATTGTACAAGCTCTCCCGCAATCCCCAATGGGTGATGCTGGTAGTGGTTTTCCTGTTGATGTTAATTTCTAATTGTCGCTTGACAGTCTTGCAGCACATCCAGGGACACCAGGCAGAGCAGATGGCGAACCCGGACGTTCCGGCGCAGGCGCGCGCCGTGTTCGAGCACTCGCGGCTGCACATGGAAGCGGAGTTGGCCTGGACGCGGGACGTATTACAGCAGGTGGAACAGGGCGTCTACGTCTGATGCTCTTTTTTTTAGCCGAAATTCAAGATTGTATATTCAACATTATATATCAGAAGGTTACGATGAAACGCATTCCAGAGCGTGAGGCTATTTCGGAGGCGGCAGATGCGCGCCGCTTCAACGAGTTTATGGGGAGCAATCGCTTCCGGCAGCAGGAATACCGCGAGTTGGCGCAGCGGCTTGCCGCGTTGGGCATCCCAGACGGCGGCAAGGTGCTGGATGTGGGAACGGGGACGGGGTTCGTCGCCATCGAAGTTGCCAAGGCATTGCGTGAACGTGGCGTGCGAGTGGTGGGACTGGACCTCTCGCCGGCGATGCTGTCGCTGGCCGCCGAGAACGCGCAGCGCGCCGGGCTAAACGGTGCAGTGGTCTGGCGCGAGGGCAACGCCTACGCTATGCCGTTCGCAGACGGCGAGTTCGACACGGTGATTTCCAACGATTCGCTGCACCACTGGGAAAATCCACTCGCCATTTAACGAGATTGCGCGCGTGGTGAAGCCGGAGGGCGCGTACTTCATTCACGATTCCCGGCGGCTGGAGAAATGGTGGCCGCGCCTGTTTTCCTGGGGCATTGGGCTGATGATTCCGCCGGACTTCCGGGTGCATTACTGGGGATCGATCCACTCGTCGTACACACCGGAGGAGTTGGAAGCCCTGGTTACGCGCTCGCGGCTGCGCGGGTGGCGCGTTGAGGCCGGGTTCATGGAAGTTGCGGTGGTGAAGGGCGGGTGATGATGGGGGCGTTGTTCGATTCTACTCTATTATTAAATAATCTATTGACAAAATGTCATTAGATGCTATACTGGACTATAGAGGTGAGAGTTATGCAAAGTCGTGGACAGCGCGGCGAGGGGTGGGACCACACCCGGCGCATGGGGCAATTCCTGGATCCGACGCTGCTCTTACTCCTCAAGACGGCACCGGCTCATGGTTACACCCTGTTAGGGCGGCTGGCCGAGTTTGGTCTGGACTCCCTCGACGTCACCGTGATCTACCGTGCTTTGCGTGACATGGCCGACCGGGGCTGGATCACCTCGACCAGGGACGAAGCGGAGACGCAGGGGCCGCCGCGGCGGGTTTACACCCTCACCGCGTTGGGAGCCGAGGTGTTGGCCTGCTGCACGGCCCAACTGCAAACGCTCCAGGCGACCATCCAACACTTTCTCGACCTGTATCATAACGACCAGTAACCGGCGCTGTCAATTGATTTGGGATTGATTCAATGAAAGGAGTGGCACAATGGCGGCTGTATAGCTTGATGCGACGCGCTGCACCGGCTGTGGGGCGTGTGTGGAAGTTTGTCCAACTGGCGCGCTGACCCTGAGAGAGGGCAAGGCTTATTTGGATGCTGCGCTGTGCCGGGGCTGCGCCGTTTGCCTCCCGGTATGTCCGGCCGACGCGCTGCGTCCGGTGTTGGAAGTCGAAGCGGTCCCCAGCGCGTCGCCGGCCCCGATCAGCGCGCCGCAAACCGTGCCGGCGCCCCGCCGCGCGGGGCTGCTGGCAACGGTCGTGGCGGCGGGCGCGCAACTGGTGCTTCAAGCGGCGCCGCTGATCCTGCAATCGCTCGGCCAATGGTTGACCCGCTCACGGGGAGGCAATCTGGCGCAATCCATCCGCCCTATGGGCGGCGGACGCCAAATCCGTCTGCGGCGGCGCGGCAGGTGGTGAGTGTAACGGTTTGTAACAGCGACTTTCGGTCGCTGATTTTCCATCAACACAGGAGGTGAAATAATGGGACGTGGAGCAGGACGGGGTGGCGGTGGTGGTCGGGGCGGCGGCGCCGGCCGGGGACGCGGGCAAGGCCCAGGGCGTATGGGCGGAACGTCCGCCGGGCCGGGCGGTGATTGTGTCTGTCCGGCGTGCGGTCATCGGGAGCCGCATGGCGCCGGGCAGCCCTGCACGCAGCGGCAGTGCCCGAAGTGTGGCGTGCGGATGATTCGGGAGTAAAATTCCCATAAACCTGGTTGGGCCACGCCAGGCGAGGAAATTTTGCGGCTGAAGCCGCCGGGAAAAAGGCCGTTTTGCGGTGACGGGCGGCTGTCCGTCACCGCAAACTGTTTTTAGATGAAAGGGAGGCTCCATGGATTTACACGTTATCGGCGGATTTCTGGGCAGTGGGAAGACCACCGCCATCATCAACGCTCTCAAGGTGCTGCTGGCGGAGGGGCGGCGCGTGGGCGTTATTACCAACGACAAGGGTCACTATCAGGTGGATACGGCGTTCTTCGGGGCCGCCAATATCCCAACGGCGGAAGTGCCGGGCGGCTGCTTCCGGTGCAACTACGGCGATTTCCAGGAGCGGATCGCGCAGTTGCAGCGGGAGGCGCGCCCGGAAGTGGTGTTCGCCGAGTCGGTCGGCTCGTGCGTAGACCTGGTGGGACCGGTGCTGCTCCCGCTGCGCGCCGCGGCGGAGGATGGCGCGCGCGTCACCTACTCTGTCTTTACGGACATCCGCCTGCTGCGCCGCCACCTGGCCGGGTTGCCCCTACCGTTCAGCGACAACATCGCCTACATTTTTGCCAACCAGCTTGAAGAAGCCAATATCCTGGTGATCAACAAGGCCGACTTATTACCGGATGAAAAAGAGGTCGTTTTGGAACAGGCACAGCGCCGCTTCCCTGACAAGATGCTATTGCTGCAAAGCTCGCTGACGCCGGCCGGCGTCGCGCCGTGGCTGGCAGCGCTGCACGCCGCACCGCCGCTACCGCCCGCGTTGACGCTGGACTACGACCCTTACATGGCCGGTTCCGCAGAACTGGCCTGGTTTGACGAGCAATTGACGTTTACCCCGCCGCCCGGCGCTGAGCGCGCCACGGTCATCCACCTGATTGCCGCACCCCTTGAGGGTTTGCGGCGCGCCGCGCGCCCTATCGCGCATCTCAAGTTCTTTATCCAGGATGCGGAAAACAGCATCAAACTCAGTTTCACCGCGGCGGACGAATCAGATTGGGAACATGCCATCCCGCGCGAGTTTCACGGGCCGCTGACTGTGATCATCAATGCGCGGGTACAAATGGCGGCGGGGGAGCTGCGCGAACTGGTGGAGCAGGCCATGCACGGCACGCTAGCCAACGCCGGGGTGAGGTATCACGCCAGCCAGGCGACCGCCTTCGCGCCGCAGGTGCCGGTGTAGAGGTTGCCATGTCCACAACGGTCCCGGCCCGCGCGGCGGCTACCCCGGTCAACGTAGAGCGGTGGGGATGGTACTCCATCGGCGTCAACGTCGCCTTGATTGTCATCAACTGGCGGGTGGCGCGCGCCTCCGGCAGCCTGGCGGTAGGCGCGGAACTCATCCACAACGCGGTGGACCTGCTCACCGCCATCGCCGTGCTGGGAAGGCTGAAGCTGGCAACCCGCAAGACGGCGCAGTTCCCCTACGGCCTGTATAAGGTGGAAAACATCATCGCGGTAGGACTGGCGGGGATGACGTTCTTTACTGCCTACGAAATCGCCCGCGAGGCGCTCTTCGCCGCTGCCTCCCCTCCCACCGTGACCTTCTGGGCGCTGGCGGGCGTCGTGCTCGCCTGGATCATTCCGCTGCTCTTCAGCGTTTTTGAACTCCGCGCCGGCCGGGCCGCCAATTCGCCGGCCCTGATCGCCGATGCGGTTGAGTACCGCGCCCACGTCTTCACCACCGGCGTTGTTTTTGCCGGCATGGTCGGGCAGTGGGTGAATCTGCCGCTGGATCGGATCGCGGCGCTGCTCATTGTCGTCGCCATCGTCAAAACCGGCTGGGAGCTGCTCAGCGACGGAATGCGCGTGCTATTAGATGCCTCGCTGGACGCCGAAACACTGGTGCGGGTGCGGGAACTGATCGCGGCGGACCCGGCAGTGACCACATTACGGTGGGTCACCGGCCACAACGCCGGACGCTTTCGCTTCCTGGAAGCGGAAGTGGGGCTGCGCGTGCGCGATTTGACCCAGGCCGAGAGCGCAGTGCAGCGGATATCGGCGGCGATCCGGGCGGCCGTGCCCCACATCGAGCGCGTGCTCCTCCACGCCACGCCGCAGGAACGCACCCACGTGCGGTTGGCCATCCCCCTGGCGACGCCGGAGGGCGCGCTCAGCCCGCACTTTGGCGAAGCGCCGTATTTCGCGCTGGCTACAGTACGCCTGGCCGACGGCTGCGTCACAGAGCAAACATTGTTGGTCAATCCACATCAGGCGGACGAAAAGGCTAAGGGTATCCATGTGGCTGAGTGGTTGGTGGCGCAGAAAGCTGATATGGTGCTGCTGCGCGAAGACCTCAGCGGCAAAGGGCCGGTGTACGTTTTCGGGGAGGCGGGAATAGAAATGCAGCACACTGAGGCGGATACACTGGCGGAGGCGCTCACAGTCATTCTGCGGGACTGGAATGTATTTTCTTTGCCTGGCTCTGGTTTGGGGTGCTCCTCGCCTTTGCGCCGCTGTGGTATCTGGAGTGTAGAGAAAAAGAACAGCAGATGATAGAACTTTATGGGCAGGACTATCGCGCCTATCAACAGCGAACCGGCCTGATCTTCCCGAAAATAGGAGCATGATGCGTACTTATCTGGATTGTTATCCCTGTTTCCTGCGCCAGGCCTTGAGCGCGGCGCGGCGCGTGGGAGCGGACGAAACCCAACAGTATGCCATCATGGGTCAGACGTTGACCCTGCTGCAAACGCTCCCGCCCGGCAAGACCCCGCCGGAAATCGGTTACACCGTCCATCGCATCGTGCGCGAGCGGATGGCCCACGGTGACCCTTACCGCGCCCTCAAAGACCACAGCACCCGCGCCGCCCTCGCGCTTTATCCCCGCCTCAAGGCGCTGGCAGCGGAAAGCGCCGATCCGCTGGCAACGGCGGTGCGCGTGAGTATCGCCGGCAACATCATTGACTTTGCGCTGTCGGATAATATTAATAAGGGGAAACGACACCAACGCGCCTAATGGCGTGGACAGGGCTGCCGAAAAGAAAGCGTACACGGCTGCCCTTTTCCGGCTGAACCCCGCCCGCTCCAGCAGCACAAACATTACAATCCCTTCGGGAAACTCGTGAAGGACCATCCCGATAGCAGCCAAAACACCCGTGAAGATGCTGACGTTGAACGTGACCGCATAGATAACCCCGTCAATAACGGCATTGCCCTGGATTGCGATCGCCCTGATCATGTTTAACCCTACGAGGTCTTGTTTTATTTCGGGGTGCATGACGGTACATAGTTGTTGATGTAGCTGTTTTTCAGTAAGCATACAAAATTTCCTTCGACTTATACCAACGTCAATACCGTCGGCCCTGATGTGATTAGGGCCGACGGCAGCAAGAAAGCGCTTCAGTCGCTGCTCAGCTCTGTCAGCCGCTGTTTTACAGCACCAACTGCGCCTGCAACTGCTCAGCCTGCGCCTTGAGCAACGCGGATTCGTCCACCGACGGTGGGGGCGTCCCCCACCCGCCGAAGCGCAACCACCCTGGTTGCCCGGTCGCGCGCGCCCAATAACGCCGGCCGCGCCCACGACCAAAGCCAAAGCCCAGACGCGGCTGATCCAGAGGCTCGCAATCCCCTAATCCACGCCCAGTGCGTGGGCCTAATCCCTGTGGTCCAGTTCGATCTCCGCCTGGCATAATTCTCACCTCCTTAAAAGAATAGTTCTGTTTTTACCACCACGCGCGTCGTCCCCGCCCACCGCCCCGGATACCACGTCCGAAGAAGCGGAAAGGGTTAAACCAGCGCATGAATCCAAAGCCACCCACGGGCCTGCCCTGAAGTCCGGCATAGCCATACGGTCGCCCGTCTTTGGGGTAGGCGATCGCACAGTAACCCTGACCGCGTCCGGTCATTGCGCCTGCACCACGCGGGCCGGTTCCATCAAATCCTGGCATAGTCTCACCTCCTTTCATACTGCCCAAATCCTGATGAATTTATCTTTATTTTACCTTACTAATGACAATTTGTCAATAGATAAAATGACAAGTGAGGGACGACGTAACACTTCTGGGTAACTATGGGGTTTAAAATGCGCCGCAGGGTGGGTTTTTCAGCCTGCCCCGTGGCGTTTGTGCCTTCAAATGTAAAATTCTGTGTGAAGACAAAAAAGCGGGCGCAAGGTACGCCCGCTTTACGTTTTTTTTGTACTGAATTTTCCTGGCTGGAGGGTGTAGCTACTTCTCCAACACCGTTGATCAAGCCAGTTGTTCGCCTCCCGAAAAAACCTGCCCCACTTTCAGAGCGGCGGCGGCATGGCCCGGCAGTTTGGCCGGATTCCATTGCTTCATTTCGTCGAACACCGGCCCTGCCGTGTGATATTCAATATGCCCTTTCACCTGGTAGGCTTTGCCTTCTTTCGTGATGAACAGCAACGCAGCTTTACTGCCTGCTAGAATGTTCGCGCGGGTCTTGTTGAAGAAGTTATCAGCCACCACCAACGTATCCGCCCCAACAAGGCGGACGCAAGTGGCATAGATCGCGTTGGGGACGCCGGCGGCGTCCACTGTGGTCAACACCACGGGGCCTTCGCGTTGCTCCCAGGCCTGAGTGACGATTTCGGGTAATGCAGTCATGAGGGTTCTCCTTGGATTAAATTTTCATTCGACTCTTTGTCGAATTTTCAGCATTTTTTCAGGGTTCGGGCTGCGGCGCACGCCGGGCGGCGCGCAAGACGGACCACGTTGGCGACGTCAGTGGGGTGATCACCCAGAACAGCGCCGTCATTACCACCGCCGAGGTGAGACACCAGGCGCACGTCGCGCCGATGACAAACGGCTCCAGGAAAGTCAGGTAGATGGAGAAGACTATGCCGAACCAGGCCATCCCCACCAGCGCCAGCTTCGCCAGGTTGGCCCACAGGCCATCCGCGTAGCGCGCGACCGCCCACGCCGCGCCGATGCCTACGTAGCCGATCAAGCCCAACACGGCAATCGGCAGAAAACCAAACAGCAAGGCAAACTCGCTTTGTTGAACAGCGTTACAATCCCCCACCGGCCCGCAAACGGCGGCGACTTGCTGCGTCTCCACGTAAGCCAGATAGCCGGCGACGATCAGGCCCAGCACCACCAACGGGGGGATGGCCCACTGCCAGCGGCGCTGCGCCGCTTCTGAGGGTGTATTGAGCAGAGCTATACCGTTGTAGAGGACGCTGGCGATCATCCCCAGGAGCACCGCGATGGAGATGCCGTTGCCGAGCGGGTCGCGGGCAAAGCGCGCGCGCCAGCCGCCGTCATCGGTGACGACGCCTGGAATTACCGGGACAGCGGTAACGGTAGGGGGCAAGGTTGCGGCCGCAGTAGGAGTTGCGGCAACGGCGGCCGTAGAGGGCGCCGCCGCCGATTCTGGCGTGGGCGATGGCGTGTTCGGTTCAGGTGTGGGCAACGGCGTTTCCGGTTCCGGTGTAGAGGCGCTGGCCGCCAACGCTTCTGCCAGGCCGGGGATGGCCGGCCAGTCCAACCCACCCTGCGCCAGGTACGTCTCGATCAGCCCTGGCAGTTGCTCCGGGATTTCGCCGGAGCCAACCAATACCGTTTCTCCCATGATAAGGGTAGGCACCCCGCGCCGTTCATCAGGGATGGCAAAGTGGGTAATGGCCGCCTGATACAGGGCCTGCCCGCCGGCCTCGGCTATGTTAACGCCGACGATTTGGAACCCGTCGCCGTGTTCTTCCATAATGGGCGGCAATACTTCGGTGATGACGTAATGACAGTGACCGCACGATGGCGAGTAGAACAGCACGGCATGGACGACCGGCGCATCCGCCAATACCCGCTGCGAGCCGATCAGCCCCATGAATGCGAGTAATCCCAGGCCAAGCCACTGGCGCAGACTGTGTTTTCCCATCGTGACCTCCCGGGTTATGCGGCTCCGTTGGCTAACTGTTTCTGGAGCGCCTGGAGAATGGCAGTGAACTCCGCCGAATCGTATCTCTCGATCTGCCCGGCGTCGCCGGCGCGCGCCAATGCCGGATCCAATCCCCACCGTCCCAGAAAGGGAGCCGCGAAAGCCGCGGCCAGTTCCGCCGTGCGCCCGGCCCCAAAGATTTCGAGACGCGCGCCGCAATCCGGGCAGATAGCATACCCCATATTCTCGACGATGCCAAGGATGGGTTTACCCACCTGCCGGGTCATGTGGGCCGCTTTGCGCACGATCATATCGGCCAGGTCTTGGGGCGTGGTAACGATAATCATACCGCTAATCGGCAGGCTTTGCAAGACAGTCAACGCTGCGTCGGAAGTACCGGGCGGCAGGTCTACGACCAGCGCATCCAGCGGGCCCCAGGCGACATCGTTCCAGAATTGTTGGATCAGCTTGGAGATCAACGGGCCGCGCCAGACGACCGCATCGTCCTCGTGCTCCAGGAGTAAGTTGATCGAGACGAGTTTGATGCCGCTGGGCGTCATCGCCGGCAGCAACACGCCCTGCCCATCGGCGAGCGGTGGTTGCTGCACGCCGAAAAGTTTGGGGAGGCTGGCGCCGGTGACATCTGCGTCCAGCAGACCGACGTGCCAACCGGCGCGCTGCAAGCCGGCCGCCAGCAGCGCCGCTGTGGTGGATTTTCCGACGCCGCCTTTGCCGCTCATGACGGCCAGGACATGACGAATAGGATGAGTGATTTGGGTTGGATCAGTGTGTACATCAGTTTTCATGGATGGTATATCCTCTGAGATAGAATATGTGTTGGTTGTAAGGTGTGGCGACCAGCGCGCCGCGCGCGGTCAATTCATCTACTACCTCCCACGTTGCCCCGTCGTGCGCCAACAAATCGCCTACTGCGTCAGCGCACAGCGGATGCACAGCGGTAATACTGAGCAGATCGGCGGCCGCATCGCCGGTAGCGGCGAAGGCGTTGCCCTCGTAGCCGGTGAGTAATTCGACATGGGGCAGCGCCGCCGTGAAGAGGTGGTATGCCTGGGTGAGCGCCGCTGCGGTGGGCGGCTTGACCCAGGCTTCCGCCGGCGGCCGCGTGGGGACGCTGAGATAGGCGATGGCGGGATGCAACTCAGCCACGGCGGCAGCCGTCGCGGCAAGGGCGTCCGGAGCGTTGTTGAGGCCGGCGACGAGCATCGTTTCCGTCACCAGCGCGCCGGCAAAGCGGCGGGCAAATTCTCGCGCTCCGTCAAGAATATTCGCCCATAGCAGTCGCCCATGGGGACGATCCACATGCCGCCAGGTGGCTTCAGCGGCGGCGTCCACTTTGAGCGAGACCCAGTCGGCTAGCAACAAGGCCTCCTGCACTGCCGGCTCATCCAACAAAGAGGCGTTGGTGATGACGGCTAACGGCAAGCCAAGAGGTTTGAGCTGCATCAGCAGCATTCTCAGGTGCAAATCCAGCGTGGGTTCGCCATCGGGTACCAACGTGAGATAGTCCACCGCCTCTCCCGCGCGCGCCAGGGCCGCCAGTTTGGCTTTTACCGCCGCCACGATCGTTTCTGGCGCGTAGAACCGCTGCCGGGTTATCTGTAAGCGGGAGGTGCGCCCCAACTGGCAGTAGACACAGGCGTAGGTGCAGGTTTTCGGCGGGATGTGATTGATGCCCAAACTTCGGCCCAGACGCCGTGAAGGCACCGGGCCGAAGATCAGAGTGGAAGGTGTGTCAATCATCATATCAACCAGCACTGCCGCCGCCCCTGGGTGTATCAGGGACGGCGGCAGGAAACCAGGGCTTTATGATTCGCCTAATTCCGCCAGCCGTTGTTGCACGGCAGCCAACTGCGCCTGTAATTGTTCGACTTGTTTCTTGAGCAACGTGGTTTCATCCGCCGACGGCGGGGTGACACCCCATTCGCCATCGCGCAGCCAACCAGGCTGCCCGGTAGCGCGCGCCCAGCGCCGCCAACCATGGCCCCGGCCAGATCCACAGCCGTAGCCCAGGCGGGGTTCAGCCGCTGGATCACAATTTCCTAATCCGCGCCCGGTGCGCGGCCCTAACCCTTGCGGGCCGGTTCGATCTCCACCTGGCATTCTGCACCTCCTGTGAACGATTATATAAACCACCGCGCGCAGCGCCCCCAGCCACCGCGCCGGCCGCCGCGCCCGAAATAGCGGAAAGGGCTCAGCCAGCGCAGTAGCCCCTGACCGTTCACCGGGCGACCTTGCACCCCGGCATATCCATACGGCTCACGGTCTTCGGGATAGGCGATAGCACAATAGCCATTACCACGCCCGGTAAGCGGCCCTTGACCCCTGGGGCCTGTTCCATCCCATCTTGGCATCCTGCACCTCCTTCTGTGTCAGGTAAGTAATCTGTTTTCATTATAACTATCTATTGTCAAATTGTCAATAGAATAAATGAGAGTATAAATGAACAAATATTACTTACCCCTGGGGGCAGAACCAGTATAGTAGAAAGGTCGTAACTATCTCGACAATGTTAAATTAGCGCGGTTGTAAACTTGGGTATCGGTTTATCAT
>DAOOGN010000084.1:0-19326 GCA_035415725.1 Anaerolineae bacterium | reverse complement strand
GGGGGATGAGAGGGTCAGCACCTGCCGAAGGGGTAACCTATTATGTGCCCTCCCCCAAGTCCCGTTCGCCACCTGGCAAAGGTGGCTGAATAGTTACCATAAGTCAATGATAATCATAATCCTGTAAAGTGCAACTTCGCCGCTCTTTACGCCGTCAATATCACTTCCACGTAGTTTTCGGCGCCGAGATGATCGGCGGGGATGAGGTTGCCGGGTAGGACGGCGCCGTTTAGCGTGATCGACCGGACGCCGCGGCAGATGCCGTGGGGATTTTTGACCTCGATATGGATCATCCGCCCGCGGAAGCGGCGGACGGCCTTGAAGCCGGGCCATGTCGACGGAATACACGGGTCAATGCGCAGGCCGTCGCAGTCCGGGCGAATGCCCAGGATGGACTGTGTTGCGCTGAAGTAGGCCCATGCGGCCGCGCCGGTAAGCCACGAAGTGCGCGTGTTGCCCGCCCGCGGTGAGTAGATGGAGTAGGTCGTTTGCGCCTGGACATAAGGTTCGCATTGGCGGATTTCGGCGTGGTCATTGTAGGCCGCCGGCATGGAAGCGCGGTAATAGGCGTAAGCCTGGTCGCCGTGACCAAGCAGACATTCGGCCATCACGCCCCAGCCCTGCGTGTGATTGAAGATGCCGGCGTTTTCCTTGATGCCAGGGTTAAAAACCACGGCGCGCATTACATCTACCGGCATGTGGACAAAAGCCGGCGCGCAGAGCATCAGGCCGTAGGGCGTCGCCAGACACTCTTTGACGGTCTGCATACAGCGTTCCGCCTGCTCCGCTGTCGCACTTCCGCTGATAACCGACCAGGCCTGGGTGTTCAAGTAGACCTGTCCCTCGGGGGACTTCTGTGTGCCGTACACCGTGCCGTCGTCCCCGATGGCCCAGATGAACCGGTCGCCGTCCCAGGCGCATTTCTGGATGTTGGTTTCCAATGTCTCGCGTTGCGCCAGCGCCCAGGCCGCCTCCTCCGGTTTGCCCAGCCGTGTGGCGATTTCGGCGTAGATCGTCAGGCCGAACCGCACCTGGAAGGCGACGAACAGGCTTTCGCCGTAATAGCCGAGCTTGAGGCAGTCGTTCCAGTCGGCGTGCAGGCCGCAGGGCAGGCCGTGCGCTCCGGTGCGCTCCAGGTTGAATTCCAGCGCGCGACGTAGATGGCCGAAGACGGTCGCTTCGCCCCGGTCGGCGTAGGGCAGTACCTTGTCATAGAAGCTCAGATCGCCGGTCTCGCCCACTAAGAGTGGGACGACGTTGAAGAACCACAGGCAGTCGTCGGAGCGATAATCCTCGTCGGGGGGCGGGGACTCGTGGCCGGGGTGGTGGTCGAACGGCTGGATGACCGGAATCGCGCCGCCGCTGGACACCTGACCGGTCAACATCAATTCGAGGCGCGCTTGTGCTTCCTCCGGGATGGCGGCGGCCACGCCCAAAATGTCCTGCACCGAGTCGCGGAAGCCCAGCCCGTCGCGTTCCCCGTTGTAGACCAGGCTGGCAGCCCGCGACCAGGCGAAGGTGATGAGACAGTTGTAGAGGCCCCACACATTGATCGTGTGGTTGAAATCCTCGTCCGGCGTTTGAACCACCAGGCTGCCGAGGCGTGCATGCCAGGCGTCCTTCAATTTTTGCAATTCGACGGCAGCGCGTTCTGGCGATCCGAACTCGGCGACCGTGCGTTTGCCCACCACGCGCGCGTCGCCGATGCCGAGCATCACCAGCACCTCGCGGCTTTCGCCTGGTTGCAGGGTCAAAGTCGTGTGCAGTGTTCCACAGGAATTGTCGCCGTAGGCATGGCTGTTGGTGCAGTATCCCTGTTCCACTACCAACGGGTTGTGATAACTGCGGTACGGACCGAGGAACGCCGCGCGGCTGGTATCGTACCCTGCGAGCGGCGCGCCGACCAACGCCATCCACGTCTGGTTGAACTTGTGGTGCATCAGTGTCTCCTCGTCGCGGGGTGTCAGGTTGTCCTCGATGGCAATCCGCAACAATTTATCGTCGGTGAGCGCACCGCGCACGATGAAGAGTGAGTATTGCAGGTTCACCTGATCCTGGAACGTCATCCATTGATTGGTGAACTCGCAGTAGGTGAAGAGTGAGATTTCGCGCGGGCGGTCGCTGGTGTTGGTGACTTGCAATCGCCAATACTCGAAAGTTTGTCCGAGCGGGACGAAGTACGTCGTCTCTGTGGTGATCCCCGCATAGTGTGACGTCAACACGGAGTAGGCTGTCCCGTGACGGCAGGTGGATTGGTATCGATCGAGCGGCTTGCCCACCGGCTGCCACGATGCCGACCAGTAATCGCCATTGGCATTGTCACGCAGGTAAAAGTAACGTCCCGGCTGATCCATAGGGATGCTGTTGAAGAACAACCGCATAAAGCGCCCGCGGGCGCCGGATTTGTAGAAGCCGTAGCCGCCGGCGTTGTTGGTGATGATGGCGCCGTACTCGGTGGAGCCTAAATAGTTGCTCCACGATTGCGGCGTATCGGGCCGGGTAATGACGTATTCTTTCGCGTTGTCGTCGAAGTAACCGTATTGCATAATCAATCCCTCCTGAAAGTCATCAATTTTGGTCTCTATTCAGGCTCGTATTTTGTAAGGCGAGTTGCCCCCTCGCCCCCCTGCGTTAGACGCACAAGAGACGCACAGGCCGTTAAAGCGTTGAGGGTTCGTCACTCACCGCGAATGGATTTCGCACTTGCACGCCTTCATACGTTTGTCCTGGATCGAGGTCTTCTGACCAGAGGACAGCACAACCGAGCCGGGCTGCGCTCCAGACGATCATAGCGTCCCAGAAAGAGAGATGATAACGTTGCTGGACGCGGATAGCTTCAAGGATATCGTTGGCTTGCGGCGTGTGAATTTTCCACACGGCCAACGCTGGAATGATTTGCGCCGTTTCTGATGCACTTAATGGAGCAGCCACTTTGCGCGTGATGTTGACATAGAATTCTTGCAAAACTTGAATGCTAAGACACCCCTGTTTGCTTTTCCATAATTCCTGTAGCAAGTGCTTGGCGCGGGCATGTTTCACTCCGGCTGAAATGTCATGCGCATAAACCAGAACATTTGTGTCGATAAATTGGTCCGTAGGGATGTCATCTATGTTCACGCTCATGCAACTCCTCTCGTGACCAGGTGATATTTCCACCGGTACCCAGATCAAACCCCTGCTCCAGAATAGCCAAATGACGGTGCATCGCCGCTTCATAGGCATCTTGTTGGTGCACCAGGTCCTTGAGTGTCTGAACCAGCAAACTGGATATGGATATGCCGCGTTGCGCCGCTATGACTTTCACCTCGCGCAACACCTCCTTGGGAATCGCCAGCGTCACGTTTTGAGTTTCCAGGGTCGTATTCATACTTTACCTCCCCGTAGGTGAGTATATCACGTAAATACGTGAGCGTCAACACCGGGATTATCCCGGCCCGAGCACTTTTCTAGGACTGACGCAACTTTCTGTTTGGAGTGGCGGCTTCAGCTTTATAGTTACCCCATAATTTGTTCTGTCCCCGGGCGTCCGTGAGTCTTGACGCAGGTTCACGAGCGGGTATAATCTTGCCGGAGACGCGATGATAAACTGGCGTACAACGATTCAAGATTGGCTCGGCAACAGCGCTCTGCGCCCCCTGTTTTTTGGCCGGCGGCGCTGGATGTTGAACGTTCTAGCGGTGTTGTTGATCGCCGTCGGGAGCGTCGGCGGTGGGTGGTTAATTGTGGAAGTCGGCGTCTTACCGGCCATCGCCTTGTGGGTCGCCCTGGGGCTGTTTGTCTGGATCGTGAGCGACATCGAAATAGCCTATGGAGGGGTGATCGGCGTCATCACGCTCTTGCCTTTTGCCTCACTGCCCTTCAGCATTGGGTTCAGGCCGACTTTTCTGGACGTGGCGCTGGTCGGACTGTTTTTTGTCTGGTTGTTGCCCTATGGGCTGGGCGAAGAACAACGTTTCGTTGCCACTCCTTTGGGTGCGCCGGTGTTAGTGTTCACGTTTCTGGCTATCGGCACCTTTGTCGCCGGGCTGGGGCACGCGGCATTGACCGTGACGCTGATCCGGCGTTTCGCGGAGACGCTGTTGAGCCTGGCTCTCTTTTTCCTCGTCGTCAACACCGTGCGCGACGTCGGACGGCTGGGACGGTTGATGCGCTGGTTGATTTTGGGGGCGACGGCAGCGGCGTTTTTGGGCATCGTCCTGTATTTTCTGCCGGATGCGTTGACGATGCGCCTGCTTTCCGCACTGAGATACCTGGGTTATCCCAGCGGGGTAGGGGTGCTGCGTTACATCCGTGATGATCCCAGTTTGATGCAGCGCGCCACGTCCACCTCTGTCGATCCCAACGTGCTTGGCAGTCTCCTCAACCTTGCGCTGGCGATGACGGTTCCTCAACTTTTCGCCCAACGCCCGCTTTTACCACGCTGGCTCATCGTGGTGTGCCTCGGTTTGATGGGAGTGTGCCTGGGGCTGACCATTTCACGCGGGTCGATGGTGGCGATGATCCTGGCGGTTTTAGCCATCGGTGTACTGCGTTATCGCAAATTGCTGCCCTGGTTTGCGGCGGTGTTGCTGCTGATCCTGATCTTACCCTGGACGCAGGCGTACCTGACGCACTTCCTTGAAGGGGTACAGCTTCAGGATTTATCGATGAAGATGCGCCTGGGGGAATACAAGGATGCCTTCATTCTCATTAGGCGTTATCCTTTGTTGGGCGTGGGATTTGCCGGCGCTCCGGACATCGATATCTACACTGCCGTCGCCAGCGTCTATTTGACCATCGCCGAACAGATGGGGCTGATCGGCCTGGCCGTCTTTCTGGTGATTGCCGCCATGCTCCTCGTGCGTTTCTGGCGTTGGCGCAAAGTTGCGGAGATGTCGCCGGAGTTGGAGCCGTTGTGGTATGGCCTTCATGCCGCCATTATCGGTGGATTGATGGCGGGTTTATCGGATCGTTACTTCTTTAGCCTGGATTTTCATCATTCGGTGACGTTGTTTTGGCTGATAGTGGGCCTGGCGACGGCAGCGGTACAGATAGCCAGCGCCTCAGCCCATGAAGCTCCCAACGTAGAAGGTGCAGGATGTGAACCTCGCGCCAGTTGAAGATGCCGCTGGGCGCCATTTCTTCGGGTATAAGACAGATTATTGGAAAAGGGAGGACGTTCATTATTCCATTTCTTCTTGCCCTTTCACCAGGGTAGAGTATACTGGATGTAATCGAAATCGTAACTATTCAGCCACCCTTGCCAGGTGGCAAACGGGACTTGGGGGAGGGTGCATAATAGGTTGACACTTCGGCTATAGGCGCTGGCCCTCTCATCCCCCAACCCCCTTCTCCCCCGCCAGCGGGGAAGAAGGGGGCGAAAAAGAGGGGGGATGGGCTGATAGAAACACGCCTATCTCGTCATCCACAAGCACCAGGCATACCGAAATCCACGCCAAACCTGGCATAGGGGATAAGTTACTTCGTCAGGTTTACTAGCCTGAATAGATACGAATCTGTGTTTTTCTCTGTGAACTCTGGGTGCTCTGTGGCTATTTTTAGAGGAGGGAGGCCCTCGATGAAACTTTCTTGCTTGCAGGAAAATCTAGCCAAAGGATTGAGTATTGTTGGACGGGCGGTTCCATCCCGCACGACCATGCCGATTTTGGGCAACATTTTGTTGGCGACAGATCACGGACAGCTTAAACTGGCTGCCACCAATCTGGAGCTGAGTGTGGTGCATTGGGTGGGAGCGCACGTGGAGACCGACGGCGCGTTGACCGTTCCGGCACGCAATTTCATCGATTTGGTCAATTCATTGCCGCCGGATCAAGTGGATCTGACCATGGACGATTCAGCGCTTTCCCTGGCGCTGAACTGCGGCGCCGTGAAGGCCAGCTTTCGGGGCATTTCCGCCGACGAGTTCCCGGTGGTGCCGGAGCCGGAACAGGGAGACGGCTTCGCCGTAGAAGCTGATGACTTACGCACAGGTCTGATACAGGTCACGTTTGCGGCCTCCACCGACGAAAGCCATCCGGTGCTTACCGGTGTCCTGGCGGAATTTGAAAGTAGCACCCTCACCCTGGCTGCTGCCGATGGCTTCCGCCTGTCGATGCGCCAGATTCCGCTGATCCATCCGGTTCCCACTCCCTTCAGCGTCATCATCCCGGCGCGGGCGCTCTCCGAGTTGATGCGCATTGTCGGCAGCCAGGAAGAGCCGGTGAACATCTCCACGACCTACCCCCACAATCAGATTCTCTTCAAACTCACCGACACGGTGTTGAACTCGCAATTGATTGACGGCAATTTCCCTGACGTGCGTCGCATTATCCCGTCCACGTCCAGGACGCGGGTGGTGCTGGGGCGTGAGGAAATTCTACAGGCCTGCAAACGCGCCGCGATCTTTGCCCGCGATGTTGCCAACATCGTCACCCTATCCATCGAGTCGGGCGAAATCGTGGTTTCGGCGGATTCTGCCGAATCAGGGCAAGGCTCCACGCGCTTGATGGCGAACGTCGAAGGCGACGGCCTGGAAATTGCCTTCAACGTACGTTTCCTGATCGACGTTTTCTCGGCGTTGGATACGCCGCAGGTGGCACTTGAACTCAACACCCCCACGAATCCCGGCATTGTGAAAGCGGTCGGGGACGAGGCTTTCATCCACGTGGTCATGCCGATGCACCTGGGGCGGCGTTAAGCGGGCCGTTTTTTGTGTTAGATTAAAAACGCGCTGTACGGGACCAAGAATGAGATTGTGGCGATCTCGTTTTTGGTCCTGTTTTACGTGATGATAGGGATTGGGTGACATATTCTATGGAGAAAACAAAATCAATGGCGGGTGAACTTCCTGCGGCGGCGCTGTACCGCGCCTGTAATCCGGAAAGTTTCACCTTCACAACGACCGACGAATTGGCCTATGCACCGCTGATTATCGGGCAAGATCGGGCTGTAGAAGCCATCCATTTTGGATTGGACATTCAGAGTCCCGGTTTTAACGTTTTCGTGATGGGGCCAATCGGCACAGGTCGACGCTCTATTTTAGGACGTATCGTGCGTGAGCAAGCGTCCCAGGCCGCAACCCCCTGCGATTGGGTGTACGTCAATCACTTCGTCGACCCGGCGACGCCGCGGGCCATCAGCCTGCCGCCGGGCCGGGGCAGTGAACTGCGTGCCGATATGGAGCGCTTCAACAGTGGGTTGATGGATCGCTTACTCCAGGCATTCGAGACTGACCAGTACGCCGAGGCGCGCGAGAAATTGGGACAGCAGTTCCGGGAAATGCAGCAAGGCGAACTGGCGTCTGTGGATATGGCGTGCCGGGAGCGGGGTTTCGCGCTGGTGCGTTCGCCGTCAGGACTGTACATCTCGCCGGTACGCGACGGTGAACTGTTGACCCCCGAAGCGTTTAGCCAACTACAAGCCGACGAACGCGCGGATGTTGAGCAGAACCTCAATCAACTGGAAGATATGCTCGCCAGCGCCATGCGCCGCTGGCGTGAGTTTGAGCGGCGTACCCAGGCCGACATCGAGCGTCTGGATCGGGAAGTGGCGAATTTCACCGTCGCGCCCCTGGTGCAAGAACTGCGCGAGAAGTATGTCGATCAGGAAGAAGTTCAAGAGTACCTCGCCGAAGTTTTGCAGGACATTGTTGAGAACGTGGACATTTTCCGCAGTGAAGGCGAAGGGGATGCCGAGGACGACAGCGGGTCGTTGCTGGATATTCCTCTCAACCAGCGTTATCGCGTCAACCTGTTGGTGGATAACGCCCATGGGCAGGGGGCGCCGGTGATTGTCGAGGATGTGCCCACGTATGACAAACTCTTTGGGCGGATCGAGTACGACGTCCGCCGGGGAGCAACGATCACCGATTACACGCTGATCCGGCCTGGCGCGCTGCACCGTGCGAACGGCGGCTATCTCATCCTGGAGGCCGAATCGTTGATGGACGAGCCTTATGTCTGGGTCGGCCTGAAGCGCGCTTTGTTCGGCGGGCTGATTCGCATCGAATCCCCGGACGGTCAGCAGTTGGTGCGCAGTGTGACGCCCGTTCCTGAGCCGATTCCCTTGCAGGTGAAGGTGATCTTGCGCGGTTCGCCGTCCATTTACTATGCTTTGTATGCCTACGATGAGGACTTCGCCAAGCTGTTCAAAGTGCTAGCCGATTTCGATGCGGAGATGGAACGCACCCCGGAGTCCGAGTCCATGTATGTCCGGTTTGTGCGCGCGCTTGCTGAAGACGAACATCTGCTGCCGTTTACGTCGGAGGCCGTGATGCGGGTGATCGAATACGGCGCCCGGCTGGCCGCAAATCAAGACCGGCTGAGCACACAGTTCGGGCAGATTGCCGATCTGGTGCGCGAGGCAGCCTATCGGGCGAAAAAGCAGCCGCATGCGGTCGTACAACGGGCTGACATTCTGGAGACACTGCGCCAGCAGAAGCGGCGCGTGGGCCTGGGTGAAGAATATGCGCATCGCGCTATTGCCGAGGGCCGTCATGTGATTGTCACCGCCGGGAAGTGTATCGGGCAGATCAATGGGCTGACGCTGTTGACGCTGGGAGGGTACACCTACGGTATGCCTAGCCGGATCACCGCGCGTGTTTATATCGGGCGAGGCAATGTCCTGGATATCCATCGAGAGGTGCAGTTGAGCGGCCCGATTCATGGCAAGGGGTTGTTAACTTTGGTGGGATATTTCGGCGGACAGTATGGAACCGACTGTTCCCTGTCGATGGAAGCGAGCCTGAGTTTTGAGCAGACGTATGATGACATCGATGGCGACAGCGCGTCGTGCGCGGAACTGTATGTGCTCATCTCAGCGATGGCGGAGGCGCCGCTGCGACAAGACCTGGCGGTGACGGGCGCTGTGGACCAGCATGGGCAGGTGTTGCCCATTGGCGGGGTCAACGAAAAGATCGAGGGATTCTTCGACGTGTGCGCCCAACGGGGGCTGTCGGGGACGCAAGGTGTGCTGATCCCGGTGAGCAATGCGCAGGATTTGATGCTGCGGGAGGACATTGTTGAAGCGGTGGCGGCGGGCCGTTTTCACATTTACGGTGTGGGGACGGTCGATGAAGGATTGGAGTTGCTGACCGGAATGCCGGCCGGTATACGTGACGAGAGCGGTGAATTTTCGGAAGGCTCGATCCATGCCCGGGTAACGGCGCGGCTCAAGAAATTCGCGGAGCATGCCCGCCCTGACAAAGATGGCGACGAGGGCGATGACCCTATCGTGATGTCAGAATCCGATGCAGTGTAGCGCGATATTGACAACGTTCTGTTTTTGCAGTTTAATGAAGGGTAGAGAAGTCGCTATGTAAAGTTCCAGAGAGCCATTTCACTTTCCAGATAAGGAGGATTGACAATGACAAACCTGCTGCAGAACCCCGGTTTTGAAGGTAATTGGTGGCGCAAGACCCATACAGGACAGGAATTCAGCGAGATTTTTGTGCCAGAGCAGTGGGTGGCCTTTTGGAAGGAAGGGGGGCCGGTGCCTCATGATCCCACTAACCCTATTGGTTATGGTCGTCCCGAGATACACGTGATCAACCGGGAACCACCGTTTCTGGATCCATTGCGCATCTATGCCGGCAATCGCGCCGTCAAACTCTTCAGCTTTTTCCGCATCCACGACGGCGGATTTTATCAGCGTGTTGAAGGCATGACCCCGGGAACGCGGCTGCGCGGTACGGGGTGGGCGCATGCCTGGTCGAGCGGGCAGGACAATCCACGCGCGAGCGATGGGGTGGGCGAGGGCGCGTACTTTGTTCGCGCTGTCGACTACGATAAGGTGGATGGGGTGCGCAACTTCACCTTTACCGTGGGGATTGATCCCACGGGCGGCACAGATCCGTATGCGAGTACGGTGGTATGGGGGGAAGGGGCGCATATCTACAATGTCTATGCCCAAATCCCCCCGGTCGAAGTAACGGCACAGGGAACGGCGGTAACATTCTTTGTGCGCAGTGCCGTTTTGTGGCCGTTTAAGCACTGTGACGCCTATTTTGATGCGATGGAGCTGGTGGTTGTGGAGGGGGGAGGCGGGACGCCGCTCACACTCGCGTTGTCTACGACGGCGCCGGTGCAGGGTGAGCCGTTTGAAGTGATCGTTGCGGGCGGCCCGGCACCAGAGCAGTTGACGGTGCAATTTGAGGGAGGAGAAGTCTTTCAGGGCGCGGCGACGCGCCTCGGCGCTGAAAGTCGCTGGCGGTGTGTGGCGGTGACGGCGGGGGCGCATAGCGTCAAAGTTTCTGCTGCCGGGTCTGTTTTGCAGCAGATGACGTTTACGGTGCTGGAACGCCCGACGTCTGGCGGTGGAACGCCCGGTTTTGTCCCCCCGCGGGAGGATTACGCCCGCACTTACTTACTGCTGCCGCCTGGCGCCGGCGACGAATGGCTGCGTGCTGTCCTTGACAGCGGAGCGTGGCATAAGTATCGCTGGACGATTGGCGGAAGCGCCGATGATGCCGGTGGCGGGCCCACCCGACGCAAGGTGATCGCTGTCAATCCCCAGGGCTGGCCGGGTGACCTCAAAGCCTTCTTCGATCAATACTACCCGGGTGTGGACTATGTCGCCATTGTGGCGAAAACACCTGAGGACCTGCAGCGCGTTCTGGGGAATATGTAGTTCGTGTGATGACGGAGCCTCGCAGCGGGCGGGGCCTCGTCATTCTCGCAATTCGATGCCTTTGAGCGCATAGTAGAATGCCAGGGACTCGTTCATCCCATCTCTGATCCGGCGTTGCATCTGATCCATAATATCGACGAACAGTTGACCGGTCTCACCTTGCGGCGCGATAATACCGAGCCGGGGCCTGTTGCCGGCGTTGTTCAGCCCCCATTCACCGCCAAATCGCCGGCGGAAAGTTTCACCTAAGAATGCGCCCCAGGCTATGATGATTTCTTGGGAAGGGCGAGGAAACTGCCGCAGGTGGCGGTCAATCCATTCGTCGAGCAACTGTAAGCCGATGGCATTGTATTCTACGGTGGTGTCGGCGAAGCGGCTAAGGCCCAGTCGCGCCCGTTCTGCCAGTTCTGTGAGCTGGCGTGATTGTTGTGGGGAAATAAATTGCAGCGGGCCTTGTGTCATCTCAACCTCTCGATGTCATTATAACACAACTCATACAGAGAAACAAATTTTGCCAGGCGCGCCGCTTGTTGAATTGAGAGTCTTTGATTATAATAACGTCAGCGCCCAGGCGCTAAGATTGAGAACTAAAACGTGGTGTCGGTGGGGTTGAAATAAGAAACCAGCCACGGATTTCACAGATTGACACGCAAAGTATAAAAAATCAGTGCAATCCGTGTCATCCGTGGCAAAAACTAAAGCCGTTTTTCCGTCACCGCGCAAAGTCCCAGAGAACCAATCTCATAGGACGAATTGATCCTGCGCTCTACAAAACCGACTATTTTACACAAGGAGTCGTCAATGGAATTGACATGGTATGGGTTGGGTTGTTTTCGGATCACTGAACGTGGCTATCCGGCGGTCGTGATGGATCCATTTAATGAAGAAGAAACCGGTTTGGTTTTACCTCGCAGCCGTGCCGAGATCGTGACATCGAGCTTGCTCCTGGATGATCCCAAAGAAGCGCATTGGAAAGGCTTGCGTGGCGTCTCCCGCACGCTGGCCGGACCCGGCGAGTATGAGATTGGCGGGCTTTTCATCGCCGGCGTAGCCACCTTCCGTGATCGGAAACATGGCGCCGAACGGGGACAAAATGTCGTCTTTGCGGTGAATGTCAATGGAGTGGTGGTGTGTCATCTTGGCGAACTGGGGCACACGCCCACGCAGGCTCAGGTCGAAGCGCTGGGATCGGTCCATGTCCTGTTGATCCCGGTGGGCCTTCCCGGCGGGTTGAACCCTGCAATGGCCTCTGAAATTGTGAGTCTCATTGAACCGGACATTGTTGTGCCGATGAATTATCACACGCCCGGGTTACGTTTGTCGCGCAATCCGGTGGATCGGTTTTTGAAGGAGATGGGGGTGACATGGGGGGATGCCCAGCCGAGTCTGAAAGTGCTCCCCGACGCCAGCGGGGCAGAAGAGACTCAGGTGGTCCTTCTCCAGCCTCAACAAGGGTAAGGGTAACGCGGGTTCTTCGGGATTGCGTGGGGTGGCTATAAAAAACTAGCCGCGGATGGATACGAAAAGTATAAGAAATCAGTGCCGGAACGACAGCAAGGAGGCTTTTCATGCAAAAACGCGGGCAACTTTTTCTCATTGGAGGGATCATTGTTGTATTGGTAGGGGTAGGGCTATTTCTGGCCATGCGTTTGTCTTCTCCCACCGCCGAAAAGGCAGCGGAGAACAGTCAGGAAGCCGTGCCGCCGCAGTTTGATAAAGAAGCCATCCAGGCACAACTTGAGGCGGGTGACTATGCTGCAGCGCGTGACGCCTTACAACAGGTCGTCGCTGCGGATGCCGGGAATGCCGAAGCCCATTTTCTCCTCGGATTGGCCCGGTTTAATCTGGGCGAATACCCGGAAGCGCGTGAGTCTTTTCTGCAGGCGTTGGAACTTGAACCTGAGCGCGCGTCCGCCGTCCATCACAACCTGGGAGTGCTGGCCTATCAAACCGGCGAGATGGAAACAGCCGTTCAGGAGTTCAAATCGGCGCTTGAGGCTGATCCCAATGACCCCGATAGTCACTATCAACTGGGCGCTACCTACCTCCAGATAGCCAGTTCTACCTCCGACTCGTCCTATTTGACCCAGGCAGAGGCGGAATTCCAGCAGGTCTTGAAGCTGTCACCAGGGAAACCCGAGGCGCTGGTGGGGCTAGGCACCTTGTATATGAGTCAGAACAAAGTGGATGAAGCGATCACTTTGCTGGAGCAGGCGGTTCAGGCCAATCCTGAGATGCGTGAGGCCCTGTATGCCCTGGGATTGGCGTATTATTCCAAGGGGGAAACAGCGTTGGCGCAAGAAACCCTCCAGAAGTTTTTGGATACCCAGCCGCCGGAGCGTTGGGCCAAAGAGGCGCAGGATATTCTGGAGCAAGTGGGACCGTGATGAATGTAACAAGGTGCTTCTGAAAAAACAGTTGTCATGATTGTTTTTGTGTGGTAAAATTCGGATGGTTTGATTTAAGTTTAATTATTCTCGCGGACTTAGTAGAAATAAGGAGGATGCGATGCCAGCTAATACAAATGATCACGTTGAGGTAAACAGCATTGGTATGTGCTGCGCTTGTAGGCGACGCCTTGGGTTGACCATAGGGGCGATTTTTGTGGTGAGTTTGGTTCTGTTGGTAGGGTGGGGTAACGTCAGTGCGGCACCGCAGGTGCCGCCTAATGTGTCGATTACCTCGGTGAATGCACCTTCGGCTGCGCCCGGCGCCGAGGTGCAGTACACGATTGCCATTCGGGTGCAAAATCAGGCCGCGGATAGCGGGATCATTACTTTCACGCTGGCCAGCCAGTTGGCAGTGACCGGCGCATCAACGCATAGCTTTGCTACCCCGTCGTGGTCACCGGGCAGCAACGTGGTTACCTGGACCGTTTCCCCTTCGTTTCCCGTGTCGACGGTCAATTTCACGGTGACGGCGCAAGTGCCGGCGACGGGCAATATCCTCGGTGATCCTCTGCCTTATGTTGCGGCAGCATACTTGTGCAATGCGGATGGATGCCGTTCAGCAACGCGCAATGGTGCCAATACCATTGTTGGGCCGGGCATTTTGAAGTCAAATACCACCAGCCTCATTATGTTGAATAATGGGGAACATGAGGCCGTAGCCGGTGAGACGGCGACAATTGTCGTGCAGTTTGTCATCCCGAACGGAACGACAGCCTATAGTGTCACACCGCGCGTCGTGTTGCAAGATGGTCTGGTGCCGCTGTCTTCCTCCCCCGCGTGGACCGCGGTGGTTTCGGGGGTACACGCGGCACTGGATAGCAAGACCGCGGTGGACGGTTATCAACTTGAATACGCCGTTTCTACGGAGATTACCCAGCCCACCACCTTGGAGTATACCATCCAGGCAGTGCGGATGCGCGATACCGACCCCGCTATCAAGACGCCGGTGGTTGAAGTCTCCCATAGCAGCCGATTAAAAATCCAGCCCGTGCTACGCTGGTGCAATGCCCCAGGTTGTGTAATCTCTGAAGCGTCCAACGCGCCTTATTCGGCTGTGAATGCGGTGGATGATGCGAGGTTCAGTGTCGTCGCGATCAATCCCCTGGTGAATACGACGATAGTGCATCAGTTCACCGGCGGGATTGGCGGAGGCGGGGGACAAGTACGCTTAACCTATACCCATGTTGGTGCATCGTCACGGCCTACCGCTTATGATGCCATTTTTACCGCGACGCTGGGGGTGTCTTTGACCGTGGAGACGACTAAGCCTGCGTATGATGGCATGGTCCAGGTGGGTAATACCACGGTATTGACGTGGGAGGTGCCGGTGGATATGGCCTCCGGCACTTCGTGGGCGCCGGTAGTCACTGCAACACTGCCATCTCCGTTGGAGGCCGGTCATAGCTTTACCGCGACTTCGCAAATGAGCTATGATACCTATCCTGCCGCGATGTTGCATGAGGGCATCTATAAGACCAATGCCGGCTACACTTTTGCGTTAGAAGTACACAATACCAAAACCTCCACCCCTGTTGCTAACACCGAAGTGACTATGGGCAATGTAGTGACGTATTATGTCAGGTTGGAAGTTGGCCCCAATGTTATCTTACCGGTGTTCTACTATACGGACACGTTGCCGCTTGGATTCCAACTGCTTACCCCGGTCACTGTCGAGGGTACCGGTGGGGTGTTGCTGGGTCAACAGACCGCGGCTGGCCCTACATATCAGGGTAGGATTAAGACGTTGTTGGGATGGTCGCTGGGTGCGCTACCGCCGTCTCCCTCTGGCTACGTTATCACCTCTACCTACACCGTCGTCAATAGCGGCCTGGATTATGAAAGTCAGCGGGTCTATGTGAGTGCCTCCGACTTGATCGCTTCTAAATCTGACAAGAACAGTGTTACAATGTATTGGGCGGGCGGACATTCCGAGGGTCCGCGTGAGGCTACTATTCGCGTGATTCAACCAACTTTGAGCAATACCAATTTCGACATTACGCGCACCGATAGTGGCTCGCGTGATGTCGCTTTCCCGGTAGACTATCAAATCACGTTCCGAAATTCCGGTCGATCTCCTGCCTACGACATTCAAATCTGCGATACTTTGCCGGAAGGCGTGATGTTCTTGCAGAACAAGAATACTCCGCCTAATCTGGTCTCTTCACCGGCGCCAGGCGCTGCCGGAAAGATCTGCTGGAAGTTCAGTGCCCTGGCAGTTGCCACGACGTCTCAGATTCAATATGTCGTGTCAGTGACCGATGGCGCAATGCCGGGTACGGGTCTGGATAACTATGCCGAAGTAGTGGACTTCAGCACTAAACCGGGGGTAGTTCCTTATGAGCGCTCCTACGCCGACATCGCAGCGGCGCTGTCACACGATGTATGCCCAGGTTGTTTGCGGGTTTTGGGGTTCGAGGCTGACAAGACGGTGCTACAGCCGAATACCTATCCGGGGGAGTACCTCACCTATACGATCGCTTATAGCAATAGTAGCGTGGTGTACACCTATACGAATGCGTTCATTGCCGACACCTATGATGCCAATCTGATCTTTGTGAGCGCGGACCCACCGATGACGGCACACGATCCTGCTGCGCGTCGCTTACAATGGAATCTGGGCACACTTGAGCGCGGCGCGTATGACGAAATTGTTGTGACGATGCGCGTCCGCGATATCATTACCGACGGAGCGACCTCTGTAGTGAATACGCTGGCCTGGGATAGTGACAACTCGCGTCCCCATCAGCGCCAAACAGTGACGCCGCTGTGGGTAGCGGCAGTGGGAATGGATTTGATCGGCCCATCCCACGCCCACGCCGGTGAGACAATCCTCTATACGGTGGCTTATAGCAATACCGGTACGGTTGCAGCACCGGTCACGATTACTCTGGATTACGGGCCGTATGTGAACTTCATTTCCGCGACGCCTGCGCCGGTGCAGGGCAATACTGTATTTGCCGATAC
The DNA here is from genome assembly GCA_035415725.1 of Anaerolineae bacterium. Taxonomy (GTDB): domain Bacteria; phylum Chloroflexota; class Anaerolineae; order B4-G1; family SLSP01; genus DSWT01. The sequence goes on along the minus strand of DAOOGN010000084.1, from coordinate 3,307 downwards.
GGTTCCCAATGATGGCGTGGAAAAGGTCATCCAGATTACGCTTCAAGTCAAGGCGCCATTGCCCTATCAACTGACGCAGTTCGGGGCAACGGCTGAGTTACAAACGCCGGGTCTGCTGGACATCGGCGATGCGTTGTCGGTGGTGTTGGATCGACCCATTATCACACTCGACAAAGTCGCCCCTGATCTCGCTGCTCCTCCTGTTCCACCCAACAATAAAATGCGCTACATTATTTATCTTAGAAATAACGGCACCTATACGGCAACGGGTGTAGTGCTGACCGATACGTGGGGGACCAGCATCGGCTACCTTAGCGATAACCATGCGTTCTATGGATGGAACGCGCCTGCCCCTGGAGCCGGCTACGTCACCCGGACGCTCAGTCTGGGTATTAACGAGTTGCAGGAGCTCTACTTCGATGTCGAGGTTCTGGGGGAGGCCGCTTTCTACACCAACACCGTCGATATGACCACTCGGCAAACGACGTTGCAGAGCGACACAGCGTATGCGTGGAGCGCCAGTGTTGCCACCAGCAAGTCGGCGACGCCTGTTCCGGCTTTCCCCGGCCGTGTTCTGACGTATACCGTTTATTATACCAATACCAATGTGACCGCCGGCGCGCTTACCAATGTGCGCATTACCGATACCCTTCCTAGTGACTTTACCTATATAGGCCAGACGGCGGCCTATGGCACTTCTTGTCCTGCCGGGTGGTCTTTTACCCCGCCTGTGGGGAGTGGTGGGGAGGCTGTGTGGACCTGTGCTTCTTTGAACAACAATCTCGGCGGATATTTCTTGATTTGGGGCACGGTTGCAGCGTCTGCGGAGGGTAGCAATCTGGTCAATGTGACGGCAAGCTCTGCCACCGGCGTGCCTGTGCGTCCCATCGAGACTCCTCTCGTCACCCGCGTTGCACGTCCGTGGCTGCGGGTGGCTAAAACTGTTGTCCCCACGCACCCGGTTGCGCCTGGTGATTTGCTTACCTATACCCTCACCTATGAGAACTACGGCACCGACTCGGCTTACAATGTGGTCATTACGGATCCATTGCCTGACAAGGCCGATTACGTGAGTTGTTCGGGTGGTGATCACTGTGAAGAAGCCGGTGGGGTGGTTACCTGGAATCGGGCAATGTTGCCGGTTGATACTGTAGGAACGGTACAACTGGTCGTGCGGGTCAAAGCTGGTGCCAGCGGGCAGATGGTCAATGAGAACTACACGATTCAATCGGACCGTCTGTCGGCGGCAGAGACGAGCAACGGTGGACCGGTTGAGTCCTCCATTCAAGCGCCGGCATTGACTTTGCGCAAAGAGGCCCACCCGCCTGTGGTCACGGCACAGAACCAGCCGATTACCTACACAATCTATTATACCAACAGCGGCGGCGGTCTGCTCAGCCAGGTTGTGTTGACCGATGATCTGTCGTCTTTGACGTACTATGTTGACGCCCCGGCAGAATGTACGAAAGAAGGCGTTGGCGCCGGCGGCACGGTGACGTGCAACCTGGGCAATCTTCCTCAGGGAACAACAGGGCACGTGCAAATCATCGTGTTGAACATTGCCACCATGGAGGGTCAGGAAATCACCAACGTTGCCACGGGGGATGCTACTCAAATTACCCCTGTAGCCAGCAATCAGACTTCGGTCTTCTACTATGGCACCGGCTGTGTGTCACCATGGAATCCCAGCTTCAGCTATTTTCCTGCATCTCCGGTGGCAGGTGCTGAGGTCACCTTCCAGGGGGCGGTTGAGGCCGGTAACACGCCATTGACGTATACCTGGACGTTCGGTGATAGCGGTGAGGGCGTTGGGCAAGTGGTGAAACACACGTATGCGGTGAGCGATACGTACACTGTGGTTATGACAGTAGACAATCCGTGCCACGACCCGCAAACTGTGACACGGCAGGTTCAGGTGACCGGAGCATCTCACATGGCTGTGTCGCCGGATGCGCTCGCTGAAGCGGCGGAGGAAGGCTATCTTGCTTTCGATCGCCACATTACAATCACCAATACCGGTACCGCCGATTTGATCTGGACGGCTATCGTCACGCCTGTGGCGGAAGTATGGTTGAGTCTGCTCCCGGCTGGCGGAACCGTCGCACCCGGCGAAGATGCCGAGCTGGTCGTTACCTTTGTGGCTGGCCTCACCCCGGACGTTTACACCGCTGATATCCGTATCAGCAGTAATGCTGTTAATGCACCTGTTCTCGATGTACCTGTTACCTTCACGGTAACTGCACAATCTGGCGCGCCGGAAATCGCCTGGGCCCCTCCAAGTTTTGCTGTGTCTGCCGCGGAAGGTGCGACGGAAGTGTTGCAAGGAACGCTGGTGGTGAGTAACACGGGCACCGCGACGCTGACCTGGAGTATTGAGGTGACACCGACAACAACGACTTGGCTTGAGTTCACGGTTGCTGGATCGGAACAGACGGCTTATCTGCCTGCCCTAAACACCCCTTCTGGAACGATGGCCCTCGTCACCTTGTATCTCGATCCCGCCGGACTTGGATCAGGTAAGTACACGGCCGGGCTGCGCATTGTCAGCAACGACACGGATGAGGGGGTTGTGCTTGTCCCGGTTACCTTCACCATCGTCAAATCCGATTACTTTATCTTCCTGCCGTTGGTGCTTAGGAACCATTGACACGGTTTTCGAGCTGACTGAAGCCCTACGGCTCGACGCATCAAGCCCCCTCCGGGGGACTGAGCTATCGGCTCGTAGGGTTTGGTGGGTTCAGCCGACGGCTTCCGCCGCGGCGGAAGCTGCATCATCAAACAATGAGGCGATTCGATGAGTACGCCGGTTAAGTTAGTTTTGACCTGGGACATCAAGCAGGGACAGGAAAAAAGCTACTTCACATTCATCCAGGAGTTTTCTACGGCCCTGCAGCAAGCCGGACTTGAGCTGAGTGATGCCTGGTACACGTTATATGGCCCATGGCCGCAGATCAGTATGGGCTTTGTAGGGGAGGACCTGCAATTTGTCGAGGCTTTCCTCATCTCCGAACCGTGGCTGCAGGCAAAGCACCGCCTGTTAGCTTACGTCCAGGAGTATCATCAGAAGGTTGTACCGGCGCGGAGTAGTTTCCAGATTTAGTGCATTTTCCGGTTTAGCCCCCGCAGAATTGCGGGGGCTTTTTTATTCCGGCTTTCTGGGACGGCGCGCGGTGGTGGAAAAACGACTTTGGTTTTTTGCCACGGATGACACGGATTGCACTGATTTCTCATACTTTTCATGTCAATCCGTGCAGTAACTATTCAGCCACCCTTGCCAGGTGGCGAACGGGACTTGGGGGAGGGTGCA
>DAOOGN010000083.1:0-19379 GCA_035415725.1 Anaerolineae bacterium | reverse complement strand
TACCAAAGTCTACGCCAAACCTGGCATAGGGAATAAGTGGCTTCGTCAGGTTTACAAGCCTGAATAGGTACAGAATATGTAACTATTCAGCTACCCTTGTCAGGTGGCGAATGGGACTTTGGGGAGGGTGCATAATAGGGAATCAGTTGCTTCGCCCAGTTGACCGGCCTGAATAGATACAAGAATATGAAGTTGGCGCACCCCACAGTCCGGCAGCAGGTAAGTACAGACAAGATACGGAAGGACGCAGGTTCTTCCGCGTTTTTGCTTGTCGCAGGATGCGCAAAAGGATGTTATAATCCAATTTGATCTGCTCAGTCTGCTGACCGGAAAAAGGAACAGGGAAATCGCGCTTTTCTCATCAAGAGGACTATGACCAAAGCCACACCACTGACCCGCGAAGACGTAGAACACATCGCTGCCCTGGCCCACCTCGCTTTGGGTGAGGCGGAACTGACGTTGTATCAGGAACAGCTCGCGGCGATTTTGGACTATGCCGCGCGGTTGCAAACCCTCGATACGGAGGCCATTCCACCCACGGCGAACGTGTTGCCGTTGCGCACTGTCCTGCGCGACGATGAATCGGCCTCCACGCTGCCGCCGGAGGATGCGCTGGCGAACGCTCCCGTGACGCGCGAGCATTGTTTCGTCGTCCCGTCGCTGCGTTGAAGGAGTTGGCGTGAGCGATTGGTGTGCCTGGACCCTTCACGAAGCGCTGGACGCGCTGCGACGCGGTGATACCACGTCCGTTGCGTTGACGCAGGCAGTGTTGGACCGCATCCTCGCCGTTGATAACGACATCCGCGCCTATCTCACGCTGACGCCCGAAGTGGCATTGGCGCAGGCCAGGGCCGCCGACGCGGCCCGCGCCGCCGGCCACGATGCACCGCTGCTCGGCGTTCCCATCGCGCTCAAGGATAACATCGCCACGCAGGGCATCGAGACGACGGCCGGTTCCAAAATCCTTGAGGGCTACGTTTCGCCTTTCGACGCTACCATTGTTCGTAAGCTCAAAACGGCCGGCGCCGTCATCCTGGGCAAGACAAATCTGGATGAATTTGCCATGGGATCGAGCACGGAGAACTCGGCGTTTTTTACCACGTGCAATCCGTGGGATGTGACGCGCGTGCCCGGCGGTTCCAGCGGCGGCAGTGCGGCGGCAGTGGCGGCAGGTGAAGCGCTTGCGGCGGTGGGGACCGACACCGGCGGATCGGTGCGGCAGCCGGCGGCGCTGTGCGGCGTGGTCGGCGTGCGGCCTACTTATGGGCGTTGTTCGCGGTACGGGTTGGTCGCGTTCGCCTCGTCATTGGATCAGGCCGGGCCGCTCACCCGCGATGTGACCGATGCGGCCCTGCTGCTGCAGATAATGGCGGGCCATGATCCGCTGGACGGAACGACATGGCCTGAGCCGGTGCCCGATTACGGCGCGGCGTTATCGCGGGATGGGCGAGGGTGGCGCATCGGCGTGCCCGGCGAGTATTTTGCTGCGGGGGTGCAACCGGATGTCGAGCGCGCCGTCCGCGAGGCGCTGCGGGTATTCGTCGAATTGGGAGCGGAACTGGTAGACATCCACCTGCCGCACACCGATGACGCGCTTTCGACGTACTACCTTGTGGCTCCGGCGGAGGCCAGCGCCAATCTGGCGCGGTATGACGGCGTTCGCTACGGCTACCGCGCCGCCGGTGATTTCGAGACTGTCGGCGACCTGTATGCGCGGACACGCGGCGCAGGCTTCGGGGCGGAAGTGCAACGGCGCATCATGCTCGGCACTTATGCTCTCAGCGCGGGTTATTACGACGCTTACTACCTCAAGGCGCAGAAAGTGCGCACGCTCATCAAGGCCGACTTTGACGCGGCCTTCGCGCATGTCGATCTCATTGCCGGGCCGACGTCACCGGTCACGGCTTTCCGCCTGGGTGAGCGCACCGCCGATCCGTTGCAGATGTATCTGGCGGATATTTTCACGCTATCGCAGGCGTTGGCGGGCATTCCGGCCATCAGTGTCCCGTGCGGGTTCGACGCGGACGGCCTGCCGGTGGGCTTGCAACTTACCGCGCCCGCACTGCAAGAAGCACGGATGTTCCACGCGGCGTTCGCGTATGAGCAGGCGACGGCGTGGCATAAACGGCGGCCGAAGGCGGGCTAATTTTGTCAGACTGTACTCAGAACCTGTCAGAATGGCCGCCGAGAATTGTGGCGTGCGTGGGTGCTGTAGTTCTCCAAGGGAAACAAGCTTTGTTTGTGCGACAGGCAAAAGGACAGTCGCTTGAAGGACAATGGAGCATCCCCTGGGGCATCATAGACTCAGAGGAGTCGCCAGAGGTCGCTGCTGTGCGCGAGACTCGTGAGGAGAGTGGTGTTTTCGCTGAGATTGAGGGATTGCTTGGCGTTCAGAACCTGCACCCGCCAGGATGGATCGGCATTGTGTTCCTGTGCAGGCACGTCAGCGGCATTCCCACCTCAGACGGCGGTATCGAGACAGATCAGGCGGCTTACTTCTCTCTGGAACAGATGGAGGCTTTTGATGAGCCGTTTGAACCCTGGTGTGGGTGGTTGGTGCGTCGTGTGTTGCAGGGAGAATGCCATATCATACCACCTGAATTGAATAATCCCTATCAGCCGCACCTCGCCTTTTTGTAGGGGGCCGTTACGGACTTTTGACTTTGGACTTGAGACTTTCGACTATTTTCGAGGGGGGACACAATCTATGAAACTCGTCATTCCTATGGCCGGTCTGGGAACGCGGATGCGCCCGCACACGTGGACGCGCCCCAAGCCGCTGCTGCCGGTGGCCGGTAAGCCGATGCTGGGCCACATTCTGGAGCGCTTCCGCGATTTACCGATCACCGAGTACGTCTTCATCGTTGGCTGGCTCGGCGAGCAGGTGGAGGCGTATATCCGTGAGAATTATGCGCTTCCGGCGCACTTCGTCGAGCAGAAGGAGCAGTTGGGACAGGCGCACGCTTTCTGGCTGGCGCGCGAGCATCTCACCGGCCCGGTCTTCACGATGTGGGTGGATACGCTCTTCGACGATGTCGACTTCTCCGGTTTGGAGGCCGAGAGTCTGGATGGCGTCATTTACACTTACCAGGTGGAAGACCCGCGGCGCTTCGGCGTCGTCGAGACTACGGCGGATGGCCTGGCGAGACGACTGGTCGAGAAGCCAGAATCGCTGGACAACAAGAACGTCCTCATCGGCCTGTACTACTTCCGCGAGGGGGAATGGCTGGCGCGCGCTTGCGAGGAATTGATGGCGCGAAACATCCAGACGAAGGGCGAGTATTACCTGGCGGATGCCATCAATCTGATGCTCGAACAGGGGGCGCGGATCCAGGTGCGCCCGGCCGGCGTGTGGCAGGACACCGGCAAGCCGGAGACGACGTTCATCACTCATCGCTATTTGCTGGAAAACGGCTGCGAGAACAGTTTCGCCACGCCGCGCCCCGGTGTGGCGATCATCCCGCCGGTCTACATCCACCCGCGCGCCGTCATCGAACGCTCGGTGATCGGCCCGTATGTCTCGGTCGGCCAAAACGTGCAGATACGTGACAGCATCCTGCGCGATACCATCGTGGATGAAGGCGTGGAGATCGACGCGGTGATGTTGGAAGAATCGATCATCGGGCGCTGGGTTCACCTGGCGGGGCGCTTCCGCAAGCTGAACATCGGTGATTCGTCGGTGGAGTTGTAGGCGGTTAGCGTTCAGCCATCAGGTTGTGTGCCATGCGCCATTGGCTGATTGGCTCATTCGCTATTGATGCAGTAACTTCAATGGCTCTTGGAACGACTAGAGCCGCTACTACACCGGGAGAAAGCATTCATGGAATATGAAGCCGTCATTGGCCTTGAAGTCCACGCGCAGGTGCATACCCGTTCAAAAATGTACTGCGCCTGTCCGGTGGTGGCGGATACGGGAGATGTGCCGCCTAACACGCAGGTTTGCCCGGTGTGCCTGGCGCTACCGGGAGCGCTGCCGGTCGTCAACCGGCGTGTGGTCGAGTTGGGCATCATGACGGGACTGGCGCTGGGATGCACGATCAACCCGGTGAATGTCTTCGCGCGCAAATCGTACTTCTACCCGGACTTGCCCAAGGGGTATCAGATTTCGCAGTATGAGCTGCCGTTGGCGGTCAACGGCGTGTTGGAGATCGAGACCGAAGCGGGAATACAACGCATCGGCATCACCCGCGCGCATCTCGAAGAGGACACCGCAAAGTTGTATCATCAGGATGACGGATCGGCGCTGGTGGACTTCAACCGGGCTGGCGTGCCGTTGATCGAGATCGTCAGCGCGCCGGATTTGCACACGGTCGAGGCGGTGCAGGCTTACGCGACGACGCTGCGCGATATGTTGGTCTATCTTGGCGTGAACGCGGGCGATATGGAGAAGGGTGAGATGCGCTTCGAGGCCAACGTCAGCCTGCATCCCGCCGGCGCAACGATGTTGGGGACGCGCACCGAGATCAAGAATCTGAACTCTTTCCGTGCACTGGCGGCCAGTGTTGCTTACGAGATCGCGCGGCAGAAGGCGGTGCTGGCGGGCGGCGGTACGGTCGTCCAGCAGACGCTCGGCTGGGACGAGACGGCGGGGAAGACCTATTCCCAACGCAGCAAGGAGGAGGCGCACGATTATCGCTATTTCCCCGAGCCGGACATTCCGCCGCTGGAGATCGCGCCGGAGTGGGTCGAGGCGTTGGGGGCGCGCGTGCCCGAACTTCCGCCGGCGAAAAAGCGCCGGCTGATGGCCGAGTACGGTATCCGCCCCTACGACGCGGCACTGTTGGTGAGCGACCGGCGCGTCGCCGATTATTTCGAGGCCGCGGCGCATCTGGGACGCGCGCACAACGTCGCGCCACAGGATGTCGCCAACTGGGTGAGTGGAGAGCTGTTCCGCATTTTGAACGCGACTGGCATCCCGATTGAGGCGTGCAAGACCACGCCGGCGCACCTGGCGGCACTGCTGGCGCTGGTGCAGCAGGGAGAGGTCAGCGTGACGGCGGCAAAGACGGCACTCGGTGCGATGTGCGAGACGGGCGACGCGCCGGAGGATGTCATCCGCCACCTCGGACTGACGCAAATCTCGAACGCCGATGCGCTCGCAGCACTCGTCAACGCCGCGCTGGATGCGCATCCGGCACAGGTACAGCAGTATCTTGACGGCAAAACGAATATCCTGGGATGGTTGGTGGGGCAGGTGATGCGGGCTTCAGAAGGCAAGGCTAACCCCCAGGATACGCGGAGCTTGTTGCAGCAGGCTTTGGAGCGCAGACGTTCCATTTGAATCAAACTGGACGCTGGCAGACCGACGACACGGTCGCGGTAAAGAGCCAGACTTCGGTGAGCAAATAGTACATCAGATTAAGGAGAGTGTCATGGCTAAACATGAAGAAATGAATCCTTTTAAATTGGCACAAGCGCAGTTCGATCAAGTCGCTGAACAGATGGGGCTGGAACCGGCGGTGCGCGAAATGTTGCGCTGGCCGCTGCGCGAGTTCCGGTTTCAGATCCCGGTGCGCATGGACGATGGAACCATTAAGGTGTTCTTCGGTTTTCGTGTGCAGCACAACGATGCGCGCGGCCCGGCGAAAGGCGGCATCCGCTTCGCGGCCAATGAGACGTTAGATACGGTGCGCGCGCTTGCTACGTGGATGACGTGGAAGTGTGCGGTAGCCGATATTCCGTTGGGCGGCGGCAAGGGAGGGGTGGTCGTCGACCCATCCAAGCTGTCGACTGGCGAGAAGGAGCGCCTGTGCCGCGAGTGGATTGACGCTATCTGGAAGAACCTCGGCCCGCGCAATGACGTTCCCGCGCCCGATGTGGGCACCACGGCTCAAATGATGGGCTGGATGATGGATGAGTACTCCAAGCTACGCGGTGAGTACGTGCCGGGGGTGATCACGGGCAAGCCGGTAGGCGGCGGCGGGTCGTTGGGACGTACCGCGGCGACCGGCTTCGGTGTCGTGGTCACCATCCGTGAGGCTATGAAGCATCTGGGGATGAAACCCGCCGGACGCACGGCTTCGATCCAGGGATTCGGCAATGTCGCGCAGCACGCGGCCAGGACGTTCATCGAAATGTTGGGCGGACGGGTCATCTGCGTGTCGTGCTGGGACCGCAAAGACCAAACGTCGTATACGTTCTCTAAGGCAGAAGGCATCGATCCATACTTTTTGCAGAGCATCACCGATCAATATGGAACGATCGACAAGGAAAAAGCGCACAAGGCCGGTTATGGGATCGAGGATGGTGAGGCGTGGCTGGCGAAGGATGTGGACGTATTGATCCCGGCGGCAGTGGAAGGCGTCATCACCGGCGATAACGTGCAGCGCGTCAGCAAACAGGTGAAGATTCTTGCCGAAGGTGCGAATGGCCCCACTCTGCTGAATGCCGACGAGGTCCTTAAAGAACGGAGGATTTTTGTGATCCCCGATTTCCTGTGCAATGCCGGCGGAGTGACGTGTTCTTACTTCGAGCAGGTACAGAACGATATGAATTATTACTGGCCGGAAGAGGAAGTCCTGACGAAGCTGGATCAGAAAATGGCGAGCGCCTTCAAAGCGGTGCTGGCGATGTCGCTGGAGAAGCAGTTGTACATGCGCGACGCGGCGTATTGGGTGGCCATCGCCAGCGTCGAACGGGCGATGCGCCTGCGCGGGTGGCTGTAGGACATCAGACTGGCCGGGTTGAAAAACAAAACCGGGATTTTTGTAGAATCCCGGTTTTGTGGCGTGAGACGTGTACCTAATAGCGCAGAAGGGCGCCGATGTGAGCATCGAACATCCCGTTCTCGACAACCTCAATGGTGCCGCCCATTCCGATGATCTGGCTGATGACTGCCTCCGCGGCGTCAGGGATTTCTTGAATGGCGCCCTGACAAAAGACACACGTATCCAGTTTTTGGGTGGTGAGATAGCCGCAACTCTTGCACTGATAGCCCGGCGCGTGATACCCCTGTTCGATGACCAGGACTTGCACACGTCCCTCGTGGGTTGCACTGAGCGTTTGATCCAAACCGACGACGCCGTTCATGCCTTTGGCGGCAGCGGTGACAACGGCATCGACTAACTCTCGGTGTCGCTTTTCTTCCAGACTTTTCAGCACTGTGAAAGCCTGATCGCGGATATCAGCGTCGGTAGCTTCCACATTCACGTTAAAAGTTCCCACCACGATCTCTTGCAGTTTGGGGGGCAAGAGTTCGCGGAATTGCGCGACGGTGCGTTCGGCGCCGGCCAGGAGCAAATGGCGTGGATGATGCTCCTGACAAAAATCGACGAGAGCGGCGGCAGTGTCGCGCAAATTACGTTGTACCACTTCGGCCTCTTTGCGGCCCGATGCCTGCGATCCGCCGCGCATACCGACGACGGAGGAACCGCGGCCCTTGCGGATGTGTCGCACATCCTCGCCGACGGTGCCATCCTGGGTAACGAGTTCTCCCATCTGGAACAGGAAGAAACGCCCTCCCTGTCGGTCGACCCAGGCGACGGCGTAACGTCCATAGAATCCATCCAATTCGACGAGGGGCGAAATGTAAGGTTTGTTGGCGGCGGTGATCCCGTTGCGTACAGGGACAGCGAGCGGCAGGGCGTACCATAGTTTCTCTGCCTGGCGTGAAAATATCACCAGCCCGCGGCCGGACCCGTTATACTCCAAATCAACGTAGCGCTTGACCGCATTGCTATCGGCATCATCCACGATGCCCTCAGCCTGTTTCAACATTTCTCGCAACACCAACCGATACTCTTCGGCGGTATGTTGTGTAGGATCGACATTCAAGTATAGACTCAAAATCGGGCCGCTTGCTTCGAGAGAAGCCAATTTCTTCAGTGATTTTTCGTCAAACATAGTCTCTTCCTTTCTCCCAACGGATTGGTATAGTGGTTCTTGGGCAACAAATGAAAGATACACCGGGATTTCTGGCGATTTCACCTCCTTGCCGGTAAAATATTGAGTCTTCGCGTTCATTACTTTAGGACGTTGGTAGTGGCCGCTTTTAGCTCCTGAGAGACGCTGAAGGCGTCACGACCTATCCTCCGCTGCTTGATTCGAGTCAGGCTGGCGGAGGTCCTGTACTTTAAACACGCACTGCGGGTGACATCTTTGCAGATGGCCCGCAGTGCTGTTACTCGTATGGGTTGTGGAATATGCTTTACATTTGTGCATAACCCCACGCTCTATAGGAAATTGCAACCCCATTGTAAGGACTTTTTATCTGGATGTCAAGTGTTATATGGGCAGTATTTTAGCTGATTTGTAGCGCTGGAATCTCCCGGCGATGGCTTGATGAGGTGTATCGATTCAGGTTAGCAAACCCGGCGAAGCCATTGATTCCCTATAAAGTTCCATTCGCCACCTGGCAAGGGTGGTTGAATAGTTACGATGAGGTTTGATATATTAAAATGATGTGTATAATGGAGCTAAAATAGCAGCTATCACCGGCAGGAGGACGACAACGAAATGGGGTCGAAGAAAAAATTTATGCTTGCAGGTGATGTTGGCGGTACGAAGACCAGCGTCGCCATTTACGCAAAAGAAGCCGGATTGCATGCGCCGCTGTTGGAGGCAACCTTCCCAAGTACAGCCTACTCCGGGCTGGCCGAACTGTTGAAGGGTTTCCTGGCGCAGACCGACCTCCAGGTGGCGCGGGCGTGTTTTGGCGTTGCCGGACCGGTGGTCAATGGGCAGGCGCGCATCACGAACCTGCCCTGGGTGTTGGATGAGGCACAGTTGGCGGCGGACCTGGGGCTGGATTCTTTTACCCTGTTGAACGATCTGGTGGCTGTAGCGAGCGGTGTGCCGTTCCTCGAACCGGCGGATGTATACACTCTACATCCTGGGCAAGCACAAGCCGGCGGCGCGTTGGCTGTTGTCGCCCCGGGAACGGGATTAGGCGAGGGATATCTCACGTGGAACGGGAAAAAGTATCGTGCGTATGCTTCGGAGGGCGGACACTGTGATTTTGCGCCGACCAACGCGCTGGAAATCGATTTACTGCGCTACCTGCAGGCGAAATTCGGGCGCGTAAGCTGCGAGCGAGTTTGCTCTGGGTTGGGCATCCCCAACATCTACGCTTTTCTACGTGATCGTGGGTATGCTGAAGAACCGGCGTGGTTGGCAGAACAATTGTCTGTCGCGCCTGATCCCAATCCGGTCATTGTACCGGCAGCGTTGGATCCCGAGCGTCCTTGTGAATTATGCCGCAAGACATTGGAAGTCTTTGTCACCATCCTGGGGGCGGAGGCGGGGAATATGGCGCTGCGCGTGTTGGCGACCGGCGGGGTCTATTTGGGCGGTGGCGTTCCCACGCACATCCTCGCGGCGCTCGACAGTGACAATTTTCGCACGGCGTTCCGCAACAAAGGCCGCCTCTCATCCCTTTTGGAGCAGATTCCGGTGTATGTGATTCTGCATCCCAAAATTGCGTTGTTGGGGGCAGCGGCGCGCGGGTTCGGATTATAGCGGATGATCGTGTCAAACTCTTTGGTCGAGTGGACGATATGCCTGAGCGTGTTATAATTCGAGATTGATCCTTGACGGAGTCGGTGACAAGGTGCGAGCCAGGGTATGAAATTAGTCATCCAGATCCCATGTTACAATGAAGAGAGTACATTACCGGACACACTGCACGATTTACCGCATGAGATTGCAGGGATAGATGAGATCGAAGTCCTGGTCATTGATGACGGCAGCACCGACAAGACGGCGGATGTGGCACAGGCGCTGGGCGTCGCGCATGTGGTACGGCTCGGACGGAATCGTGGGTTGGCGAATGCATTTGTACGGGGACTTGAAGCCTCGTTGGTAGCGGGGGCGGACATCATCGTCAATACCGACGCCGACAATCAATATCGCGGAGAGGACATTCAAGGCCTAGTACAGCCGATCCTGGAGGGGCGGGCCGACATTGTCGTTGGGGACCGCGGCGTTGCCAGTCTGACGGAATTCTCGCCGCTCAAACGCCGGCTGCAGCAGTGGGGCAGTTGGGTAGTGCAGACGGCGTCCGGTGTGGAGACGCCGGATGCGACGAGTGGTTTTCGGGCGTTGACGCGCGAGGCGGCGTTGCGCACACTTATCCTGAGCCAATACTCTTACACCCTCGAATCTTTGATTCAAGCGGGGGCACAGCGGATGGCGGTGGTCTATGTGCCCGTCCATGTCAATCCCCAGACGCGAAAATCGCGGCTCATGCGCAATATACCACACTATATTGTGAATTCCACGGCAACGATCCTGCGCGCTTATACGATGTACCGGCCGCTGCGGGTGTTTTTTATTTTCGGTGGAGTGTTGCTTTTGGCTGGTGCAATATGGGCAATACGATTCAGTGTTTTCTATTTTCTTGGACAAGGTGCTGAACATGCTCAGTCGCTTATTCTTACAGTCATTTTTGCTGCCTTGGGTTTTCAGTCATTTTTATTGGGAATGGTCGCCGATTTGATCGGCCTCAATCGCAATATTTTGGAAGAGATGCTTTATCGGGTGCGTCGGATGGAGTTGGGGGAGCGCTTTACCGATTCAAGGAATCAGGACGATGCATCGGATTAAGATTTGTCGATACATAAAGCTACCGATCCTTCTGGTAGTTTTGTTCTTTCTATTATCAGGTTGTGCAAACTATATAGAGCCAGTTCAACCTAGTCATGTGGCTGAGTCTGCAAAGATCCTGCAGATGACTCAGCCCCTTGGGCAGACGTTTTCGGCCGATCACGCTTATCTTAATGGAATAGACATTTGGCTTGAACCGGGGACTACGGACAGCGTGATACGGTTGCACCTGCGTACTGATCCACAAGCCACAGACGATTTGGCAATGGGAAACTTACCGGTGGCGCAGGTGACAGTGCCAAATTTCTATCATTTTTCTTTTAATCCTCGCAAGGATTCTTATAATCACAACTATTATGTGTTTCTGGAGCTTGTGACAGATCAGGGAATTCCTGTTGGCGTTGGCGGCCCTGACACTTACCTCGATGGGACATTGTATCAAAATCACCAACCTGTTGTCGGGCAGATGACTTTTCGCCTGACTTATGCCTGGTGGGGGGTGGAAATTGGATTGGCCCGGGCTGTTCTTGAAAGTATCGGGCAATTGCTGATAACGTGTCTTCTCTATGGTATTCCTGGTTGGGCCTTATTGCTTTTGCTCACTCATTATTCCGGTCCTGTGGTCGAGCATTGGACCGAGGGGGTCGGGGTCGCGGCAGGACTTGGTTTAGCTCTGTATCCTTGCTTGTTTCTATGGACCTATGTCATTGGTTTGCACCTCGGTGTCTTGTATGCATGGCTACCCGTTGTCATGGGAGTAGGGGTATTGTTGTGGCATTACCGTCCATGGAGATGGCATAGAGCGCAGATAAAGTCTGCCATTTTGAGCTGGCGGCATACTTCATCCTTCCACTCGGATGTTGTCTTTGTCGTAGTAGTGGGGATTGTTGGCTTGCAGCGCTTTCTGATGGTGCGAGGCCTGACATTGCCTCTCTGGGATGATTCGAATCAGCACACGATGATTGTGCAGCGTATTTTAGAAACAGGTGGTTTGTTTCAGTCCTGGCAACCTTATGCTCCATATCAAACTTTTTCACAGCAATTTGGATTTCATGCGTTGGCGTCTGTTTGGGCCTGGTTCACCTGTAGTGAAGCGCCTCAAGCAGTTTTGTGGGCAGGACAGGCTTTGAACATGCTGGCGGTTTTGGCTCTGTACCCGCTCGCGTACCGTATGCGAGGTGTGTGGGGTGGGATTGTTACTATTATACTTGCCGGAGTATTTCTCCAATTCCCTTCATTCTATGTGAATTGGGGACGGTACCCGCAAATGTGTGGTCAGGTTCTCTTGTCGGCTGCAATTTGGTGGATATGGCGGGTCAGAACGCAACATGGCAGGCTTTGGCCTATGATGGTGGGAGGAGGGTTAACCATTGCCGCGGCCATTCTTTCATATTACCGCATGATTTTCCATTATGCGACATTTGTTATAGCGAGTGTGTTTATATTCTGCAAAGCCAGGCGCTCTTTATTTGACTGGTGTTATGTTGTATGCCTAGTTGGAATCGCAGTTATAGGGACCGTCTTGATGACCCCATGGGTTTTTCAGATTATGGGTCAATCTCGTGTTTCTACGATATACAACTCCCCATTGTCGCAAGCAGAGGCTTTCAGTCTCACACAGCTGCTGGAAAACAGTTATATTACATGGCCTTTTAAGCAGGCTCTGTGGATTTTCACTAGCACATTGCTGGGAGTATGGGCAGGAGGCTTTGCCCTCGTACCGGCAGTGTGGGGGTGGTTGTTGATGGCATTGCCGATTTTACGCCAGTTGCCTCTTCCCGGGGTCAATATTATCCAGAGTTTTACTATCAGTACTAGCCTATATATGCCGCAAGCGTTGACCTGGGGAACGTTTTTTGGCCTATGGATTGAAAAATTAAACACTAAGAAATGGATTGGCCTCTTGGTTTCATTTATACTCGTAAGCATGATGCTTTATCAACTACCGACTTCTTGGAGATGGTTGGATCATGGCTATGCCCTTGTCACCCAACCTGATTTGCGTGCGGCACAGTGGATTAAGAATAACACAATGTCCAGTGCTGTGTTTCTGATCCGAGGCACAATTTATTCTGCCGGAACGGGAACAAAAGGTGAAGAAGCGGCATGGTGGACAGCGACGACAGGATCTCATGCGATATGTTTGGATGGTGGAGGATGGTTACCTGTTTTGACCCGAAGGGCTGTAACGATCCCACCACTTTACCTGCTGCAGAGTGAAGAACCTGAGCAAGCAGGATACAACGAATTCGTGAATGATTTCACTCGACGCCTTTTGGAAATTCCTGTGACCTCGCCAGAGGGAATTGCGTTGATTTGCCAGTTTCCTCGTCCTATCACCCATCTTTATCTTGGACAATATCAGGGTGTACGTGCTAAAATTGCTTCGGATATTGCGTCACCTCCACTTTTCGACGCTGAGCAGTTATTGCAAAGTTCTGCATTTCATCTTGTCTATCATCAGGACCGGGTGATGATTTTTGAATTTGATCGCACTTTCTGTCCGTAAGGATATGGTAGACGACAGAATGAGGGTATGAATGAAGATAAGCATCATTATTCCGGCTTATAACGAGGTTGCAGGTATTCAACAGTGTATCACTGACCTCGTGGCGGAGATGGAATCTTTGGATTATCAGTATGAAATCATTGTCGTGGATGATGGTTCTTCAGATTGTACCGCCGAGGCCATTCGGGATGAATCTGTGCAAATCTTGAGGCATTCGCAAAATCGAGGTTATGGAGCTGCATTGAAAACAGGCCTGAAGTATGCAACCGGAGAGCTTATTGCAATTACGGACGCAGATGGCACCTATGCGGCTTCGAATATTCCTCGTCTGCTGGATTTGCTTGTTCAAGGGCAATACGATATGGTAGTGGGAGCGCGTACAGGTGAGGATGTCAACATTCCTTGGGTGCGTCGCCCTCTGAAATGGCTATTGACGATGTTTGCCAGTCTATTAGTTGGTATGCGCATTCCGGATCTGAATTCTGGACAGCGAGTGTTTTGTAGAGACGCAGCTCTGGAATTCTTCCACTTGTATCCCAATGGATTTTCTTTTACGTCCACTATCACGCTTGCCATGCTCACTAATGATTACTATGTTTTCTTTCAACCCATCAATTACTTGCCGAGAATTGGGCGTTCGAAGATCAAGCCGATCCAGGATACAATCAGTTTTTTCTTGCTGGTGATTCGGATTGTTGTGTATTTCAAGCCATTGAAGGTCTTTTTGCCCTTGAGTTTGTTTCTCTTTGGTTTGGCTTTGGCGGTGTTGCTAGGAAGTTATTTCTGGATGGATCGAGTCATGGACATCACTACAGTGATTATTGCTATGGCGGCAGTTCAAATTGCGGCAACCGGCTTATTAGCCGATGTCATTACAAAGATGAGGTCTGGAAAACCATGAGAGTTTTGTTGATTAACCCCCCAAGTGCTCACGAGATCATTGGAAATATCCCTTCGATTGTCGAAGAGGAACGGGGCTATAACCCTCCGTTAGGTATACTCTATATTGCTGCCTATATGGAAATGCAAGGACGGCACAGTGTTGAGGTGATTGATGCGCAAGTCGAAGAATTAACCAGGGAGCAGGTCGGCGAACGTGTTCGCCAATCCGTTCCCGATGTGGTTGGCATTACGGCAATGACATTCACAATGTTGGACGTACTAGAAACCATTCGCGTGGTAAAAGCTGTAGTTCCCGAAGCGCGAGTCGTGATTGGTGGCCCCCACGCGCACTTATTTCCCCTTGAGACGCTCAATCTGCCGGGGGTGGATTATGTCGTAATGGGAGAAGGAGAGTATGTCTTCAGTGAGTTAGTGGATCATATAGACCAGCCGGACAAGTTACGAGAGATTCATGGTCTGGTATTTTCCGACAAAGGACAGATCATCAATACCGGTCGCACAGCGATGATTCAGGATTTGGATAGTCTTCCCTTCCCTGCGCGGCATTTGGTTCCGTATGAAAAATATAGTTCGGTTATCGCTAAACGTACACCGATTACGACAATGTTCACCAGCCGGGGATGCCCTTTCCAATGCGCTTTCTGTGACCGTCCACATTTAGGAAAACGTTTCCGCGCGCGTTCTCCCAAAAATGTAGTCGATGAAATGGAGGCCTGTACCCATTTAGGGATTTACGAGTTTCTGATTTATGATGATACGTTTACAGTAGATAAACAGCGTGTGATGGGAATTTGTGAGGAAATTCAACGTCGTCAGCTTGACATTGGCTGGGATGTGCGGGCGCGAGTGGATACCGTTACGCCGGAGATGCTCAAGGCCATGCGTGAGGCGGGTTGTGAGCGTATTCATTATGGCGTAGAGGCGGGCACCGAAAAAATCCTGACGGTATTGAACAAGCGCATCACGATTGAACAAGTTCGCCAGGCATTTCAATGGACCAAAAAAGTCGGCATGGGCGTATTAGCCTATTTCATGATTGGCGCGCCGACGGAGACACGGGAGGACATCTTGCAAACGATTCAGCTTTCCAAGGATCTTGACCCGGATTACGTTCATATCAGTATCTTGACACCTTATCCCGGCACACGTATCTACTTTGATGCCTTGGAACAGGGAGTCTTTGATAGTGACTATTGGCAGGAATTTGCCGTCAATCCAACACCGGATTTTCAACCGCGCTATTGGGAAGAGGAACTTTCGACAACTGAGTTGGTTGAATTGTCGAATTTCGCCTACAAGAGTTTCTACTTGCGCCCGCGTTATGCGCTCAAGCAGTTGTTGCAGGTGCGTTCGGTGGGCGAGTTTGGTCGCAAGGCGCGGGCTGCGCTCAAAGTTGTCGGGTTATGAGCGCCGGATTCGTTTCTGCTGATTCAATGCAACAAAATGTCAAGCAGGAACATCCGCTTTGGGTAGGAGCGTTCCTGCTTGGTTTATTTTGTTTCTGCATCTACTTGCTTTTACTCCGTTATGCGGTTCTTTACCAGGATGGACAGTGGAACTGGAATGCTTTTGTCACCGGCAATGAAACATCCCATTTTGTCCTGGTGCAAGCTTTGGTAGAAGGACATACTTTTATACTCGACGCATTTCTGCCACCTGTTCCACTTGACCTCTCAACCTATGCCGGTCACTATTATTCTAACAAACCTCCTGGTTTTGCCCTGTTGGTGGCCCCCGGCTATATGGTGTTTCGATATGTGCTGTTACCTCTTTGGGATTCCAGACCCATCCCGGACTTTTTGCCGCTGTTCCCGGCTGCGTTGGCGAGCCTCGCTGTCGTGTTGACCTATCTATTAGCGGTAGAGTTGGGTCTTCGACGCAAAAGTGCGGCAATCGGGGCGTTAGTCGCTGGATTAGCAACGATCCAGGTAGTCTATGCTGTTTCGTTTATGAACAATATTGCCAGCACAACTTTTCTGCTATTGGCATTGTGGTCAGCTTTTCGTTACCGGAAAACGCGGCGGTGGTTTTTTCTATTCCTGGCAGCTTTCAGCAGTGGTTATTCCGTCTTGATTAACTTTTCGACGAGTGTGGTTATGTTACCCATGGGGTTCTACCTATTATGGGTTTTGTCTAAGGGCTGGCGGCGCCCCTACTTCTACCGCGACGTCGCCATTTTTCTCGCATCGAGCCTTGTGCCGCTTATTTTTCTGGGGTTTTACAACTTTCGTTGTTTTGGGAACCCTTTTGTGACAGCCTATAGCCATTATCAAGCACCTGACTATGTACAATTTGATGATCCGGTAGAAGCCTACACCGGAGGCAATTTGTTTGTCGGATTGTGGGGATTTTTATTTAGCGCCAGTAAAGGAGTGTTTGTTTACACACCGATCCTGGGATTAGCATTGCCGGGTCTGTATATGAGTTTGCGCGGGAAGCACTATCGGCAGGAATGGTTGACGGTGGCAGCAACGATTGCTGCCAATATCGTGCTCTTTGCCCAGTATCGCTATTGGTACGGTGGGCACTTTATCGGCCCACGTCACATCCTTCCCATTTTGCCTTTGGTGGCTTTATTGATGGCGTGTTGTTTGGATTATTTGCCGCGATGGATGCGCACCGGCGTTGGTCTATTTGCGTTGCCTTCTATGGTTGTCCATTTGATGCTTGGTTTTTTGCAACATGATGAGCGTGCTTTATGCCTCAGTTGGCAACAAGACCAGCATAATTATTTGGGACATTTGTATACGGACATTCTTCCCTTGTTCACTACGACCTCCGTTGATGTATGGGGAAACGGTTTATTTCGCGTGGTGAAATTGGCATTATTGGTCGTCGCCCTGGTGCTAGCCTGGAGATTGGGTGTGTGGTGGAGCAGAGAAGCGTGAATATTAGGTCTAAAGACCAAGACGGAGTTTTAGGGCTTGATTATCACTATGGACGTCAGCGTCGTCACTCTTTCAAGTATCGTTTGTGGCGACGGGGAAAGGAAGTGTCACGCGCCATGCAGTCTCACCAGCCCCATGCAATAAATTTGCTAGACGTTGGGGTTGCGGACGGCTTGATGATTCCCGTATTGCAGGAGGCCTGGCCAGGTCTTAAGATCATAGGGTTGGAGCTTTCATGGGAGTTATTACGGTTAGGAGATTCTATGCGGTTTGTTCCCCTGTTGGCCGACGCCACGGAACTGCCATTTGCCGATGAAAGTTTTGATGTCGTCAGTGCCGCGGCAGTGATTGAGCACATCAACCAGCCGCTGAAAATGTTACGGGACGTCTATCGAGTTTTACGTCCGGGGGGGATTTGCATTGTGACCACCCCTAACCCTCTTTTTGAATGGATTGCTGCTCGGGTAGGGCGTTTGCCCGAGGATCAGCACCGTTATACTTTTAGCCTTCCTTTTTTGCGCCGAGTTATGGAACAGGGAGGTTTTGAGGTTATTGAGGCAGAACCTTTCATGATTTCGCCGGCAGGCTTGCCGTATGAGGACAGGATTGAGATGCTGTTTAGAAGATTAGGTCTGGGAAGGCTATTGTTGAACCAGATTATGGTCGGCCGTCATGTTTAGCAGCACGTTGGAAAATTCCAGTGGTGTGTATCAGCGAGTCCTTACTCGACTTTTGCACCTTAACAGAGAATACTCCACAAGCTGAAAAGCGGGATGCGATGACAAGTCGTCATCTGTCAGGAGCAACACCCGAGTAACCGCGCTCGCCGCCAAGCCAGCGCGTTGGCAACTGCGTTCGACCGGGGTTACTCAAGCCGGGCACACGGCCCGCAAGAGCGGCGCCATAATCGAAGGCAGCGGTTGTCCTTGCGTCAAACCCGCCTGGATGAACAGCCCCAAGGCCCACAAGCTTTGGGCTTGGGTAGCCCGACGCCAAAAAGGTACGCTGCCCTCAAGTTCGTACTTGAGTTGACCTTGAAGCATGTCTTGGAGGGCATGGTCATATGGGGCGGTGCGCAGTAAACTGTAGACTACGGCGATCAAAGCGACGTGCCGTTGAACAGCCGCGAAATCCCGTAGTTGATACTGGTCCAGCCCCTCGGCCTTGCCCTCTTCATAATAGACTTCAATGGGCCAGCGATGGCGACGGATGCGCGTGATGCCTGGCGCTTGCCAATGCAGGCGATTGGACATCAAGAACACGGGGTTGTCCGACAAGTCCGCTTGTTGGTGATTGATGACCAAGCGGTGTTTGCCAAAGTTATGCACCCGATGGGTGGCACAATAGCTGAAATAGTGTTCGCGCTGCCCTTTGTAAGAAATGCTGACGGCTTTGAACACGGGCTTGCCCCCGGCGGCGCCATTATCCTTATGCTCTTGTTTCAACTGTGCCGCAAAGTCCTGTAAGGTCTTTGTGCCGGTTTTCAGCACCACTTGATCGCTAGGGGCCAGGGTCCCTACATACGCCAACTGCAAGGTGTCGTTCAAGAACTGACAGAATCCGGGTTGCGTGTACCAGTTATCAAAGGTCACGGGTAGGCGCGGCTCCGGGTGGCCCTGGGCCCACTGTTCCAGCAGTTGTTCGGCCAGGCGCAACTGGCTGCTATGCAGTTTCGCGACTTCGGCACAGTGCTGATGCCGCCGCCCCACGCCCAGCAAGTACTGACGCCATTGCTGGGGCGCCTGCTCCTTGAGGACGTACTGACTGGCTCTGAGAGTCACATCGGCCGCCATGAGTCCGGTTTCCAGTTTGTCCAGGTCAGGTGGTTCCCACAACTGATAGCTCAACGGATAATCGGTTTCGTTATCGCTGTAATGGAGGCTGACCAGGTTGTGTGCCCAGCGATAGCAGTTATGCACGTGATCCCATAAGTAGGCGATCTTCTCGAAATGCTGCCCATAATGCATTAGCAAGGTGTCATCGACACTCAACACCCCCGTTGGTTTCAGTCGGGTCTCCGGCGTGCTGGCTAGTACCTTGAGGCGCTGCTGGTCCAAGTCCGCTAACGTGAAAGGGCTTTGAGTCAGCAAACGGTTGAGGCTGCTCTGATTGCGGTTTTCACACCCACATAACCGGTTGATGCCATCAACGGTCTTGTTCTCCGCAATCAGTAAGCCGCTGATGTACCGCTTGAACTCGACAAACGCTTCAGCGGAGAAAACGTCAACGAAGAAAGGCGCGTAATGCTCGACCAATCGAGGAAATTCTACCAAGGGTATCATCTTGCCCCTCCTGCTTGGTGGCCTTTCCTCCTAATTATACTGCCAGTTTCAGCTATGTACGGCCCGATTCAGGATATTCTCGTGTTAATGTGCTGCAAAAGTCGAGTCTTTAGTTCACAACAATTTACTACTAAAGAGGTATTGAGTTCTGGGACATTATGAGTGATAGTAGTCTTGAATTAATCTACACGACTCTTTCTACTTACCATTCGCTGAAATGATCATGACTTTTCTCAATTTGCTGCTAATGCCGAG
>DAOOGN010000082.1:0-19512 GCA_035415725.1 Anaerolineae bacterium | reverse complement strand
GTTACGAAGCCGCGCTGCGCTTTTACACGCCGGAGGCCGCGCCGTTGGACTACGCTATGACGCAGTACAACCTGGGCCTGGCCTACGCCGCCTTGCCGACGGGCGACCGTGGGGCGAACCTGGCGCGCGCCATCGCCTGTTACGAAGCCGCGCTGCGCTTTTACACGCCGGAGGCCGCGCCGTTGGACTACGCCAGGACGCAGAACAACCTGGGCCTGGCCTACGCCGCCTTGCCGACGGGCGACCGTGGGGCGAACCTGGCGCGCGCCATCGCCTGTTACGAAGCCGCGCTGCGCTTTTACACGCCGGAGGCCGCGCCGTTGGACTACGCTATGACGCAGAACAACCTGGGCGCCGCCTACGCCGCCTTGCCGACGGGCGACCGTGGGGCGAACCTGGCGCGCGCCATCGCCTGTTACGAAGCCGCGCTGCGCTTCCGCACGCCGGAGGCCGCGCCGTTGGACTACGCTATGACGCAGAACAACCTGGGCGCCGCCTACGCCGACTTGCCGACGGGCGACCGTGGGGCGAACCTGGCGCGCGCCATCGCCTGTTACGAAGCCGCGCTGCGCTTTTACACGCCGGAGGCCGCGCCGTTGGACTACGCCAGGACGCAGAACAACCTGGGCCTGGCCTACGCCGACTTGCCGACGGGCGACCGTGGGGCGAACCTGGCGCGCGCCATCGCCTGTTACGAAGCCGCGCTGCGCTTTTACACGCCGGAGGCCGCGCCGTTGCAGTATGCTGCCACGCAGAACAACCTGGGCCTGGCCTACGCCGCCTTGCCGACGGGCGACCGTGGGGCGAACCTGGCGCGCGCCATCGCCTGTTACGAAGCCGCGCTGCGCTTCCGCACGCCGGAGGCCGCGCCGTTGGACTACGCTATGACGCAGAACAACCTGGGAGTGCAATATTACGAACAAGGAGAGCTAGAGAAAGCAGGAGCAGCTTTTCGCCGGGCGGTGGAGATCACACCGGAAAACGGTGTTCGCCAGATGGCGTTGGGCTCCGTCTTGCGTAGACTGGGCCGTGAGGATGAAGCTGCCGTTCACCTGGCCCGCGCCCGCGAGCGGCTCCCCGAGGATGATCACTACAACCTTGCCTGCCTGGAAGCCATCACCGGGAACGTCGACGCGGCGCTGGAACATCTCGAAAAAGCCCTCGCAGAGGATCCCTCACAACGCGACTGGGCCGCCCGTGACCCCGACCTGGAACCTCTCCACGGCCATCCGCGCTTCGCCGCCATCGTGGGGAGGGGCATCGGTGCATGAGCAAACTTCCGCCATTTTCGATTTCCAATCCACACCTCTGCAATCCATAGCGCATAGGGGGTAAAAGATGGCAAAAAATGTGGGGCGAATCCTCGTGACCGCGGCGTTGCTGTTGGTGATGCCGTCACTGCCGGTGCATGCCGCCGGGGAATTGCCGCCGCCGCACCTCGGCTATGGGATGATGTTAGCCTATCCACCAGGCAACCTGGAGCGGGTGCACGCAGCGGGCTTCAACTGGTTCAAATACTTCGCTTATTGGAATCACATCGATCCCGACCGCGATGGCGTCTACGATTGGGAGAGCACGAACACGCAATTGGCCTGGGCATGTGACAACGAACTCAATCTGCTCCTGCGCGTCGAGCGCGACGCCGACGACTGGACGCCGATCCAGGACGACGAAATGGCCGATTGGCAGGCGTTTTTTCAGGCGCTCGCCGCCCACATCGCCCAGCGCCGCGCGGCCTGCGGCCATACCTTTCGCGTCGCCCTGGAAATCTGGAACGAGCCGAATCTCGATTTCCAATGGACCGGCCAACTGAATCCCGCGCGGTACACGGAGATGGTCAGGCGCGCTTACCTGGGGGCGAAGGCCGGCGATCCGACCCTGCCTGTCGTCGCGGGAAGCCTGGCGCCCACCGGCGGGGATGGCGTCCACTCGCTGAACGATGTAGATTTCCTGCAGGCGATGTATGCCAACGGCCTGGCGGGGCATTTCGACGCGCTCAGCATCCACAACTACGGCTTCGGCGGCGCCCCTGAGGACAAGACATGGGGAGCGGGCATCGTCAACTTCCGCCGCGCCGAGGACATCTATGCGGTGATGGTCGCCCACGGCGACGGTGACAAATCCGTGTGGGGCACAGAGTTCGGGTGGCTGATGGATGCGACGGCAGAAGGTCACCCGGAGTGCCTCAGTTATTGGGACAGCATCGGCTTTGGCTGGCAGAAGGTCTCGGCGGTGCAGCAGGCCGACTATCTGAAACGTGCCTTTGCCTATGCCGACGCCAACTGGCCGTGGATGGGTGTGATGATCGTCTCCAACCTGGATTTCAGCACGACGGGCTGGTATGGCACGTGCGATCCGTTGAACTGGTTCTCCATCCTCAAACCCGATCGCTCGCCCCGCCTTTCCTACACCACCCTGGCAGAGATGGACAAGCGCCCCGGCGTCATCTCGGCGATGTCCGTCACCCCGGCGGCATGGGACGGGTCGGTGCGCTGGCGCGAACGGACGATCATCACCGAGACGGTTACAGTGGAGAGCGATTCCCTGCCTTTTGCCTGGAGCGCGGTGACGGAGACGGCGGGACTGCCGTTCGCCATCACGCCAACGTTGGGCGTGTCGGGTCAGACCTTTCAGGTCACGGTGGACGCCCGCGATCTGCTGACCGGCACATATCGCGGTGTGATAACCGTCACCGCGGCAGACACACTGGTCACACCGCCCGCCATTGCGATCCCGCTGGAACTTGAGGTATGGGGTGTGTGGGGGATGGATGTCCATCCCGCCAGTTTGAGCTGGATGGTGGAGATGGCCGCTATGCAGCCGCTTTCGGCGACCGTGATAGTGGAAAACAGCGGCGATTATGGGTTCGAGTGGGCGGTCACCACGGCCAGTGAAGCGCTGACGATGACAGTTGTGCCTTCCAGTTCCGCGCACACCGGCACGACTTTCATTCCCGGCGCGTTCCAGGTATTGGTTGATCCACGGGGACTGCCGGTGGGGTTGTATACCGGTATCCTCACCGTGACGGCATCAGAGGCGGCGGTTCCCGAAAGCCCGTTTGTCCTACCGGTGAGCGTTCGCATCGTGGAGCGACTGTATCAGGTGTATATGCCGCTCGTGATGCGGGAGTATCAGGGGTAGACGGGGTCTTTAGTACGACTAAGGCTTGCCAGGGATCGTCAGGTCTCGGTGTAGCGTGCTAAAACCGCGGATCTGGCGATCGGCTTCGTGCATGACTAACGGGTGCGAAATTGATGTCACGATGTCCTAGGGGAACTCCTTGTTCCTTTACCCCCCTACAAATTGTAATTCTGACTTCCCGGCTCAGATGAAATACAAATACACCCATCTGATTTTCCCTATTGGCGAATTTCTCGGACTCTGGTAAGATAGCGTTATGGCCTGGGCATGAAATTGCGCCACACTCAAACGCATGGAGTTCAATGATGCCATCTGATGGAACCACCCTAAACTGGCTTTGGGGATACCTCATTCCTATCGGCCTTCTGCTGCTTACATGGGGCGGGCTGCCGCCTCACAAGGCCAGGCGTGTGACGCCGTTGGCCGCTTTGGCGATGGCGTTGGCGATGGTGGGATACTGGAGCGTTGGTTTTGCCTTTCAGCTAGGCGGCGCCCAGGCCGTCAACCCTGATGATCCGGCCCTGGCAGGACTGAATTTACTGTTCCCTCTCGTTCCCCGGTCGTCCGAATGGGGATTCATCGGCCTGGCCGGCTTTTTTCTGACGGGAGCGGAGATCACGGCGACGGCCCTGGCCCTTTTCCTGGCCTACGTACCCTTGATGGCGGCAGCGACGTTGCTGGTCGTCCTGGCGCTCGCCGATGAACGCCGCTGGCTCATGGTGGTGGCGGGGGTTTTGGCCGGAACGGTGGTTTTCCCCGTCGCCGCGTGTTGGATGTGGGGCAGTGGATGGCTGGCGCATCTGGGCGACACGGTCGCGTTGGGGCACGGCTTTGTGGATTTTGGTGGGAGCGCGTTGATGTTGTGGTTGCCCGGCATGATGGCGCTGGGCATTTTGCTGCTCCAGCCGCGTCAAACTGTGGCCGACCCGCCGACCCCGCCTCCGGCCTATTTCCCCCTGCTCGCCAACCTCGGTGTTCTGTTGATGGGGATCGGCTGGAGCGGGTGGGCGCTCTCAGGACCGTTTCACACCTTTGGCGCGACCTGGGACTGGAATCGCGCGGCTGTCAACGTGTGGCTTGCTATGGCCGGAGCGACGCTATCGTCGCAGCTTTATGCCTGGCTCGTCAGCGGCGAAATGGATTCCATGTTGGCGGCGCGGGGATTGGCGGGCGGGTGGAGCGCGGTGTTAGCCGCCGCGCCGTTTCTCGCCCCGTGGGCCGCGTTGGCGGTAGGAGTGCTGGGGGGGCTGCTCTTCGCGTTTCTGTTGTACGTTGTGGAGGTGCTTCTGCGTCTGCGGGATACTTCCGCGACCATTGCGTTAGGTCTCGTCGGTGGCCTGGGGGGACTGCTCAGCGTAGGTCTCTTCGCCGATGGGCGGTGGGGACAGGGCTGGAATGGCGTGACGGCCTCGGCCGGTGATGGTGGCGTCAGCGGCCTGTTCTTCGGCGGCGGCACCGGCCAGTTGACGGCGCAAATCGTCGGTATTGTGGCGATAGGTCTGTGGGGCTTGCTGTGGGGCGGGCTGTTGGGTTTCATCGCCCGCCCGCATAGAGCGCAGCGTCACGCGGCCATAGAGGAAGGGAGGCCGTCTGAAGTGTCTTCTGGCGTTGAGGCCGACGTCGTGTCGTCGCCAGAACCAACTCCTGACGAAGCGTTGGGGGAGATCCTCCCTCCCGTCGCGGTAGATGCTGAGGAAGACATTGAAACGTACCAACGTGCCGACGTTGCAACGCCGGCTTGAGGACCTGCATCCATGCGCGTGATAGCCGGGAAAGCGAAAGGGCGTAAACTCCGCGCCGTGCCGGGGCCGGGGACTCGTCCGATGACGGATCGGGCCAAATCGGCGCTCTTTAGCATCCTGAGCGAAGATGTGGCCGAGGCGCATTTTCTCGATCTCTTTGCAGGGACGGGGCAGGTCGGCATTGAAGCGCTCAGTCGAGGAGCGGCGCATGCCGTTTTCGTCGAAAAGGACGCCACGGCACTGCGCGTCATCCACAACAACCTGGCCTTGACCGGCCTGGCGGCGTGGGCCGAAGTCGTGCGCGACGATGTGTTTCATTATCTCGCCGCGTTCCCCCGACCCTTTGATTACATCTACATCGCGCCGCCGCAGTATCGTGGCCTGTGGGGAC
Organism: Anaerolineae bacterium; assembly: GCA_035415725.1. Taxonomy (GTDB): domain Bacteria; phylum Chloroflexota; class Anaerolineae; order B4-G1; family SLSP01; genus DSWT01. The sequence continues at coordinate 14,238 of DAOOGN010000082.1, read as the reverse complement.
AAACCTTGCGTGTGCTGGATGCTTTTCCGGCATGGTTGAAAGAAGACGGGTGGGCTATTGTGCAGATCAACCCTGTGGAGTATGAACCGCTCGTTCTTGACCACCTGACCCTTTTTGATCAACGCAAATACGGCAGCGTGATGCTCTGTTTCTACATTTTCCATCAGCAGTAGTAGCGGCTTGTAGTAGCGGCCTGTAGTAGCGGCCTGTAGTAGCGGCTTCAGCCGCTCTTAACGGCTTGTAGTGCTGCTCTTGCTCTGTGCCACGTTAGGAGGCGGGGATGGCGAATGGCGGGGAGGCTTGATCGACGCGGTCGGCTCGACGGGGGGGGTGATCGGTTGAAAAGAAATACGCTCTTGTTTCTGGTGCGATATCGTTCCCTGGAACAGAAATGGCTCGCGGGTTTGAACGCGCATTACGAAGTGTTGATCGCGGAAACCCGGCGTGAAGCCCTGGCTTTTCTCACCACCCATCCTGTCGATCTGGTGTTGGCCGATGTGCCTTCTATCCGCTTCGATTTGGCGCGTTTTTGGGAAGAGGCCCGCGCGCGAAATCCTGAGGTGCGTCTCTTTCTTCTGCTCGATAAGGGCACCCGTTTGGATCAAGTGCCCCGCGCGCATGGCTACCTGCGTTATGTTTTTTCCTCTGCCCAATTATTGCGCTGCCTGGCGCGCGTTCTGCCTGCGGACCAGGGTGAAGTGGTCACGTGGCGTGGGTTGCATCTAGATGTTGAGGGGCATTTCCTGATCTGGGAGACCCGGCAAGTGGCCCTGAGACCGAAGCAGACGGCGCTGATGCGTGCATTTTTATGGGCTCCTGACCAAATCGTTTCCCGCGCCCAACTGATGCGCGATGTGTGGGGCACCGATTTTCTGGGCGACACGCGTACCCTTGATGTGCACATCCACTGGCTGCGAAAATCACTCGAGCGACTTCAGGCGCCGTTTGCACTGGAAACGGAGCGTGGTAACGGCTATCGGTTGACAACACGCCTGCCTGCACCGTCAGCAGAAGACGGTAATCTTTTTGCTGAATAGGACGAACGTACTGGCCTTTGACACGTTGAAGCACTTGCAGTCTAGAAATAGCTGACTATAATTTTCGTAACTATTCAGCCACCTTTGCCAGGTGGCGAACGGGACTTTGGGGAGGGCACATAATAGGTTACCCCTTCGGCAGGTGCTGACCCTCTCATCCCCCAACCCCCTTCTCCCCCGCCAGCGGGGAAGAAGGGGGCGAAGAAGAGGGGGTGTGGGCTTATAGAAACGTGAATATCTCGTCATCCACAAGTACCGGGCATACCGAAAGTCCATGCTAAACCCGGTACAGGGAATCAGTTGTTTTGCCAAGTTGACTAACCTGAATAAATACCTTTTAACTATTTTCATTGAGGAGGTGATGCCGGTTATCAAAGCTAAGAAAGCATCTTGTGTTGCTGGGGAAGGGGGGGCCCTCTTTTCTCCCTAAAAATAACCTTTCGTTGTCGTTTACCTGTTGAGGAGGAACATAATGCGATCCAAGTGGTTTAACGCAATTCCGTTATTGACTCTGCTGCTGGGGATGCTTTTCCCTATGGCAGCGCAGGCTGCCCCTTCTATGGAGCCATCAACCGCACCTGTACCCCAAGAGACTCCTAACATCGAAGTGGAAGCCGCGTTGCGCGACCAGCTTGCCAGAGATGAGACCGCGGGCTATATGATCTATTTTCGAGAGAAGGCGGATCTTTCGCCGGCCTACAAAATGGATTGGATTGCACGGGGTCGTTTTGTTGCTAATGCCTTAAATCAGACAGCGTTACATTCCCAGGCGAGTGTCCGGGCTTATCTGGACGCGCGGGGAATCAAATATAAGGCATTTTGGATTGACAATGTTATTTCCGTCGAATCCTCGAATCGCGCCACTTTTAACGGACTGCTGAATTTCCCCAGTATTGAAGCGATTCGTCAGCACCGTGAATTGCATCTGATTGAGCCGGAGCAAGTGGCCGCTCCCTCTGCACCCCAGGCCATTGAGCCGAACATCTTGCACGTGTTGGCCGACCAGGTCTGGGCAGAGGGGTACACCGGCGAGGGGATCGTGGTCGCCAGCGTGGATACCGGCGTGCGTTACACCCATGATGCGTTGGTGAACCACTATCGCGGCAATTTGGGCGGCGGTACGTTCGACCACAACTACAACTGGTGGGACCCCTATGGCGACCATCCGACCGAGCCGGGCGACGACAACGGCCATGGTTCGCACACGATGGGCACGATGGTGGGCGACGATGGCGGCGCCAATCAGATCGGCATGGCCCCCGGCGCCAAGTGGATGGCCTGCCGGGGCTGTAGCACCAGCGATTGTGGGGATGTGGAGTTGTTGGAATGCGCCCAGTTCTTCGCGGCCCCGTGGGATTTGACCGGCGCCAACGCCAACCCCGACAAGCGCCCCAATGCCGTGAATAACTCCTGGGGCGATTGCAGCACGAGCTACGATCCCTGGTATCAGGATGTCGTAGATGCCTGGCACGCGGCCGGGATTTACCCGGTCTTTTCCAACGGCAATGCGAGCAACTGTGGCTATCCTGAACCCCCTGGCTTGAACACGGTGGGCAACCCGGCGCGGTACGGCAACGTCACTGGCGTCGGCTCGACCGGACGGGATAACGGGCAATATGCACCGCACTCCAACTGGGGGCCGACGGATGACCCCGACACGGTCAACCCGCATCCGGGGTGGGCAGACTTGAAACCGCAGGTGTTGGCGCCAGGTGTCAATATTCGCTCTTCGGTCAATACCGGCGATTCGGCTTACCAGGGTGGTTGGGGTGGCACTTCGATGTCCGCGCCGCATGTCACCGGCCTGGTCGCGTTGATGTGGAGCGCCGCGCCGTGCTTGATCGGCGACTACGCCGCGACCGAGACGATCATCGAGAATACGGCGACCCCGATCCCCTACGATGACGGCACCGGCGGCGGCGCGCACGTGCCGAACTATGCGGCCGGTTGGGGTGAGATCAACGCCCTGGCAGCCGTGGAAGCCGCGGCCGCAGCGTGCGGCGACAGTACCATTGTCGGCCAGGTCACCGATGCCACGACAAGCACGCCGGTAGCTGGCGCGACAGTCGTGGCCACCAGCGAAACGGCACAGCGTAAAGCGGCCTCCGATGCGGAGGGTTTCTACACGCTCACCGTGTTCTCCGACACCTACACCCTGGCCGCCTCGCGTTATGGCTATCAGACCACGGTCATCCCCGACGTGGTGGCGACAACCGGCATGACGACGACGCAGAATATCGCGTTGACCCCGGCGGCGATGTACGAAGTCTCCGGGCAGGTGACGGACGCGGCGACCGGCTGGCCGCTCTACGCCCACATCAGCGTCACCGGCGATCCCTTCGATCCTCCCGCGCCGGATAATGCTGTGTGGACCGACCCGACGACCGGCGAGTACAGCCTCATGCTGGCCGAGGGCATCACCTACACGTTCGAGGTGGAAGCCTGGGTAGATGGTTACGGCGTGGAAACGGGCGAAGTCGGTCCGTTGACGGCCGATGCGCCGGGCACGGACTTCGCGTTGCAGGCGGATATGGGAAGCTGCGCCGCGCCGGGCTACTCCTTCGTCGGTGGCCTCATGGCGAACTTCGAGGACAAGACCTTCCCCCCGGCCGGCTGGACGGTGGTCAACAACGGCGGCACCTGTGAATGGGCCGGCGACGATCCTGAAGGTCGCGGTAACCTGACCGGCGGCACCGGCAAATTTGCGATCGCCGACAGCGATGCCTGCGGATCGGGCACGACGATGAACACCGACCTGGTGTCGCCGCCCTTTGACGTTTCTGGGCTGTCGCAGGTCAATCTCTCGTTTGCCTACGACTACAACAACCTTTCAAGCAGTGAGGTAGCGGCGGCGGACGTGAGTGCCGATGGCGGCGCGACCTGGGTGAACGTCGTGACCTGGACGACAGATCAACGTGGCCCGGCCACGTTCACACAGGATGTGACGGCGCTGCTGGCCGGTTCCACGCAGGCGCGCGTCCGCTTCCACTACTACGCTCCCGGTTGGGACTGGTGGTGGGAAGTGGACAATGTGGTGGTGGGCAACCCCGTGTGCCAGGCCCCCACGGATGGCGGTCTCGTCGTCGGCAACGTCTACGATGCCAACTTCCCGACCCTGGCCCTCAACGGCGCGACTGTTGTCAATGCCGTCGGCGGCGAGACGACCGCCAAGACGACGCCCGCTGACGCCGCCGTGGACGATGCCTTCTACACCCTCTTTGCTCCTTCCGGCCCGCAGGTCCTCACCGCGACGATGACGGGCGGTTACGGCCCGGACGTGGCGACGGTGACGGTGGTGGATGGCGGCACAGTGGAGCAAGACTTCCAGCTTCCGGCCGGTCTGCTCGACGCGACGCCTGATGGTATTGACGTCACGGTCGAACTGGGCTTTGCCGATAGCGCCACGCTGACGCTGGCGAATACCGGCGGTGTTGGTACGGCGTTTGAGTTGAAGGAGGCCGACCGGGGCTTTATGCCCTTAGGCGTGCAAGGTGGTTACATTGAACCTTTGCCTGCGTCAAAGGCCATACTCGCTCCTGAAGCCTTCATTCATAACGGGGACATCAAACCCGCGGCCGTTTCGCGTACACCCTATATCTATCATGGCCCAATGGCTGACGCAGCCATCATTGTCTATGCTGATGACAGCCTACATACACCGACGATGATTGAGAGTGCACTCCAGGCTCTGGGCCTTACCTACACCTTCTATGGCTATGATGAAGATGGCAACAATTTATCTGCTTTTACCGCTGAAGTCGCAGCCGGTGGTTGGGATTTGGTCATCTACGCCGCCGACAGTTGGGCTTTGATCGATGCCAGTGACTATCAGGCGGTGGCGGATCACGTCAACAATGGCGGCATGGCGATCGCGCAGTCCTGGGCTATCGGCTACGACGCGGCGCATCAGAACCATGCGCTGTGGACCGCTCTGGGCGCCGACTATGCCAGTTGGATCAGCAGTCCGTCTGAGTTGTACTGGTGGAATGCCGGACATCCGTTGTTTGACGACGTTCCTGAATTCACGGACCTGACCGATTTAGGCTATACAGCCTATGGCGCAAGCATGACCTTGCTCGGCGACCCGGACACGGGATTGGGGGGCTTTACGACCTCCCCCGCGGACGGTGAGGCCGGCGTGATTCTACGCGAGGATGGCAAGACCATCTACAAGGGGTTGACCGATAACCTCAACGACGGCGATCTGGATGGCGATTCCATCTTCGACGCCGCCGAATGGTGGACCAATGCCATCGACTACGTGCTCAACCCTGGCGCCGGGGATGTCCCCTGGCTCTCTGAGTCTCCCACCACAGGGACACTCGCTCCTTCTGGCGCTCAGGACATCGTGGTCAGCTTTGATGCTGCCTACGTGGAGCAACCGGGTAACTACTATGCTCAGATTAAGGTTGATGCCGATACTCCCTATGATGCGGTAGTAGTCCCGGTCACGATGACCGTCACGTCCCCGCAATCCTGGGGCAAGCTGACGGGAACCGTCACCGGCCTGGGCGTCTGCGACGGCGACCCGGCCCCGCTCGAGGAAGCTGAAGTGTTCGTCGAAAGCGCGACGACCGGCCAGACCTGGATGGTCACGACCGACGAGAACGGCGTGTATACGCTGTGGATCGATCAGGCGCACAGTCCGCTGACGATCACAGTGACCGCACCTGACTACTTCGGCGAAACCAGTGGCGTGGTCGTGCAGCAGGGTCAGACTACGGTGGTGGACTTCGACTTGCGCATCCTGCTACCGTGCCTCAGCTACGACCCGACTGACTTCGACGTGACGCTGCCCATGGGCGACAACACCGTCGAACTGCTGACCCTGAGCAATACCGGCGCGGGGACGGCGGAGTTCGAGCTGGTGGAGAAACCAGGTGGGTTTACTCCTCTCAGCCGGGTACATCTGTCGAGAGTAACCATCGGCGACGTTATCGGTGATAACGCGTTTACGGCGAACCCCCAACCGGCCTCCGTGCCTTCGGCATCTTATCCGATGCCGGAAGCTCCCGATGGCATGGAAACCCTCACCCATTCGGTGTCACAGGAGATCATATCCGGTAACTCGGTCGCCTGCAACAATGGATCTGCCCATACCGACAACAGCTATCTGCGTACTTTCACGCTGTCGGACTTCGGCATCACGAGCGATTTCTCAATCGTTGAGGTCGATATGGGGATTGAGATGGCGTCTGGCGGCAGCGGCGTTCAGCCGGTCGAAGTGCGTCTGTACACGTTGGACGGCGATCTGCTGTGGGAGAACATGACGTTGATCGGTCAGGCCGCTGTGGAAATATCTGACCAGGAATTAACCCACTTTGCCATTCCGGTTACGGGTGTCGCACCCGCTGGCTCGACACTCGTCGTCGAATTCTTCACCCCGGACGGTAATACGGGCGGCAACCTTCTGTTTGTGGGGTCCAACAACCTGGGTCAGACTGCGCCTTCTTATCTGGCCGCAGCCGACTGTGGCGCTACCGAGCCGACGGATGTTGCCGATATCGGTTTCCCAGAGATGCATATCGTGATGAATGTCACCGGGATGACGGGCGGAGCCGGCGGCATCCCCTGGCTGACCGAGACGCCGATCTCAGGCACGCTCGCGGCGGATACCGCCGCCGTAGTTGACCTGGGCTTCGACGCCGGCGTGCCCGAAACGATGCAGCCCGGCACGTACTACGGGCAGTTGAAGGTGAACCACAACGCCGTGAACGAGGTGCCCAACGTCCCGGTCACGCTGACCGTCACAGCCCCGGACACCTGGGGCAAGGTGGCCGGCGTCGTCACGGGCCTGGGCTACTGCGACGTGGCTACCCCTACCCTCCTGGCGGGGGCGGCGGTGACCCTCACTTCCGGCACCGGCCTGGTTGAGTGGTCGCTGCTGACCGATGAGAACGGCGCATACCAGCTTTGGCTGGACGAAGCGCACAGCCCGGTCACGATCACCGTGGCTTACCCCGAACACATCACGAAGGTCTTCACGGATGTCGTGGTGACGGCGGGCGCGACGACGGTGGTAGATGCGGCGCTGCGCTGGGCGATGCCGTGCCTCTCGGTGGATCCTGATATGTTCGACGTCACGGTGACGTTGGGCATGAGCACGACCGTGCCGTTCACGCTGACGAACGCGGGGGCGGGAGATACGCCCTTCGACCTGGCTGAGACTAACGGCGGCGTGAACCCCTTGCTTCCACAGTTGTTGGCGCCTACGGTTGCGGCAACCGGTGGAACTGCTGTCAGTCTGTTGCAGTTTGGCGAGAGTAATGTCACTTTGGCCGGGAGTGTGGTATCGCCGCACTTCTCTGAAGAGGACATCCTGCTCGATCAAGCGCCCAACCAGGACAATGGCATATTCTCTGATGCCGGCTGTGACGCATGTGGCAGTGGCGTGCAAGTGGTCGCCGAGAACTTCTCGCTGGAGACCGAGGAAACCATAGGCCAGATTGTCCTCTGGTCAGGATACCACCCGGGCGACACGCCGATTGACCCTGATCACCTCACGGTCATCTTCCACGCCGATGCGAGTGGGTCTCCTGGTACCGCGCTCTCCACTGAGACGGATGTGCCCTATGAACGCGTGCAGACCGGCGTGGTGCTCTTCGGAGTGCACGAATGGATGCACACGCTGACTTTGGCGAATCCTGTGACTCTGGAGCCAGGTACGTACTGGGTCGAAATCTACAATGATACCGGCTCCGGTACGGACGACTTCTTCTGGGAAACGGGTGATGCTGACACGGTTGGAAATGGCCTGACGGGAAGCGCCTGGGCTACGCAAGCGCCTGGCAGTTCCTGGAACATCGATACGGCTACCGAGATGGCCATTCAACTCATCCGCGCCACTGGCGGTGCCGGCGGCGACATCCCCTGGCTTTCTGAGAACCCTGTCTCCGGCGCTGTTGACGCTGACGACACCTTCGTCGTGGATCTCACCTTCGATGCCTCCAGCGCCATCACCCAGGTCACGCAGCCCGGCGCGTACTTCGGCACCCTCTTCGTCCACAGCAACGATCCGGTTAACAACAAGATCGTCGTTCCGGTCACGATGACCGTCCTGCCGCCCGACACCTGGGGCAAGCTGCGGGGCACCGTCACCGGCCTGGGCTACTGCGACGCCGACCCGGCGCCGCTGGCCGGCGCGGATGTGCTCATTGAGGGCAGCGGCGGCATGACCTGGACGGTCACGACGGACATCAGTGGCACCTACCAGGTCTGGCTGGACGAGATGTACAGCCCGGTCACCATCACCGTTTCCTACCCTGAGCACGAGAAGGGCGAGGCGACTGTGGCGGTAACAGGTCAAATGACCACCACGCAGGACTTCAACCTGCACTGGCTCGTCCCGTGCGTGGCGGCCGATCCGTTGGCCCTGCACACCACGCTGGAACTCGGCGCGACCGCGACCGAGGTCCTGACCCTCACCAACGCCGGCGCGGTAGACACGGACTGGAGTCTGACCGAGGAGAACCTCGGCGATCTCACCGTGACGGACCCCGGCGTGGTCACGCTCTTTACAGAGGCGTTCGAGGGCGCATTCCCGCCGGCCGGCTGGACGCGCGTGGAGAACATCGGTTCCTGCGACTGGGAAAGCTCCGTGACGACCGGCTACACGAACCAAACTGGCGGCGCCGGTCTGTTTGCCGATGCCAACTCGGATTGGTGCGGCGACGCGATGGACGCCGAACTGCGGACGCCAGCTCTCGATCTCTCCGCTGCTGCGGCCCCTGTGCTGAGCTTCCAGAGCGACTACCGCGATCTGGGTGACGATGCTTATGTGGACGTCAGCACCGACGGTGGCACGACATGGACTAACCTGCTTCACTATGACGGTGTCAGTATGCGCGGCCCGCGCCGGGTGCAGCTTGATCTCGCTGCGTACGCCGGACAACCCAGCGTCATCATCCGCTTCCACTACGTGGCCCCCGGTTGGGACTGGTACTGGCAGGTGGACGATGTCCAAATCGCGGATGTGGATCCGGTCACCTGGCTGGCCGAGGCCCCCGCTTCCGGCGCCCTCGTCGCCGATACCGGTGAACAGGTCGTGGCTGTGGACTTCGACGCCTCCGTAGCGGGGATCGATCAGCCCGGCGACTACCTCGCCAACCTGTGGGTCCACAGCGACGATCCCTTCGCCCCGGCGCGCGTGCCGGTGACAATGACCGTCACGCCGCCTGCAACGTGGGGTGAGCTGCGGGGGACCGTCACCAGCCTGGGCCGCTGCGACGCGAATCCCGCCCCGCTGGAAGGCGCCACGGTTGTCATCATGAATGGCACGTCCGTCACGCTGACGACCGACATCAGCGGCACCTACAGCTACTGGCTCTCGACCGGGACTTACACCGTTACCGTCGCGGCTGCCGATCACGTCGGCGACGCGGCGGTGGTGATCGTGCCGGCCGCTAGTGCGGTGACGCAGGACTTCAGCCTGACCTGGCTTGGTCCGTGCGTGACCAGCATCACGCCGTCCTCCATGGAAGTCACCGTGGCGATGGGAGTGAGCACCACCCTGCCGCTGACGATGACCAACGCGGGGGCGGGTGCGCTTAACTTCGCCTTCTCGGAGGCGGACGGCGGCTTTATGCCGATGTTGATGATGGCGGTGCAGCAAGCTGTCCAGGCATCTACGCTAACGTGGAATGCGGAAAAGCTCGCGGGCGAATGCGCGGTCTACGTGGATTCCACGTTGGCAGAACCCGCTGAAGCTAAGGCGTGCTACGACTTCGTACCGGAGTCGAACGTTTTCAATATGCCTATGTCGCCCAGCGATATAGGGTATGCTTTGGAGATGTACAACACCGATACGGTCGTAACTTTCCCGTTGAACAACTTCACGGGGCAAACTGTTGTGGGGGCTCTTAGCGCCAGCTACTATGGAGTGGACTTTGATCCTACCGCGACGACGCTCTACGCGCTGAACGACAACACCGATCAGTTGGGTACGCTTGATCTGACGACCGGCGCGTTCACCTCGTTGGTGCCGTGTCCTCCGGGCGGCGGCGCTGCTAACTGGACCGGGTTGACGATTGACCCGGTTGCGGGAACGTTCTACGCTTCTACCGCAACGGACCTCTACACCATCGATCCGGCGACGGGCGCAAGCACGTTGGTCGGGCCGTTTGGCACCTCCCTGATGATCGATATCGCGATGAACCCGGCCGGCGAGATGTACGGCCACGACATCGGCACCGATTCGATCTATCAGATCAACCCGGCGACCGGCGCGGCCACGCTGATCGGGCCGACCGGCTACGCGGCGAACTACGCCCAGGGCATGGACTTCGACAATGACGATGGCACCCTCTACATCTTCCTGTACCAGGGCGGCGGCGCGAACGTCTTCGGCACGGTGAATCTGACCACCGGCGCCGTAACGCCGCTGGCGGTGAGCGCGCCTCAAGGCGAGTTCGAGGGCGCCATCCAGATTCCGGGCGCAAAGCCGATCCCCTGGCTCTTCGAGGATCCAGAATCGGGCGCGGTGCCGGCTATGACCGCCGGAACGGCCGACATCATCTTCGACGCGGGCGTGCCTGAAGTGACGCAGCCCGGCACCTATGCTGGCCTGCTGACCGTCAACAACAGCGATCCTGTGTGGGACGGATTCAGCATCCCCGTCACCATGCACGTCACCTTGCCCGCTACCTACGGTCGGATCACTGGCACCGTCACCGGCCTCGGCCCGTGCGACGATCCGGCGACCGCCGAGCCGTTGGCCGGCGCGGACGTCACGATCGCCAGCGCCACGCAGACGTGGACGCTCACCACCGATGCTGCTGGCGGCTACCTCCTCTGGCTGGACGAGGCGCACAGCCCCGTCACCCTCACGGTGGAGGCGGCTGGCTATGTGACCGGGGTCGTGACCGGCGTTCACATCATCTCCGGCACGACGACGGTACAGGACTTCACCCTGCGGCCCTTAGCGCCGTGCTTCGCGGGCGTGACGCCAGCTGAAGCGCACGTCACCGTGGCGCTGGGCGTGACCGCGACGACGCCGATCACCGTGGTCAACACGGGCGCGGCGGCGCTGAGCTGGAGCGTCGAGGAGGCCGATGGCGGCTTCCAGATCATGGCCCCCAGCGCCGGCGAGGATGTGCTGGTCGTTGCGTATGACACGACCGCAGCGCCGGCCATGGAGACGGCGCTGACCAACCTCGGCTACACCTACCTGCAGGTCAGCCGGGACGTCTTCCAGGCGATGGCGGTGGCCGATCTGCTGGAATACAAGGCCGTCCTCTACGCCGGTGGCTATTCCGGCGACAGTTGGGCCAAGGCAATGGCCTACCTGGATGCCGGCGGCTCGTTCCTGATCGCCGACAACGACTTTGGGTATGGCAATGGCAGCACCGCTTTCTACCAGACCTATCTGCAGTCCACCTACGTGAGCGACGGTGGCTCTGACGGACAGTTGACCGGCCTGGACATCATGACCGGCATCAACCCCGACATCAGCGCCGACCCGTATCCCGATGACTTCACCGTGGGCGCTGAAGGGACCTGTATCTTCGACGCGCCGAGCCCTAACTGCGCGGGCGTCAAGGTGCAGCGGCTGGACTACAAGGCCATCTATCTGGCCTGGGACTTCCAGTACTCGGGTGGACTCCAGGACGCGATCCTTGGGGTAGCGGTACCCTGGCTGGCGGCTGGTGGCGGCGGCGTCCCGTGGTTGGACGAAGACCCGACCTCCGGCACGGTTGCGCCCGATGCGACCGAACCCATCACCCTCACCTTCGACGCGAGCGTGCCCGAAGTGGCGCAGCCCGGCGACTACTACGCCACGCTGACCTTCGAGGGCGCGGACGTTGAAGTCGAGGTCCCCGTCACGATGACCGTCGAACCGCCCGCCACCTGGGGCAAGCTCGAGGGCCTGGTGCAGGGTCTTGGTTACTGCAATGTGATGACGGCGCCGCTGGAAGGCGCGGTGGTGTTCGTCGAAAGCGCCGTAACTCCCATCACCTGGACCGTCGAAACCGACGCCGATGGCCTGTACGGTATCTGGATGGATGAGATGTACAGCCCGCTCACCGTCACCGTCTCCTACGAGGCCGGTTACGAGGCGCAGGTCTTCACCGGTGTCGAAATCGTCAGCGGCACCGTGACCACGCTGAACGCTAACCTCATCTGGTTGCAACCGTGTATCGTGACTGATCCGGATGCGTTGGCCCTCTCCGTGTCGATGGGAACCACCGAAACGGTGAGCCTCAACCTGGCGAACATGGGCGCCGTCACCGGTACGTTCTTGCTCAACGAGTGGAGTCTGGGCTTCAACCCGCTCGGCCCGTTGGCGACTGGCGGCCCGGATGCCTTCGGCTACCGCTTCGCCGACTCCAACGACTTTGGTATCAGCCCGGTCTACGACTTCGTGGACATCTCCGGCATCGGTACGCCGATTGCGCTGGGCGATAACGACTACGCGGAAGTGCCGATCGGCTTCGACTTCAAGTTCTACGGCAATAGCGCGGTCGATCCCAACGTCTACAACTCCGTCTTCGTCAGCAGCAACGGCTTCCTCTCCTTCGGCGCCGGCTCGACCGACCTCAGCCCCGACCCTGCCCTGCCCGATCCGACGCTGCCCAACAACCTCATCGCCGCGGCCTGGGATGATCTCAAACCCGGTGTCGGGGGGATGGCCTACGTCGAGAGCTTCGCGCAGTGCCCGTACAACCCATATCTTGACACCGTGGATGCCTGCTTCATCGTGCAGTACGACAACTTCGTCCATGCCGATAATAACCCGGCGGGGACCTGGGAAGTCATCCTCTTCCGCACCGGCAGTATCCTGCTGCAGTACGCGACAGTGGATGCTCCCGATGCGACGACCGGTATCGAAGCCCAGCTCGGCCTCATCGGCCTCAACTACGGCCCGACGCTGGCGGACGAACTGGCGATCTGCTTCGCCTACCCCGGCGAGTGGCTCGACTGCCAGTCCACGCAGGTGCCGTGGCTGGCGACGGATGTGACGGAGGGCAGCCTCGCTGCGCACGACGATGCGACCATCGCCGTCACGTTCGACGCTTCTGTGCTTGAGGTTGCCGCGCCGGGTGACTATCTGGCTGAACTGCGGATCACCAGCAATGATCCCGTCAATCCGTTCCAGGTCATCCCGGTGACGATGACGGTAGAGCAGCCGACGACGATGGGCCGACTCGCCGGCGTCGTCAGCGGTTGGTCGCACTGCGATGCCGTCAGTGAGACGCTCGCCGGGGCGCAAGTCGCTATAACCACCAGCGATGGTAAGAACGTGGTTCTCACCACCGACGCTGACGGCGCTTACGCGACATGGCTACCCGTCGGGCCTTACACGCTGACCGCTTCCGCGGCGGGGTACGTTCCCGTCACCCTCGTGGGCGTGGTACAGCCGACGATGCAGTCACGCAATGTGGACCTGCGTCTGGATGCGCCGTGCGTCAGTGTGACCTACGATCAGTCCTTCGACGTGGTAGTCGTCCAGGGCCAGCAGCTCACCCGCACGCTGTCGCTCAACAACGACGGCGCGGGGCTGTTGACGTACGACAATGTCCTCGCCACCGGCCTCTGGCTGACCGTTGATCCCAAGACTGGCTCTGTGGCGCCCGACAGCGCTCAACCCGTGAACGTCGTCTTCGACGCCACCGGGCTGGATGTGGGAGTCTACAACTCCAGCATGGAGATCGTCCACAACGATACGGAGGCCGGACAGTTGTTCGTCCGCCCGATCCGCATGACAGTGGTGGCTCAAGGCACGGTCCTGACACCGGTCACGGACGCGAAGGCCGGCAACCCCGGTGAGACAGTCACCTACGTGATGACCGTGACCAACTCCATCGCTACGGCTGTCACCTTCGACATCACGGCCACGGACAACGTCTGGACGACCAACGTTCCGGCGACGGTGACGGTGGCGGCCAGTGGTACGGCTACCTTCACTGTTAGCGTGGACATCCCCGTTGACGCGCACACCGGCTACTCCGACACCGTTACCATCACCGCCGAGTCGCAGGGCGCGGATGGGCAGGAGGGTGCGGCCGTGTTGCAGACGACCGTCGCCGAACAGCCCGTCGTGTTGGCGCTGACCAAGACCGCCGATCCGGATGAGAACGTGCTACCCGGGGACACCGTCACCTACACCCTCACCCTCGTCAACAACGGCAACGATCCGCTCACCATCGTCCTCACCGACACCATCCCTGCGGGGACCACGTATGTCGCGGGGAGCGTCACCGGC
>DAOOGN010000081.1:0-19867 GCA_035415725.1 Anaerolineae bacterium | reverse complement strand
AAGCCCAACGCACTCAGCGATCTCAAACCTAATCTAACATTGTCGAGATAGTTACGTTCCTTTAACGACCGTTACGACTCTAAGCGATTCGGGCATAGAACAAAGGCAGCGGTTCAACCGGATCAGGCGTGAAAGTCAGGGCGCGCAAGGTGCGGCGCACCGCTTCATCACGTCTGCCGGCATCGTTAGCGTGGACGGTAAAGAGCGGTTCGCCGACCTCGACTTTGTCACCGACTTTACAATGCAAAACGATACCGACCTGATAATCAAGAGGAGCGCCTTTTTCCTCACGGCCTCCTCCCAACCCCAACACCGCCATCCCGATTTCGTCGGCGCGCACCATGGCCAGATAGCCACTCTTGGGGGAAGGAACAGATTCGATCAGCGCCGCTGTGGGGAAACGGGCGGGATCATCGACATAACGCACATCCCCCCCTTGAGCGCTGATCAACTGCCGAAACTTCTCCCACGCCCGGCCTGTGGCGATGGCCTCGGTCGCCAGTTGAACGCCCGCCGCGACCGTGTCGGCCTTTCTGCCCAGACATAGCATCTCACCGGCAACCTCCAGACAATGCGCACGGAAATCCGCCGGACCTTGACCGTGCAATGTGTCAATAGCTTCGCACACTTCCAGGCTATTGCCCACCGCGTACCCCAAAGGTTGGTTCATATCGGAAATCAACGCCGTGACCTGGCGGCCTACGGTGCGGCCGATGCGTACCATGCCCTCGGCCAATGCCCGCGCCTCTTCCAGGGATTTCATAAACGCCCCACTGCCGACTTTGACGTCTAGAACAATAGCATCGGTGCCGGCAGCGATTTTTTTGCTCATGATCGAACTGGTGATCAACGGAATACTGGGAACCGTGCCGGTGACGTCGCGCAGAGCATAAATCTTGCCATCGGCAGGCGCCAGATCGGCCGATTGTCCGGTAAGCACAATGCCGATCTGCTTGAGTTGCGCCTTGAACTCCGCCACACTCAGATCCGCACGATACCCCGGTACAGACTCCAACTTGTCCAATGTGCCGCCGGAAAATCCCAAGGCACGTCCGGACATTTTCCCCACCGGCAGACCGCAGGCTGCGACGGCCGGCGCAACCACCAGGCTGACTTTGTCGCCGACGCCGCCCGTCGAGTGCTTGTCCACCACCAGGGGCGCCACGTCCTTCAAGTCCAACACCGCGCCAGAATAGGCCATGGCCAGCGTCAGAGCGGCGGTTTCGCGGTTGTCCATCCCCCGCAACATGATCGCCATCAGCAACGCCGCGGCCTGGTAATCAGGGATCGTTCCGGCGGTATAACCCTCCACGAAAAACTGAATCTCTTCTGTTGTCAGCGCCTCGCCATCGCGCTTCTTCTCAATCAATTCGATCATGCGCATGGGCTTGTCTCCCTCACTTGAAAATGCCTTGTCATCCCGGACCCCGCTCTCAAAACCGCTTCAGCTACTCTTCCGCATAGAAAACCACCGCCAGCGCTCCCGGCCCGGCATGGGTGCCGACGACGGGCGTCAGCAACGCTGTGTACAGCGCATCAGGGTTAAAACGCTCCATGAGCCACCCTTTCACGAGGGCAACATCATCCTCCGCCTGCGCATAAACGATAGCCATTTCCCTCGCCCGACGCCCCTGGAGACGCTCGGCGATAATCTCGACCACCCGCTGTAAGGACTTGCGCCGCATACGCACTTTCTCCAACGGCATCACTTGCCCATCCTGGATATGAAGTACAGGCTTGAGATTGAGCGTCGTGCCCAAAAAGCACGCCGCCCCGCCGATACGCCCGCCGCGGCGCAGATATTCCAGGGTGTCCACCGCAAATATAACCTGCACCTCGTCGCGCATGTGCAACGCATGTTCCACAGCGGCTTCCAACGACTGCCCCGCGTGTGCGGCCCGTGCCGCGATCAACACCTGCATCCCCAGTCCCATCGACACCGAACGTGAATCCACCAACTCGATGTGCAGGTCGGGAAGTTCGGCCTTCGCCTGCGTCGCCGAAGCCAACGTTCCGCTCATCTCGGTGGAGATAAAAATCCCCAAGATGTTCGGGGTGGCATATTTCTCTGCAACCTGTTGGAAAAACTCGATAAACGCCCCAGGGGATGGCTGTGACGTCGTCGGTAAGGTCTCGCGCTCCTGAAGCCATTGGTAGAACGTCGGCCCGTCCAACGTGACGCCTTCTAGATATGTCTCTTCTCCCCAGTGCACCGTTAACGGGATGACCGACACATCATACTCCGCGACTAACTCCGGCGGCAAATTCGCCGTACTATCCGTCACCACGACAAAGCGTTCCATAGTTTTTACTCCTTGATAAGAACTGAAAATGAATAGAAAAAAGCACTACCATCGTATTTCCTGATCCGGTTCCAGGATGACAAGGCGCACAAAGCATAAGTCAATGTCTATTATACTAAATATGTAACTATTCAGCCACCCTTGCCAGGTGGCGAACGGGACTTTGGGGAGAGCACATAATAGATTACCCCTGCGGCAGGTGATGACCCTCTCATCCCCCAACTCCCTTCTCCCCCGCCAGCGGGGAAGAAGGGGGGCAGGGGGAATGGGCTGATAGACACACGAATATCTTGTCATACAGAAGCACCTGGCATACCAAAGTCTACGCCAAACCTGGCATAGGGAATAAGTGGCTTCGTCAGGGTTACTAGCCTGAATAGATACAATATATCAATCTGTGGTACAATGCTCTGCAAGGAAAGGCAGGACCGGCGCAGACGGAACGAATGGCTCGTGACCAACCGCCCCCTGGTCCAGTGACTCATGGTGACATAGGAGTTGAATATGTCAAGAATACTCGTTGCTGACGATGATAAAGTTATGCTCGGATTGCTTAAAACCTTGATGGAGTTAGAAGGCAATGAAGTCGTGACCGCCAGCCGCCCCAAAGATATCGTCCCGGCAGCACGGGAGCATCCATTGGCGTTGATTCTCATGGATTACCATCTGGCCGGTGGCAATTCCATGGGCGCCCTGCGGGAGTTAAAAAGCGATGCGCTCTTGAAACAGATTCCGGTCATTGTCACCTCCGGAATGGATCACGCGGACGAATGTAAACAGAACGGAGCGGCAGATTTCATTCTCAAGCCGTTCCATCCCGCCGAATTGCTCGAGCGTATACGCACGCTGAGCGAACCACCGGCGCAAGAGCTTTCACCCGAGCGCCCACTTATTCCCTAAAGTAGAGAAAATAAAACCTATGACCCGAAAAAAACACAAGCAAAAGACCCAACCCACCGCACAATGGTACAAGATGGATTTGCACATTCACACCCCGGCATCCGCAGACCACCAACAGAAGAGTATCACCTACCTGGACATTTTACAAGAAGCCGAACGACGCGGAGTGGACATTATTGCGTTCACCGATCATAACACCGTCGCCGGTTACAAACAGATGCTCGGTGAAATCGACGATCTTGAGTTGCTGAAACGTCTGAATCGTCTGAAGCCTGAAGAAGAAAAAAGGCTTCAGGAATATCGTCGCCTGCAAGAAAAACTCCTGCTACTGACCGGTTTTGAGTTCACCGCTACATTCGGATTTCACATCCTGGGCATCTTCTCGGACGAAACACCCGTCCGTGACCTGGAATTCTTGCTGCGGCAAATGAACGTTCCTCCCGACAAACTGGACAATGGGGCAACCGAAGTGGGCGCCACCGTCGATGTGCTGACCGCCTACCAGATGATCAACGAGGCCGGCGGCCTGGTGATCGCCGCCCACGCGAACTCTGCCCACGGCGTCGCCTTGCAGGGGATCCGCTTTGGCGGACAAACGCGCATCGCCTTCACCCAAGACCCCCATCTGCATGCCCTCGAAGTCACCGACCTGGAAAAAACCGACAAGAAAACGACGGCGCGCTTTTTCGACGGCTCCAAGCCCGAATATCCCCGCCGCATGCGTTGCATCCAGGGTTCGGACACCCATCGTTTGACGCGCGACCCGAACAATGCGCGCAATATCGGCATTGGCGACCGCATCACCGAAATTCTGTTGGACGAATTATCCTTTGCCGCACTGCACGTCGTCTTTGCCGGCGACGACTTTGCCCGCACCCGTCCTTATCGCGCGGAAGCGCATCCCTTCGACTACATCCAGGCCGCACGCAAAGAAGGCCCCAACATCGTCCAGGATTTCCATGACCGGTTCAGCCGGCGCGGCGGGTTCCTGGATGCCATCGTCGCCGACGTCTGCGCTTTCGCCAACACCAACGGGGGCACGCTCTACATCGGCGTCTCCACCGACGCGCAGGTTCCACCGTCGGGCTTGGGAAATTCGCCCACGCGGGTGATCCATGCCCTCAAAACGGAAATCGAAACGCGCCTCACCCCCACCCTGCCGGTCAACATCGATATTCAGGAAACGCAAAACGTCAAAGTCGTGCGTCTGGTGGTGCCACGAGGCGACAATCCACCTTATACCCTGGACGAGAGTGAAATCTACATCCGCAGTGAAGCCGAAACGACCCCGGCCGTGCGAGACGAGATTGTGGAACTGGTGAAACGCAGCCTGGGCGAGAGTCCGGCAACGCCGACTCCACCCGCGTCTGGCCCCGGCATGGAAACGGCCAACGTGCTGCTCGAACCGGGGCAGGCGCTCATCGAGCCGCCGCGCACCGGCGTCGAAATTGCCGCCGTCGAAACGCGAAATAACGTCCGCTATTACACCATGCGCGACCTGCGCAACGGCAGCGTTGTCAACAACGTCACCCGCAACTCGGCGCGGCGCCTCTGGCGTTATGCCATCGACGAAGCGGAAAACAATCCGGTGAAGCCGCATCAGGTCCGCTGGATGGGCAACATCGGCATCTGGAAGCAGCGCGAGTACAACGCCCAGATGCGCTACGACCTGGTCCAAAAGACCGACGCCGAGCAGCGCGTCTATTACGGCGTGACCGAAGAAGGGATTCACGGGGCGTGGGCGGCGCTCATAGAAGATTGAGCGACCCAGCGGGAGGAACCATGCGCATCCTATCCTTATCTGAAATGCGGGCGCTGGAGTCGACGGCCGATATGGCCGGGCAGAGCTACGCCCGTATGATGGAACTGGCCGGTAGAGGTGTCGCGTTGGCGGTTTTACATCAAATGGCGGTGAAGGAACGCCGTATCCTGGTTCTGGTGGGGCCGGGCAACAACGGCGGAGACGGTTTAGTCGCGGCGCGCATCCTGCAAGAGGCCGGGGCCAACGTCACCGCCTACCTCACAAGTCCACGCGATCCCGAACAAGACGCCGTCTTGCGACAGGCGCAGACCAGCGGCGTCGCCAGCGTCACGGCGCAGGAAGATGCCCCATACGACACCCTGCGTCGTCTGACAGCCCAGGCGTGTGTCATCATTGACAGCTTGCTCGGCATCGGCGCCGCACCCCCGTTGCGCGGCGTGGTCGCTTCCGTGCTGCAAAATGTGAAAGCCGCCCTGGCGCAGACCGCCGTCGAACCGTTGCTCTCTCTCAATCGCGCCCCCAAATCCACATCGCCGCACCCGCTGATCGTCGCCGTGGATGGACCGTCGGGGCTGGATTTTGAAACCGGCGCCATCGATCCCCTGGCCCTCAAAGCCCATGTAACGGTTACCTTCGGCGCGCCCAAATGGGGACACTTTCGCTTTCCCGGTGCCGCTTATGTGGGCGAATTGCTGGTCGCCGACATCGGGATTCCCAAAGGCATTGAATTTCCCGGCGCCGGGCCGGAGGTGGCGACCCCTCTCCAAATGCAACAGTGGCTGCCCGCGCGTCCTCTGGATGCACACAAGGGCACTTTCGGGAAAGCCTTGATCGCCGCCGGTTCGGTGAATTACACGGGGGCCGCCGTTCTCGCCGCGGCGGCGGCGGTGCGGGCCGGCGTCGGCCTGGTCACGCTCGCGGTACCGAATGTTCTGCATCCGGCCATTGTCCCGGCTGTGCCCGAAGCGACATACCTTTTACTGCCGCACACGCTCGGTGTGGTGGATATGCACGCGGCAGCCATCCTGATGGAAAAAATGTCCTCTTACTCGGCCCTCCTCATCGGGCCGGGGTTGAGCCACACGCCGGAAACCACGGCCTTCGTGCGGAAACTCCTGGGATTGGACGCAGGAAAACGCAAAACAGGTTTTGCGCCCAGCGTGACACAACCTGATGAGGAACGGGCACCATCCCTCCCCCCGCTGATCGTGGACGCGGATGGGTTGAACATCCTCAGCGAAATTCCGGACTGGCCACGCCTTCTGCCGCCGAACACGATTCTCACGCCCCATCCCGGCGAGATGGCGCGTCTGACGCAAAAAACGACGGCGGAGGTTCAATCCGACCGTCTGCGCGTGGCCCAAGAATCCGCCGCCGCGTGGGGCCACATCGTGGTGCTCAAGGGGGCATTTACCATCATCGCCGCGCCGGAGGGAAAGGCTATGCTGTTGCCGTTTGCCAATCCGGCACTAGGCTCCGCCGGCACCGGCGACGTCTTGGCGGGAACGGTGACAGCACTGCGCGCCCAGGGTCTTGATGCTTTCCAGGCCGCCGTCGTGGGCGCTTATCTGCACGGACTGGCGGGGGAAATCGTCAGGGAACGCCTCGGCGCAGCGGGATTAGCCGCCAGTGATGTAGTCCATGCGCTCCCTGAGGCTATACGCCGGATTGCGTAGCGGGCGTTTTTTTCCACTTCCAGGTTGGGGTTCTCTGGAACTTTGCGTGGAAAAATAGGGGGTGTGGCGACACTCCCTATAAAAATCCCCCTTCCTGGGGGGAAGGGGAGATAGGCTTTTTGACCGATTACGTGAGCGATTGGGCGAAATGGTAACCCAGCTCCTCACCCTTGAGTAACTCCTGACGCGTCGCGCCGCCGGGATATTCCCAGGCTTCGGTCAATTCCCACTTGAGCTTTTCCGCCCACTCGGTGATCTCGCGGCGCGCTCCTCCACTCCAGCCGAAGCTGCCGAAGTAGGCCAGTTGGCGGTTGTGAATGCGCTTGCGATACAACATATCCAGTGCGTGCGCCATGGGCGGGAAAAGTGCCCCTTCATACGTCGGCGCACCGATCAGCACCCCACTGCGGGTGTAGATAGAAGGTAAAATGTAGCTGATGTGCATGTGGCGCACGTCGAAAATATCCACCGGCACGCCCGCGCGGGCGACGCCCGACGCCACCGCCTCCACCATTTTCTCCGTGTTGCCGTACATCGTTCCGTAAAGGAGCGTCACCCCGACGTCGGGGCCTTCCAGCGCATAGGAGGCCCACTTTTGGTACAGTTCGATAATCCGCTGCGGATTCTTGCGCCAGAGCAAACCGTGCGACGGCGCAACCACGTCAATGGGAACGTCCGCCAGCTTCTCGATAGCTTTCATCACCGGTTTGGGGAACAGCGCGACGATGTTGGCGTAATAGCGCAGCGCCTCGCGCTCGTAGAATTCAAGCGCCGCGTATTGATCGTCGAAAATCGCTCCTTGCAGCGCGCCGTAACCACCAAAAGCGTCGCAAGAGAACAGCACTTTCTGCGTCGTCTCGTAAGTGACCATCGTCTCCGGCCAATGCACCATCGGCGTTAGATAGAACTGCAATTGGTGCGTGCCAAGGTCCAGCGTCTCGCCATCCTCGACCGCGCGAATGTTGTCGGTCAGGTGGTAATAGCTTTCCAACATCTTCACCGCGCGGGTGGTGCAAAGGAAGGTAACGTTCGGCGCCAGGCGATGCAACGTGCGGAGCACACCCGTGTGGTCCGGTTCCATGTGATTGACCACGATGTAATCCAGCAGCGCCGGATCGAAGACCGCGGCGATTTGATCGAGCAGCGCGTCCCCCTTGATGTCTTTCGACGCATCCACCAGGACTTTTTTCTCGTCGTCAATCACGTAGGCGTTGTAAGAAACGCCTTCGTCGGTGATCGGCCAAAGACCCTCAAAAAGGTCGGTCATCCGATCGTTGACACCAATCCAGTAAATGCCGGGTTTCACCTGAATGGCAGGCATAGTTTTTCTCCTGATGTCATCTATTCATTGGACAAAGTCCAGGTCGTATCGCTGGTCAGATCGACTTCGTATTGCTCGGCCAGCGATTCGTTGTCGCAATTTTGGGCCATCATATCGTAAGTACCCGGCTCGACATAGAAGACACGTCTCCTACCGGCGGCGATGCTTTCCTTGCCGCCCATCCAATCGTCGCCCCAATCGTCACCGGAAGAAGGGGAAATGAAAATGTAGCACAGTTCCGTATCCGAGGTGTTGTCCACCCACAAACGTACCGCCGCCTCACGAGACCCTACCGTGATGGTAGTCGCGCCGTCAATCTGCCAGCTCGTTCCCATCACCGCCTCGTCACACGTCTCGAGTTGCACATCGTATTGTCCGGGCGTCATCTCGAATACTTTGCTGTCACCCGCAGCGATGGTTTCATCGCCGCCAAGCTGGTCATCCCCCCATTCCTCGCTCTCGCTGGCGGAGATGAACACGTAACAAATCTCATCCGGGGATTGGTTGTCTACCTTGATTTGAAAGTTGCCCGAACTCGTTGTAGACCCGCCGCCCGAAATGGCCTTACATGCCAGCGAGAACATCAATACCATCACCACGAGCCATCCTATCATCCAACGTTTCATTGCCTCATCTCCTTGTTTTTTGAGAAACCTATCCCTATTATAGCAGTAAGTGGGAGACTTTTGTAGTCTGGGTTGTGTTGTAAAATCAGGTTCTTATGAAGCACAAACTGCAGAACATCCTGAGCGCTCCAACGGCCTGGGCTATCCTGCTGACCGTCTTGTACCTGGCGATCCTCGCCTTACGCCCGGCAGAAGCCTTCTTCGGCGTACCCGGCGAGTGGACATGGGCAGGTCGTCCACCGTCGCCGAGCACCCTGCCCCGCTGGTGGCCGGCTATCGTCGCGCTGACACTGACGGCGGTGATCAGCATCGTACTGGACAAACGCTGGGAGGGCATGAGCCGGCGACAGCACATGGCGGCGCTGGGATTTCTGGTCGTCGGCATCCCCTTGACGCAAATCTTGCTCAAGTACATTCACTATCGCTATCCCATCGAATTTTATCTCTATCGGACCATCGGCCCGCACAACGGCTTCTGGCAGGTCGCCATTTCCATCGATGCACTCAGTGATTATCTGCGCACCTATCCCGCCCAGATGCTGGCGATGGATGATGTTTTCGAGCACCTGACGACGCATCCGCCGGGCAACATCCTCTATCTATGGCTCTGGCGCAAGGGATTCGAGGCGTTCCCCGGTTTAGCCCACGCGGTGGCCCATTGGCTGCGCGGGTACAACTGTGCCGATCTCGCTTTCGTCTCGAAGCCCGACGCCCATATCGCTGCCGCTCTGGGACAGATGTGCATTCCGCTCTTCAGCGGCCTGACCGTCCTTCCACTCTACGCCTGGGCCAAGCGCCTCGGCGGGACACGAGCCGGCTGGCGCGCTGCAACTCTGTTCGCCCTCATACCGGCTCTTTCACTGTTCACGCTACGGTGGGACAGTCTCTATCCACTTTTCGCCGCGACGGCCTTCGCGGCGCTGCACCGCGGACTCAGCGAAAATAAGCCTTTGGCGTGGTTTCTATCAGGTCTCAGCGTGTCTCTGGCTTCCTTTTGCAGTTTCGGCAATGCGCCGTTAGCGCCGGGCGTCGCCCTTTATGCCGCCGCCTATCTCTGGCAGCACGGACCACGCGCCATTGTGCGAGCATGGCGCGGCTGGCTGGCGTTGCTCCTCGGCGGGTACAGTGTGTGGGGCGTGTTTCGTCTGACCACGGGCGTGGCGTTGGGGGACCTGCTGACCATCACCGGCGCTATCCAGGCGGCGCTGCGTGACCATTACAGTTACGGGCAATGGCTTTTCTACAACGTTTACGACATCCTGGCATTCGTCGGCGTCCCGGTAGGGGTATGGTTTGTCGCCGAAAGCCTGCACGCCTGGAAGCTGTGGCTACGGCGGCAAGCGACGGGGGTGATCCTGCCGGCACTCGTCGTCTCAAGTGTGCTCCTCGCCGTGAATTTGGCCGGTGTCTCCCCCGGTGAGGTGGGACGGCTATGGATGTTCTGGATGACCGGTATGGTCGTGGCAGCCGTGTTGGGGTTGCAGCGCCGACCAGACAAGGCTCGTCATCACTACGCGAAGATCGTCGCCCTGATGGCGCTACAAAACTTGTGGATGACGCTCTTCCTGCGCGTCACCCCCACCGGTATGCCAGCCTACACACCACGTCAGCCGGGAAGTCCAACCATAGCTGCGCCCCTGGAGGTAACAGAAGTCACCTTCGAGCACAATATCCGCCTTGTAGGCTATACGGTGACGCCGCTGTCGACGACGCCAGGTGCGACGGTCAACGTCACGCTGTACTGGCAGGCGCATGAACGTCCCGATCTGCCCTACACCGTCTTCGTGCATCTCGTGGATGGCTATGGCACCATGCAGGCCCAAAACGACAGTATGCCGGTCGGCAACTCCCTGCCAACCTCCTGCTGGCTTCCAGAAGAGGTCGTCGCCGACGTTCATCCTGTCGTTATCCCCGCCCAGACGCCGCCGGGCGCATACACGGTACACGCAGGGCTTTATGATCTGCCGACGATGACACGGCTGGCCCTCACCGCCGGGGGGGAAGGTGACTTTTTTGAATTACCGGTTACAATAGCAGTTCAATAACCATGGTTCTTCAGGATTTCGTGGAGTCAAAATAAAAAATCGGCCACGGATTGGCACGTAAAGTATAAGTAACTATTCAGCCACCCTTGCCAGGTGGCAAACGGGACTTGGGGGATGGTGCATAGCGCTGACGACCCTCTCATCCCCCAACCCCCTTCTCCCCCGCCAGCGGGGGAGAAGGGGGCAAAAAAGAGGGGGTGTGGCGGGCAGCTTCGCTGCCCGCCACACCCCTTACAAAAATCCCCCTTCCTGGGGAGCAGGGGGGATGGGCTTATAGAAACATGAGTATCTCGTCATCCAAGAGCACCTGGTATACCAAAATCTGTGCAGGACCTGCTATAGGGAACAAGTGGCTTCGCCAGGTTTACAAACCTGAATAGATACAAGTATAAAAAATCAGTGCCATCCGTGTCATCCAAGAATGCCTGGGCATACCAAAATCCGCGCCAACCCTGGTAGAGGGAATAAGTTGCTTCGCCAGCTTCACAGGCCTGAATAGACAGGACTTACGCCAGCCTGGCTCGAATCAAACGGCGGAGGATTTGTAGTGACGCCTTCGGGCGTCTCTTAGAAGCTAAGAACGGCTAAAGCCGTCACTACAAACGGAAATTTGCGTAAGTCCTATAGATACGAAATTTGTTTGAGGAGAAATGAGCATGCGTATAGGTCTTATTACTGGAGAATATCCCCCGCTGGAAGGCGGCGTGGGCGACTTTACCCGCGAGCTAGGGATAGCGTTGACGACGGCAGGACACGAGGTTCACATCTTGACCACCCGGATCAACACCCAGCCGTCAGGACCCGCCCAGGAAGATGGGGTAACAATCTACCGGGATATTCGTATTTGGAACCGCAGCGCCTATCCCCGCATCACCGACTGGATCAACACGTTGGCGCTTGATGTCGTCAACATTCAATATCAGGCAACGGCGTATCAGATGCGCGGTTGGATCAACCTCTATCCGCGGCGGCAAAAACGGTATCTGACCGCGCCGATAGTGGTAACCTTCCACGATTTACTGCCGCCGTACCTGTTCCCGAAAGCCGGGCGACTGCGCCAGTGGACGGTGTGGCAGTTGGCGCAGTATGCGGACGGCATCATCATCACCAACAGCAATGATTACAATGCGATCACTGCCGACAAACAGCGCGTCCTGCCGCCAATGCGTCTGATTCCTATCGGTAGCAACATCGCGCCCCATCCCCCCGCCGGATACAACCGTGAGGTATGGCGCCGTGAGCATGGATTCGGTCCCACCGATTTGCTCATCGGCTTTTTCGGCTTTATGAACCGCAGCAAAGGCATCGAGACCCTGCTTGAAGCCCTGAAACAACTGTTGGATCGCGGACTGCCGGCGCACTTGCTGTTCATCGGTGGACGCACCGGTTCCAGCGACAGCACAAACACCCGTTATGCCGACGAGATTGACGCGCTGATCGAGCAGAAGGGGTTGAATAACCATGTGCATCGTACCGGATTCACCATGCCCGCCGAGGTCTCGGCGGCGCTTCTGGCAGTGGATATGTGCGCCTTGCCGTATCGTGATGGCGCAAGTATGCGTCATGGGACGCTTCACGCCGCCCTGACGCACGGCAGGGCCGTTATCACGACGACGCCCCAGGTGGAAACACCGCAGCTCCAAAATGGGGTTAACATTCTCCTTGTCCCGCCCGGCAATGCAGGATTCCTTGCCAGCGTGATCCAGGCGTTGTGGGATAATCCACAGGCGCGTGCGGAAATCGAACAAAAGGCCGCCCAGTTGTCCCAGGATTTCCTGTGGGAACGGATCGCGGCCCATACCGTAGAGTTTTTCAACACGGCCATCAAGCGTCGTAGCGGTGAATCGGCATAGTCATAGGAAGCGCATGGAGACGCACCTCCCACGAGTAGACGAAAAAAAGCGTGCCCTGTACGTTATCCTCCTCAGCTTCACTCTGCTCGGAGTGATTTACAGCGCCATCGTCCCCATCTTCGAAGCCTCCGACGAGGTATGGCACTATCCGCTGGTGCAGCACATCGCGGAACACTGGACGTTGCCGGTACAGCCGCTTGAAGCGGGGGTATCCAGTGGGCCGTGGCGACAGGAAGCCAGCCAGCCGCCGCTCTATTACGCGATAGCCGCCATACTCACCGCCTGGATTGACACTGGAGACCTCGAACAGGTCCGTCATCTCAACCCCCATGTCGCCGCCGGTGTCGCCACCCCCGATGGCAACAATGTCAACCTGGTCGTTCACAATCCCACCGTGGAACGCTTCCCCTGGCGTGGAACGGTGTTGGCAGTGCACATCGTGCGCCTCTTCTCCGTGTTTTTGGGGACATGGGCCGTCTACCTCACATGGGCGCTTGTCCGCGAACTCTTCCCCGAACACCCCCGGCTTGCGTTGACCACCGCTGCAATCCATGCCTTCACGCCGATGTACCTCTTCATCAGCGCTGCGGTGAACAACGACAATCTGGTTGTGCCGCTGTGTTCGCTGGCGTTGCTGATGATGGTGCGGTTAGTCAAAAGTCAAGAGTCCACAGTCGCAAGTCCACAGTCGAACGTCAAAAGCTATCTGGCATTGGGCGTCGTCATCGGCCTGGGACTTTTGACGAAGTCAAGCGCGATTGCCCTGCTGCCGTTCGCTGTGGCAACGATAGCGTGGCAAGCGTGGCAGAATTGGAAATTCGGTCATGGAAAATGGGAGATAGGAAATCAACACGCCGGTAAATTTTCAATCTCTGATCTCCAATCGCCTATCGCCAATCTCGCCCTCGTCCTCATCCCTGCCTTCGCCATCTCCGGGTGGTGGTTCTACCGGAATTTTCGGCTCTACGGCGACTGGCTCGGACTGAACGCCTTCTACGCCGTCCTGGGCACACGCGATATCGCCGCGGATTTCGCGCAACTGTGGGCGGAACGGTTTGCTTTCGCCGCCGGCTATTGGGGCAACTTCGGCGGCCTCAACGTCCCCATGCCGACGTGGATTTATACCGTCCTCAACGCCTTTGCGATTCTCGCAGGACTCAATCTGGTTGTACGCTTTGGAGTATGGGCGGTCAGCTCGCAGTCCAAAGTCCAAAGTCCAAAATCGAAAGCCAATTCCCCCATCTCCCATCAACAAATCTTCAATCTCTCCCCTCTGTGGCCTTTTGCCTGGGATGCCCAGACCGCGGCGCGGGCATTGGCCTGGATGTGGCCTGTGGCCGTCTTTGTCTCGTGGATCCGCTGGGCGACGATCACCTGGTCGTCACAAGGCCGTCTCATTTTCTCCGCCATGCCGATGTGGTCGCTGGCGTTAGCTCTACCCATGAGTCCAAAGTCAGAAGTCGCAAATCACGCATCAAGCATCAAGCCTTACGCATTACGCTGTGCGCATTTTCTCCCCCAGATGCTCGCAGCTTTCTTGTTCATTTTGTGTGGAGTCGCCTTGCCGCTGTGGATTGCACCGGCGTATACTCCCCCCCGCGAAACCCACGCCGCGCTGACCACCCCACCCTGGCGCGTGGACTTCGGCAACGTCCTGCGTTTGACCGGGTTCAAAATCGACCGGCGCCATACTACTCCCGGCGATACTGTCGATCTGACCCTGCAATGGACGGCGCTCGCGCCCACGGCTACCGACCATAGCCTCTTCATCCACGTTCTCGGCGCCGGCGAACGCATCATCGCGCAACGTGATACGTTCCCCGGCCGCGGGTTGATCTCAACGACATGGCTAGAGCCGGGGTACACCTGGATTGAACGCTACGACATCCCCATCTCCGCCCTGGCCTACGCGCCGGATAACCTCACGTTTGCCGTGGGGATGTACGAGACCGCCACCGGCGTCCGGGTACCGGTGCAAGCCGCAACGCCCTGCGCCGTCACTCCCGCGGGCGACGCCGTGACCTGCGGCGACGTCCGGCTCGATGAGACCGGACAGCCGCTGAACGTACAGTTTGGCAAGGGCATTGTACTCACCAGCTACGACTTGAGCGACGTGATTGTGGCATGCGGGGAAACACTACAGGCGACGTTGCATTGGCACTGCACAGCCCCTATCGACGGCGACTACACCGTCTCCGTACAACTCATCGACGACCAATGGCACAAAGCCGCCCAATCCGATGCCTGGCCCCTGGACGGCGCAGCGCCGACGTCAGCGTGGCAAGTAGGGCAGCGCATCGACGAGCCGCGCGCGCTCCCCATCGCCGCCGACGCCGCGCCGGGCGTCTACAACCTGCAACTCGCCCTGTACCGCATCAACGCGACAGGCGAACTCGAGCATCTGCCCATCGTGTGGGAGAAAGGGCAAATGCCCGTCAAAACCGTCGTCTTGACGCGGGTGAGGGTGGACTCAGGCGCTGCCGTTTGTGCTGCACCGGTTCAGTGACGGCAGTGCACCTGTTAAATCCGTGACTGGTTTTTTATTTCGACCATGCAAAATCTTGAAAAACCCAAATGAGGATGGTGTTTAACGTATGAAAGCCATGGTCTTATCCAAGCTCTGCGATCTCAGCGAAAACCAGACTCCGCTGACGTTAATGGAGTTACCGGATCCCACCCCGGCGGCAGGAGAGATTCTGGTGCAGGTGGCGGCCTGTGGAGTATGCCACACCGAGTTGGATGAAATCGAAGGGCGCACGCCGCCGCCACACTTACCCGTCGTGCTCGGACATCAGGTGGTGGGGCGCGTGGTAGCGTGCGGCCCGGGCGCCACTGCTTTCGAGATCGGCGCGCAGGTTGGCGTCGCCTGGATTTACTCGGCATGTGGGACATGCACATTCTGCTTGTCCGACCATGAGAACCTGTGCGCGGACTTCAAAGCCACCGGGCGAG
The DNA here is from genome assembly GCA_035415725.1 of Anaerolineae bacterium. Taxonomy (GTDB): domain Bacteria; phylum Chloroflexota; class Anaerolineae; order B4-G1; family SLSP01; genus DSWT01. Next base: position 4,429 of record DAOOGN010000081.1, on the reverse strand, counting down.
ACGTCAACGGCGGGTATGCGCAATACATAACCGTGCCGGAAGGATTTGCCTATCGCATTCCCCCCTTCTTCAGCGCTGCCGAGGCCGCGCCGCTGCTGTGCGCCGGGGCCATTGGCTACCGCTCGCTGCGCTTGACGAACATTCAAGATGGACAGCATCTCGGCCTGGTGGGATTCGGAGCTTCCGCGCATCTCGTCCTGAAGATGGTGCGCCACCGCTATCCGCACGTCCAAATCTTTGTCTTCGCCAGAAATGCGGAAGAACGCGCCTTTGCCAGAGAACTCGGCGCCGTGTGGACCGGGGATACCACAGAAGCGCCGCCGGAAAAGCTGGATTGCGCCATCGACACAACGCCCGCCTGGAGGCCGATGGTGGAAGCCTTGAAGCACCTGACGCCCGGCGGGAGATTGGTCATCAATGCGATTCGCAAAGAGGCCACAGACAAGGAAGCGCTCCTGCAACTGGATTATCCCGTTCACCTGTGGATGGAAAAGGAGATCAAAAGCGTCGCCAACGTCAGCCGCAGAGACGTGTCTGAGTTTTTGGCCCTGGCGGCGGCCATGCACATTCGACCGGAGATTCAGGAATTCGCCCTGGAGGAAGCAAACACGGCCCTGGTCGAACTCAAGCGGCGCCAGATTCGCGGGGCAAAAGTCTTACGCATCGAGTAGGCTACTAAATCAGGGCCGAACAGACTGGATTCACCGCAAGACAAAACCTGAGCTATGTCCGGGCTAACGCAAAATCCCGTTGATGGTCGCCTCCCAGCACTCACAGGCCGTGCGAGTTTGCCCGCCGGCGGATAACGTTCCATCGTAGGCCTCACCCGTAGAAGCCGGCATCCATCCCGATAGGACCATCGGCCAGCGCGGGTCATCAGCAGCCATCCAGACGCCGTTATAGCGCCGGGCTAGGTGCAGATGGGCGGCGTTAGACACGCCGCCTTCACAGGAAGGATGCCCGATCTGGTCGCCTGTTTTCAGCATGGCGCCGGTTTGCACCCGTCCGTCGGAAGCCAGATGCAGATAGAGCAAGACCCATCCCGTGCCGGCAAAACCGTCGCCGTCGAGGTCTTGCAATACCAGCCCTTCTCGACTATGAATAACCAGCCCATCCGCCGCCGCCGTCGCCCATTGGCTGCTGACAGCGCAGCCGATGTTGCGCTCGCCGGTGGTAAAGTCCAGCGCCGAAAATGCGCCTTGCGTCCCATAGCCCGGATGCGGCCCTCCTGTGTAATACCAAACCTGCCCCGCGGACCACGGCAAGGCCAGTTCTGGAGTCTCCATTGGGTCCGGCAGCAATGGCTCAACCGCCAACGCGAAGGGATCACCAAAGAGCTGGCGGTAGACCGACGTAAAACGGCTTAAATCGGCAAGCCAGCCCTCATAATCCACGGCGCTGGGGGCAAGCGCGCGCTGTACGCCGGCCGTCCCGGCGTTCAAGTGGGTAGAAAACTGGATATAGGTGCCATCGCGCGTGCGGACCAGCCAAAGGGTATCCATCCACCAGCCGTAGAATCCAGTGTTGAGAGCATCGGCAGCCAGGCTCAGTTGAGAGAAAAGACCATCCTGGTAGGAAATATCCTCATAACCAAGCGGATAAGTCAGTTGCTCTGCAGACTGGTCGACGCCGGTCAGCCAACCGCTACGTAGTTCCAAGAGCGTCAGTAGGACCCGCGGGCCAACGCTATAGCGTTCGGCCACCAACTGAACAATCTCAGGCGCCGTCATCGTCACGCCCTCGACGTCCTCGCTGTAGTCCTTGAACCGCCCCGCAAAGGCTGCCGTCGCCTGGGCGATGTCGAAATCCTTGTAAGCCGGGCCGTACACCAGTTCGCTATCGGGAATCAACAGCGTCCCCGGTCCGGTGTACTGTGCTTCCAGGGAAATTTGCAAGACTTGTCCGGCGGATAGTCGATCGGCGTCTACCACAGCGTTGATGTGCATCAACGCTTCCACCGTCGTTCCAAAAGCAGCCGCGATAGCCGATAGCGTGTCCCCCGAACGTACCGTGTAATAGACCACCGTGGAATCCGGTGCCACGCGAGTAGGCGTGGGAGTGGAGGTGTTCACCCTAACGGTCGGCGTCGCTGTCCCGACGGCCCTGGCAGTAGCGGTCAACAGCGCCGGTTGCGGCGTGGATGTGGAACGCAGGAGCCTGGCATCCTCCCCCAAACTCACTTCGTGGCGGCAGGCCGACAAAGCAGCAACCCACAGCAGAAAGAGACTACCGAGCAAGATGATTCTTAACGTTGATTTCTTCAAACTGTATTCCTCATCCCCTAAAGTCATCCACTCATCCCATCATCAAAACAGCCATGAGGCCCGCCGCCACCATCAAAGCCATCCCCGGCCACAGGGTACGACGGAGCATGAGAGATCCACTTGCCAGCGCAAAAACGCCTTTGAAGAGCGTATTGGAAAGCGCTGCAATCATCACAGCGTGCGCGGCAACAGTCAAATCGAGGCCCGCGGAAGCCGCCAAATCGGCCAGCGAAAGCGCGATGGCATCCACCCCCACCAACCCGGCGACAAAACTCGAAACATAAATGCCGGTATCGCCAAAGTAGACCCGCGCCGCCGTGGAAACGAGCAGAATCACCGTGTAAACGATTCCAAATCTGAGTGCCGGTTTCAATTCGAAAGGATTGGTGAAAGTCATGTCCTCTTTTCCGGCCGAGGGTTGAATAAAGAACAAATATGCACAATAGACCAGTCCGGCCAATAAGGTTATGCTCATGGGCCATACCAACCGGAGCGCCAGCGACCGGTTAAGCGCGAAAATCACCAGCGGCAACCGGACAAACATCACCGTCCATGCGGCGACGATAGCCAGCGCAAAGGGACGCGCCAACTCCGGGTTGCCCCGGCTGCGCTGCGAAAAATTCATCGTGACGGCGGTGCTCGAAGCCAGTCCACCGAGCAGTCCCGTCAGTCCAATCCCATGCTGCGCCCCGGCAACTTTGACCATCACATAACCCAGAAAACTGACACCAGAGATAAAGACCACCATCAGCCAGATTTTGTAGGGGTTGAACACATCGAACGGCGGCAAGCCGAAGTTACGGTTCGGCAAAATCGGCAGAACGATGATGCTGACGACGGCAAACTTGAGTGTGGCGTAGATGTCGTCGTGGGTGATGGTGTGCGCCAGGGTGCGAAATTGCGGTTTGAGCGACAAAATGACCGTCACCGTCACTCCCAGTGCCGCCGCCAGCAGGATCGAATTCCAATAGCAGACGGCGCCGATGACAAACGTGACGACCGCCGCCATCTCGGTCGTCATCCCCGGCTTGCCGGCAAGCACGTCTTGGTGATACGAAAGTGCCAGCAGGACGCCAAACACCAGCAGCACGCCCACAAACGGCAGCGCCGAAGCCAGTTGCTCCGCCGTCAACGCCGCGCCGTAGCCGGCCAGGCTGATCAACGAGAAGGTGCGCACGCCGGCGAACAACTTGCCCTCCGGCTCATCATACGCTGACTCGCGCTGGATACCGATGAGAATGCCGATCCCCAACGCGACTACAAAGCGGTAGAAATAATCAGCCATGACCACCCCTTAAGTTTCAGTGCAGGTCCAAAAATCGCTACATCAAGTGGGACACAAAGCCGCAGGCAGCCGCACCTCGACATCCCACAGCCACCGCACCGTTCGGCAGTTGGCAATTCATAGCCAGTTCCATAGCGTCAGCACTTCCCAGTCCACCCCGTACCTCCGTCCGGGTCGTGTGGCTATTATACACAAATCATACAATCAAAAAAGGAACGCCTTCAGCCGAGGCGAAAGCCGTCGGCTGAACCCACCAGGCCCGGCGGGCCGGCCGCTCAGCCCCCCTGGCCGAGGCTAAAGCCGTCGGCTGAGCCCACCAGGCCCTGCGGGCTGGCTGCTCAGCCCCCCTGGCCGCGGCTAAAGCCGTCGGCTGAACCTACCAGGCCCGGCGGGCCGGCCGCTCAGCCCCCCTGGCCGCGGCTAAAGCCGTCGGCTGAACCCACCAGGCCCTACGGGCCGGCCGCTCAGCCCCCCTGGCCGAGGCTAAAGCCGTCGGCTGAGCCCACCAGGCCCTGCGGGCTGGCTGCTCAGCCCCCCTGGCCGCGGCTAAAGCCGTCGGCTGAACCTACCAGGCCCGGCGGGCCGGCCGCTCAGCCCCCCTGGGGGGCTTCGTACGTTGAGCCGCAGGGCTTCAGCCCGCGGCTCGCTTTCAGCCGCGGCTCCCCTCGCGGCCCCTTGCATTTTTTGATAAATCTTGTATACTTAGTCCATTGCCTTATTCTTAAAGTGTTGCACCATTACAAACTAAAATCTAACCTGTAACCTTCCTCCGTTCCCTTTTAAAATATAGGAGGTCAGTGTTATGTCCCGTTTCCCTGGGGATCGATAGGGCTTATCAACGCTCTGACTAAAGTAGCGCAAAGTGGTGTAAAATGGTAAG
>DAOOGN010000080.1:0-20185 GCA_035415725.1 Anaerolineae bacterium | reverse complement strand
CTGCTTCAACTCGACGTCAGTCAAGTCAAGTTTACGTTGTCAAAAGTCCAATATAGAAACACGCCTGTCTCGTCATCCCCAAGCGCCTGGCATACCAAAATCTGCGCCAAACCCCGTATAGGGAATAGTCGCCAAGTTGACTAACCTGAATAGATACCGTGGTCAAAGCTATGAGCCGAAGTCGGGAGTGTGTCCAACGTTGCGCCGTGCAGCGCCCGACGCAGCGCCTCACGGTCATCCCAGGGATACTCGACCGTCCCGAAGCACATACTTTGCTCGTGTCCCTTACCACATGCCAGGACGATGTCGTTGGATTGCGCCAGCCGAACGGCGTGCAACAGCGCGGCACCGCGATCCGGCACCCGCCAGAAATCCACGCCTTCCACACGGGGATAACGCATCACCCCCTCCGCCATCTCGGCCAGAATGTCGTCAAGAGGTTCGGTGCGTGGATCTTCGGCAGTCAACACGATCAGATCGGCCAATTCGCCGGCGACCTCACCCATCATACGGCGCTTCGCGCGGTCGCGTAGCCCGGCGGAGCCAAACACGACAATGACGCGCCCCTGCCCCGCGAGCCACTGTCGCACCGTCAACAACACTGCCCGCAGAGCGTTAGGGGTGTGGGCAAAATCCACCATCGCGGTAAAAGGTTGCCCTTCGTCGATGCGCTCCATCCGTCCCGGCACACCTGACACCGCCGCTATCCCGGCGGCGACAGCGTCCAACGGCATGCCCATAGCCAGCGCCGCCGACGCTGCCGCCAGGATGTTGCTGACGTTGAACACGCCCACCAGCGGCGAGGCTATATCCACCTTTCCCCACGGACTGCACAACGTCGCGCGAATCCCCTGGGGGGTGCAGGCGATGTCCTGTGCAGTCACATCTACGTTCACAGCGTCAAGGCCATACACCACCTGCCGTTCTACGGGGATGGCGCAGAGGTAGTCAAAGGAAGCGGCATCATCGCGGTTAAGCACGGCAATTTTCGGCAGACCCGGCTTGCGCGCTGCCGACGGAAGACCCCGAAAGAGCATAGCCTTCGCTTCGCGGTAGGCTTCCCACGTGCCATGAGAACTTACATGTTCATGGGTGATGTTGGTGATAACCGCCACGTCGAAGTCACACCCGGCGAGACGTTGCTGCACCAATCCCTCCGATGTCGTCTCCAAAACAGCATGCGTCGCTCCCGCAGCAACCATCCGGGCAAGGTAGTCCTGAATATCGGCGGCAGGCGGCGTAGTAGTATGCAAGCCGGTGTCCAGGCTCAGCGCGCCGATCCGCACATTGACGGTGCTGACCATCCCCGCCGTGCGTCCGGCAGCACACAGGATCGCATAGAGCAGGTTCGTCGTCGTCGTCTTGCCGTCGGTACCGGTGACGCCGATCAGCGCCAGATGACGCGACGGGAAGCCACGCCAGGCGGCATGCAGCCAGCCCAACGCCCGGCGCGCGTCGGCAACACGTCGGTAGGGCAGACCGGGCGGCAATCCCAGCGCCGCCGCCGGCTGTTCGATGACAACGGCGACAGCGCCAGCTTCGAGAGCAGCAGGAATAAAACGATGCCCATCCACATGCACACCGGGGACCGCGACGAACAGGAAACCCGGCCGAACCTGCCGGGAGTCGTCGGTTATCCCCACCAGCGCCACATCGCCAACACTTTCCAGCACCGCCGGTACAGCCGCACTCAACTGGCTAAGTCGCATCGCACTCCCGCGTCAAAAGCAGTAGCTTCGTCATGAAATTGCTGTGCCCCGCACGAGCTTGGGCGGGGCACGGTCGTGGAGATCACCCCAAGACTACTCGAGATCCTCCACGCGCGATTTTCCCCCCTTCAGCGCAATGAGCAAATCTCGACGACGCACGGCACGCTTACGGTCGATTTCGACCTGCCCGGCCTTCTCGTCGGCGAGCTTTGCCAGCGCCTCCAGCCACGCCGCGCTTTGCACCTCGGTGTGGCCCACACGCCAGCGTTCGACGAGCACCGGCAGTTTGTCGGCATTGGTCAGCCGTTTGTGCGTGCGGGTATACGTCACCCCCTGGGAATCGAAGTGCACGTCGTATTCTTCCCATTCCGCCTTGACCGGGCAAATCTGCATACACGCGCCGCATTTGATGCAGAAGTAGTCTGCGTGGACTAACTCACCTTCGTCGTTGATGTGCAGGGCGCGTGTCGGGCAAACATCGGCGCAAGCGAAGCAGCCTTCGACACACAGTTCACGGCGCAGTAACACCGTACCTTGCCAGGGCTGCTGCACCTCGAAAGCGCCGCGGCTGGCGACTTCGCACTGACGGCAGCGGATGCAGTGGGATTGATCCACTTTCATCGTCTCGTTCTCGGCATCGTAGCTGATGACCTGCGCCGAGCAGTTTTCGATGACGAAGTCTTTCAAGCTGAAATCGAAGGCATCTTTGTTGAATTGGGTGGATTGCAGTAGCCTGGGGAACGCCTCGAGTTCGATGACGGGATTGTACGGTTCAGCATTGAGCGTCAACGAAATCGCCCGCAGCGGGCACGTTTCCACGCACATGCCGCAGAACACACATTTCTCCGCATCCACGTCCACCAGCAGTTTCGTGACCATCCGTCCATTTTCCACCACGCCGGCGATGTGGCTGATGGCCTCTTTGGGGCACACCCGCGGTCCAATCTGGCAGCCCACGCAGCGGTCTAAATCCCAGGTCAAGACGTCATGATGCGTGACCATCTTGCGTTCCAGGGTGAGCGTTTTTTCAGTGCGCTGTTTTAGGGTTGTACCACGTTTCACAGTTTGTCTCCTTCAATAGCTCGTTTGGTAGGGCGAATTAGCAATTCGTCCTAGACCGCGAGCTGCGAGTTACCAACTCACGCTACATTTTCATCGCTCGAACGCGCGCCACTATACCCGCCGTCGGCACCATGTGCCGTGCCAATCCCAACTGCTCCGGTTCGATACCCAACGCCAGTCCCATCCATTGGGTGAAAAACAACACCGGCAGATTGAGCGACTGTCCTATCGCCCGTGCGGCCTTGTCCTGGTACATATCCAGCGCCATGTGACACATCGGGCAAGCCAGCATCACCGCTTCGGCGCCGCGCCGCTTGGCCGACGCCAGGATTTTGCCCGTCAGTCGTACTGTGCTGCGGGTATGGGATAGCGCCAATGCACCGCCGCAGCATTTGGCCTTGTCAGCGTAGTCCACCGGCTCGGCGCCCAGCGCCTTGACCAGCCGATCCAGGCCGGTAGGCCGCTCGGCGCTGTCGAACTCATCCGCGGGACGGGTGAGCATGCAACCGTAGTAACTGGCGATTTTGATGCCGGTCAGCGGGCGCACCACTTGCTTCTTCAAGGTGTCCAGTCCGTAATCCCGGATAATCGCATACAACGGGTGCAGCACCGTGACATGCCCGGCGCCGCTATAAGGCTCCTTCATCTCCGCATTGATGCGAGCGCAGAGGGCCTTGTCGGCATCAGCCAGTTTTGCCGCGCGTCGCAGGTTCTTGTAGCATGCACTGCACGGGGCAATGATCGTGTCGAATCCCTGCGCTTCGGCCAGCGCCAGGTTGCGCAGCGAGAGCATGAAACGCGCATCGCCTTTATAGATAGCCGAGTGCGTCGCGCCGCAGCAGTTCCAGTCTTCGAGTTCGTGCAATTCCAGGCCCAGGCGGGCAAAGACGGCACGGGTGGATATATCGTACTCTTGGGCGGTAGAACTCAAGCTGCAACCAGGATAGTAAGCATAACGTTTAGCCATGCCGCGCCCCCTTTACGCCGGCAAGGACCTTCAACATCGCCTCGACAAAGCCCAAAACGGCAATCATGATCGCTACCACTTGATTGATCCAGCTTCCGCCAGGCCATTCATTCACTGGCGGGACCACACCGGCTTCCTGCAGGGCCTGCGGGGCCTGAATATGCTCCGGTTTGAAGGGCAATTTGCCTTTGACCAGCATCTTTAATCCCAGTGGAACCATACCGAGTAAACCGATTAAATCCCAGACACGCAGGTAATAGCGCGTCAACAACTCCGGCTCGAACATCCGCCCATGCTGCGCCAACGTCACCGTAAACGCCTGCCCGAACTCTGCTTCTTTATCTTGCACATAGCCCTTCTGGATGGCGAGACGGCGCAGTTCTGCAAACAATACCGTAATCTCGATGCCACGTGGACAGCGATTCATGCAGGAATAGCACGAGACACAGCGCCAGATGTCCGGGCTGGACAACACTTCCTGCTCCATCCCGTTCTGGATCATGTACATAATGCGGCGCGGGCCATGCACCATATCCGGCAGTGCCGGGCACGAGGCGGAACATGTGCCGCATTGATAACATTCCAACACATCTTTGCCGCCGCGTAAGGCTAAAACTTCAGTCAGAAAAGGGTGCATTTCAGAGGTCATGGTCTTACCTTTTTGTCAGAATCTCATCCATAGCTAATCCAAGGTCGGATAGAATACTCCGCAATGTACCGACCTTCAAATCTTTGCTACTCCAATCAGGGATAGTCGTATACTGTCCATTTGCAGGATTCCACCAGATACGATGCGAACCGGATGCGGTGCGGACAAATTCACAACCCAACTGCCGCAAACGCTTTGCCAGTTCCCGATATTTCACGCAGGGACCATCCTAAGAACAAAGTGCGTATGTGGCTGAAGCGATGCAAACAAGGACGGGATGACCGAACCTTTGCTCTCCCGGGCCTCCAGCATCGCGCGAATGTTGGCCGGAATAATACGCATAGCTTCGTCTAGCGTTTCCCCCCAGGCATGACATCCCGGCAACGCTGGGCAGCTAATTTTATAAATGGCGTCCTCCTCCAAATAGTCTACGGTGATGGGAACAATGACTTCGTCGACAACAACAGTCTCGCTCATACATCAATCTCCATTACTGCAATCGCTTAGCTTTTCTCCCGTTCATAAGCCTGTTGCACTTCTGTCTTGACGCCCTGCAGCCGCGCCTCGAAGATGTCCAGCACCCGTGCAGCATCCGCACCCTCACGGATATGCCGGAGTTGACGTTCCAGTTGCGGGCGTATCTTTTCATTTTCGGCCTTGACGCCTTCCGCTCCCATCCCTTTGACCACTTCACTCATCTCGGTCATAATACGCGCCCACTTCGCCCCCTCGGTGGCAGAAACCTCTGCGGTGCGGAAGCGCCCCGGCGTTATCCCCATACGTTCCAACTGCGTTTTCACCTTCTCCATGCGCGCATCGGCCTTTTGCCGCCCGGTGATGTAGTGACAGTCCTGGACGTGACACCCCGACACCAATACCGCGCCCGCCCCCAGTTTGAACGCCTCCATCACGAAGTCCGGGTCAATGCGCCCGGAGCACATCACCATAATGTTGCGCGTGTTGGCCGGATACTGGAAGTGGCTCACGCCGGCATTGTCGGCACCCAGGCCGCTACACCAACGGCAGGTGAAGGCCAGCACTTTCTCCTCCGGCCTGTCAGCCAGCAGTGAGTGGATCTGCGCCAGGATTTGTCCATCGGTGAAGTGCCATTGCGTGATGGCGTTGGCGGGACACTCCGCTACGCACGTCCCGCAACCGTGGCACTTTGCCGGGATGATCTGGCTGGGATTGCCCGTCCCCGGCCGGTTGATGACCGCACCGTAGGGACACGTCTGCGCACAGATCGTACACTTGCTTTTGGGATTGGCGTTGAGGCAGCGCTGTGGATCCACGTAGGCGACGATGGGGTCAATCTGCCATTTCCCGGCGTTGAGCACGCGCGCGGCGCGCCCGGCGGCGGCACTGCCCTGCGCCACGCTCTGGGGGATGTCCTTCGGCCCCTGCGCCGCCCCGGCCAGGTAGATGCCTTCGGTCGAAGAGTCAATCGGCTTGAGCTTGGGGTGCGATTCCAGGAACCAACCATGGGTGTCGAGCGGCACGGTGAGGACGCGCGCCAGATCCGTCACCCCCGCCGAAGGGATCGCCGCCGTCGCCAGCCCCACCATCTCGAATTCGTATTCCACCTGCCGATCCAGGGCAGCGTTGTACGTCTGCACGATGAGGTTTTTCGTGACCGGATCCTCGCGGATTTCGGCGGGGCGTCCCTGCACGAAATGAATGCCCGCCTGCCGCGCACGTTCGTAAAATTCCTCGTAGGTCTTGCCCGGTGTGCGAATGTCGATGCGGAAGATGGTGATGTCGATCTCAGGATAGAGCCACTTGAGCAGCAACGCGTTCTTGATGGTGTACATACAGCAGAAGCCGGAGCAATACTCGTTGTAGCGCTTGTCGCGCGAGCCGACGCACTGGATCAGGCCGAGAGTCGCGGGCGTTTTGCCATCGGAGGGACGGACGAAATTGCCCACCGTCGGGCCGCCGGCGCAGTGCAGGCGCTCGATCTCCATCATCGTCGTCACATTGTCGAACAGGCCGAAGCCGTACTCTTCCAACGGGGTGGGATCCCACATATCCAACCCGGTCGCTGCAATGATCGTCCCGACTTCCAGTTCCACCGTCTTTGGCTCGTCGAAGAAGCTGATCGCCTGCAAACTGCCACACGCCTCGACGCATTTGAAACACTCGATGCAGGCGTCCATATCAATCGTATAAATCGCCGGCACGGCCTGTACCAGCGGCACGTAGATAGCTTTGCGCGGACCAAGTCCCTCCTCGAACTCGAAGTTGGGCACGGAGATAGGACAGACTTCCACGCAAAGGCCGCAGCCGGTGCAGCGGTCTTCGAGGACGTAGCGCGGCTTGCGCTCCACCTTCACCTTGAAGTTGCCGATGTAGCCCTCGACTTCCTTGACCTCGGAGTAGGTCAGCAGATCGATATACTTGCTCTTGCCTACATCCACCATCTTCGGCGCTTCGATGCAAATGGAGCAATCCATCGTGGGGAAGGTCTTGTCCAGTTGCGCCATCCGTCCACCGATGGACGGGGACTTGTCCACCAGATAGGTGGGGATGTGCATATCGGCCAGGTCGAGCGCCGCGCTGATGCCCGCAATCCCGCCGCCGACGATGAGCGCACGGCGCGTCACCGGCACCTCGAACATCTCCAACGGCTGGCTAAAGCTCACCTTCGCCACCGCCGCCGAGACGATCTCCTTCGCCTTCAGCGTCGCCGCCTCTTTCTCGTGCGTGTGCACCCACGACGAATGTTCACGGATGTTTGCCATTTCGAAGAAAAACGGGTTGATGCCCTCGTCGGCCAGCACCGCGCGGAACGTCGGCTCATGCATCGAGACGGTACACGCGCCTACCACCAGGCGATTCAGGCGGTAGTCGTGGATGTCCTTCTTGATCATACTCTGGCCAGGATCGGAACACATATACTTGTGCTCTTTCGCCACCACCACGTTCGGTAACGTTGCCGCGTACTCCACGACCTCAGGCACGGTAACGGTGCTGGCGATATTCGATCCGCAGTGGCAGATGTAAACGCCGATGCGTAGTTCCTCGTTGTTGTCGCTGTTGTCGGTCATAGAGACTCCTCAGGATAGTCTAAAGTCGAGAGTCAATCGACATACTCCTGTAAATGTTCCAAATCCGCTAAGTCCTGCAACCGTCCCGCAGCACGCTTACTGCGTTTGAGGTTCTCCAGATCAATGAAATTGACTTTTACATCATCAACTTCCACTTCAATTCGTGACGCATAGCAATCTGCAAACTCCACCCCTGGCGGTGTGGTGATGAGATCAATACGACTCGGCGGATACCCCAATTGAATAATCTGCTCAGGCACTTGAAAATCTGCTGCCCGCAACCCCAGTGAACCAAAGCCAAATTGTTCTAAGGCTTTGACCATCCGGTCCGCATTTTCTGGACTCATCTCAATCCAGATGTCAATATCTTTGGTGTAACGTGGATAGCCATGCAAGGCGACTGCATATCCGCCAATCACCAAATAACGTACCTCGTTAGTATTTAACGATGTGATAAACTCTTTGAAGTCTTGGTTCAGCATGATAGCGCCATTGATGATACTCCCGGCGAATTTGCTCTAAAGTAGCCAGGCGTACAGAATAAGGCTGTGTTTGCCAGTACGCAAAGTCATTTTTTTGCTCTCGGATATGGACTCTGGCGCAAGTTTTCTGCATCGTTCCCATTTCCGGCAGTCCCCCTGTAGCTCTACCGCGGCCCCTGCACCTCTTCATGAACCAACTTATGCCGCGCCTTCTGCGCCCGTTGTTCCGCCGTTGTCAGTTCGAGCGCATCCTTCGGACACCATTTCACGCACTGCGGGCCGTCCTCTTTGTCCTGACACTGATCGCAAATTTCGGCCATCTTGGTCGCCGGATTGATGGAGATCGCGCCGAAGTCGCACGCTTCGATGCACCAGGCACAGCCGTCACAGCGCTCGGCGTTCACGCTGATGAGACCCGTTTCCGGGTCCTGGGTCAGCGCGTCGCGGGTACAGGCGATGACGCAGGGCGCATCCTCACATGTGCGACATGCTACTGCCGTAATCAGGATTTCGTCCACACGCACGGTGCGGATACGACTGCGATAGGTGTTGTACTCGCCGGTCTTGGTGTAGGAACAGATGTACTCGCATAACTGGCAACCGACACATTTCGTCGCGTCACACGCAATATAGGCATACCTGGATGTTGAAGTGACCATAGTTCACCCCTGTAAAGAACCATGAAGCTTGATTTAGACGCCGATCTCCTCCGCCACGTCCTCCATCCCCAACTCGATCAGTTTGGACTTGGGGATCAGACCCTCTTTGGTCCAGCCTTTAGCCTCGTAGTAGAGGTCTTTGAGATATTCCAGCTCTTCTTCGGTGACGACATGCCCGGCGGAGGCACCCTCTTTCATCGGTTCGTGATGCCAGCGGTAGGGCAGGTGGTCGTCACTGCGTTTCCATCCCTCGCGGATGTTGAACGCTTTTTTGATGGTGTGGGCGCGCACACCGATGAGGTCCACAGCGTCATAGTCGAAATTCCAACCGGTGGTGGCATTGATGAGCGCAGCGATGGCCGGCCACGCACCGGCCCGGTCAGCTCTGCCAGTAAAACAACGGCGGATGAATTTGCACAACGGCAGCGTGTCGTAGACGGCGGCGTATTCTTCATTCTCTGCGGCCAGCCGCCCCCGTGTCTCGTCAATGCTGAAGCGGTCCACTTCGCCCTGGATATCGGGGTCGTAGGCCGCCGAACGGTTGTGACAACCGCCGCGTGTGCCTACTGCCAGTCCCACGGAGAACGTCTTGAGGCCGCGCGCATCATAGCCGGGATTCTCCAGACCCTTGATGTTCATCGCCCATTTGTAGGACTCCGTTCCGCGTTCTGCATCGGTGCGACGGCTGGCAATGCGTGTTCCCTCGGCCAACAAATCGCCGATGCCCTCGCGGTCGCGGATCATTTCCGCCAGGGCGACGGCGGCTTCGCCATTGCCAAAGTTCGGCTCAAAACCATCTGGATATTTGGCAGACCTGAAATCCTCCTTCGTGAACACGCCACGCTCGAAGGACTCCATCGCCCAGGAAATGGTCACCCCCTGGCTCATCGCGTCCGTTCCGCCCCGGTCGGCAACGTCGATCAGCTTGATGACGGCGTTCAGGTCGCCAATGCCGAGGTTCGGACCGTTAGCGTAGAGACACTCATACTCGATGCCCGTCATCGCGCCGGCATATATCCCTTGTTTGGCCGCCGAGACCTGCTCACAGGCAATGGGACACTGGGCACAAGCGATCTTCTTGACTTTGAAATGCTCTTCGAGATACTCACCGCTCACTTGCTCGGCCATCTCGAAGACGCCCTGCTGGTAGTTGCGCGTCGGCAACAGACCGAGTTTGTTCATATTAAGCACATTGGTCGTCGTACCCAGCACACGGTATTTGGCCGTATACGGCCCCTGCGCTTGCTGCGTGATATCGAAGGACATCTTCATCAGCGTCTCCGGGTCGGCAACAACGACACCCTTTGTGCCGCGCACGGAAACGGCCTTGAGCTTCTTCGATCCCCAGACGGCACCGTGCCCAGTACGCCCGGCCTGGCGTCCATCGTTGGTAACGTTGGCGTAGCGCACCAGCTTCTCACCGGCCGGACCGATGGTGGCAGAGCGCACCTGGTCGTCGAGCAATTCCTCGCGGATGGTTTCCTCGGTCTCATAAGTGTTTTTGCCCAGCAAATGGCGCGCGTCGCGGAACATCACACGCTCGTCGTCAATAAACACGTTCACCCACTCCGCGCTGGCGCCATGGATGACGATGCCATCCCAACCTGTGCGCTTGAGGGCGACGGAAAACCAACTGCCGGAGAGACTATCGCCGATGAAGCCGGTCAACGGTGACTTAGAAGCCAGGCCGTATTTTCCGCCCACCGGTACCGGCGTTCCGGCGAAGATGCCGTTGGCGATGCAGATGGGGTTATCCGGCGAGAGCGGGTCGCAGCCCGGCTTGATGTTCTCCCACAACAGCCGCGTCGCCATCGAGACCCCGCCGATGTAGAGCTTGTACCACTCCTCCGGTTTTTTTTCGACCCAACTTTTGCGCGTTGTCAAATCAATGTGCAAAATCTTGCCGCTATAACCGTACATAAACAACCTCCTGCGATTTACGAAGGGCGAATAACAAAATTCTGTACTTGGTCAACAAAGGGTCATCATTCTATCCCCCGGCCAGGATGGACATAAGAATAATGCGGTCACCGTGGCTAGGGGCTTCGTCCATTTGCGCCGGCTGAATCATCCGCCGGCCATTGAGATTAAGCTTAGTCGAAGGTTGCAGGGTTTCGCCGTCGGGCTGAAGCACTTCGCCGATCATTTTAGGATATCGTATCCCTAACAAGCGCACGATCTCACGAAAGGTCGTACCGTCTTTAAGTTCGAGAGAAACTTGTTTTTCGCCGGTAACGACCCGGGGAATACCCGTAAATTCTACCCCAACCTGCATTTTTCCTCCAACTTATAGACCTCTGTATAGAATTACTAACCCGGCTAACCCCAGCCCTTGACACTGCGTATATTTTACCCAAAATCACACGCGACGCCAATGGTAAGTGTTAACAACATTCTCATCCCTTTGTAATCCCTGTCAAGAATTGGGTGTATCTATTCCGGCCAGTCAACCTTTAGTTTTTGGGTATAGTGCCAAGGAAGTGCTCGGACCGGTCTCCGACCGTGTCCGCCCAACGTCGGGACCGCGGTGGTTCGATAATCACACGCCAGAATCCGGCAATGGGCGTATAATGCAAGTAGTTGAGGCGTTCTCGGGGTATGCCCGAACACGGGGAAGAAGGGGGCAGGGGGAATGGGGCTTATAGAAACACGCTGATCGTGTCATCCAAGAGCGCCTGGCATGCCAGAATTCGCGTCCAACCTGGGATATGGAATATGTTGCTTCGTCGGGTTGACTAGCCTGAATAGATAGGGCAGATAAGATAATAAGATAGCAGAGAGGCTGAAAGTTCACTATGATATCGCAAATTGTAGGAATTCTTTACACCGTCATTTTGACCGCGTTGTCGTTCTACGCCATCCACATCGTGACGCTCATCGTGCTGTACTTATATCACCGTCGCGAACCATCGCCGGCAACGCCCCCCATGGCAGACGCAGAGTTGCCTGTTGTGACCGTCCAGATTCCACTGCGCAACGAGCGTTATGTCGCACGGCGGATTCTCGCCGCTGTCGCGGCCTTCGATTGGCCCCGCGACCGGCTTGACATCCAGGTACTGGACGATTCCGACGACGACACCACTGCGCTGGTACAAACAGAAGTCGAGCGCTTGCAAGCCGAAGGGTATCAAATACACCTGCTGCACAGAGACCACCCCGAAGGGCATAAAGCAGGCGCGCTGGACGCCGCTATGCAGCAGGCGCAAGGGGAATATATCGCCATCTTCGACGCCGATTTTTCACCCGCGCCGGATTTTTTACGGCGGATGATTCCTCATCTCGTCCATAATCCGACGTTAGGCTTTGTCCAGGCGCGGTGGGGGCATCTCAATGCCGAATACTCGCTGATTACTCGCGCGCAAGCTCTCGCTCTGGATGCCCATTTCATCGTGGAGCACATCGCGCGTAACCGCTCGGGGTTGCTGATGAATTTCAACGGGACCGGCGGCGTCTGGCGGAGGCGCGCCATTGAAGAGGCCGGCGGCTGGCAGTATGACACCATCGCCGAAGACCTCGACCTGAGCTACCGCGCGCAACTTGCCGGTTGGAAGGCCCTCTACCTGCCCGAGGTTGTAGCGCCGGCAGAACTTCCACCGTTGGTGGCCGCGTTCAGACAACAACAGTATCGCTGGGCCAAGGGGTCGACGCAAGTTCTACGCAAGTTAAGCGGGCCCATTGTGCGTTCGTCACGTCTGCGCCCCCCACAAAAGATCATGGCGCTGTTGCACCTGAGCGGCTATTTCAGCCAACCCCTCATTCTGGCCCTGGTGCTTCTCATTGTACCGATGGCGCTCTACTTGCCACGCCTGCCCACGCTTGCCGCTGCCCTGGGGACATTGACCATGCTGCCTCCACTGCTTTACCTGACGGGGCAGATAGCGCTGTACCGCGACTGGCCACGCCGCATCCTCGCCTATCCAATCTTGATGTTACTGGGCATCGGCATCAGTTGGAACACCACTCTGGCGGTGCTCGACGGGCTGTTTCACTGGGGAGGCGAGTTCAAACGCACCCCTAAATTCGAGCTCCATGGACGGCAAGGGGATTGGCACAACACGCCCTACCGTATCAAACTGGACCGCGCGCTGCCCGGAGAGATTCTCATCAGCTTTTACACCGCCGCGGCGCTGGCCCTCATTCACGAACTCCGGCGCACGAGTTTGATGCCCCTGAGTTTAATCGCTTTGGCCGGCGAAGTGCTCATGATGTGGGGCGCGCTGCAACAACTGGGAAAACACAAGAGCAAAAAAGCAAAAGAACAGGAACATTGAATGCCCCTGTTCTTCCAAAAGAGGCCCCCCTCCCCTTACTTGGGCGGTTTGTCCTCTGGCAGGATGTCGACGACGGTGCCGGCCTGCGGCGCGGATGGAGCGACGGTCGGTTTGTTTGTTTTCGGCGCTTCGAGCTTGGGGGGCTGCAAATCCTGCGGCATAAACGTTTGACCGCGCAAATACGCGCCCTCGTTGATCAGCAAGGACTTGATGGTCATATCACCCCAGACACGCCCGGTGTCCAGCAGCTCCACGCGGTTGGCGGAAACGTTACCCTGGACAGCGCCGGCGATAGAGACATTGTTGGCCTTGATCTCGGCGCGCACCTTGGCGCTCTCTGTCACTACCAGGTTGCCG
The DNA here is from genome assembly GCA_035415725.1 of Anaerolineae bacterium. Taxonomy (GTDB): domain Bacteria; phylum Chloroflexota; class Anaerolineae; order B4-G1; family SLSP01; genus DSWT01. Next base: position 6,982 of record DAOOGN010000080.1, on the reverse strand, counting down.
GTGATTTCAATCGTACCTTCGACAATGCCATCAATGCGGAGACCACCGTCTCCCTGAATGTCACCCTTGATATGGGTATTTGCGCCAATAGTCGATTCGATTGCTGGTTGTGCCATACGTCCTCCCCCGGAAGTTGTTGGTCTTGCAACGGATGTTGCAGGTTCTTTAGATTTTCCCTTACCACCTAACCATGACATCTTTACCTCCTTGCATTTAAACTAACCCATCTTGCCGCCGACTCAAACTTGCAGCACTCACGCCCCAGATTTTCCTCCTTCATCCATTTCCAGGCTGTTGTCTCAATCATAACCAGAGAGAGGAGTTTGTCAAACCCCCTCTGCTCCACAGGATTCTGTACAGCCTCACGCCGCGTCGGGCGGCGTCCCTTCGATCATCTGGCGCGCCTGACCGAGCGCCTGTTGTTCTTCGGCGCTCAGACTGTATGAGGAACGCCATTGCGTCAACGGTTTGGCGTAGACCCGTGTGTCGTCGCGCGCATGCAGGCCACTCAGCATGACGCCGTTGCCGCGCGCATCCACCAGCGCCAGCGAGAAGCTCTGATCCCCGCCTACATTTTCAAAGGCGCTGTAACGAACGACGCCATGACCTTGAATCGTATGCGGTAGTACATGCACAAACTGGCGCAGCGTTGCCTCGATCCCGGCAGTGCACGTCTCCTGGGCATCCAGACGGGTCAAGAGTTGCACCAGCGTCGCCTGGTCGGTGTCTTCGGCCAGAGCGAGGATCTTCCGATAGCGCTCCTCCAGCGTTTTCAGACGCTTTTCCAACGTGTAAATCCAGTAGGCCCCCACAAACAGCATGATCGTCGCGGCGATTACCCACAGTATCAATCCGGTCATACGCACCTCCTCAGAATAGTCAAAAGTCGCCCATACACAGTCATTCGTGCGGTCGAAATAAGAAACCGGCCACGGATTTCACGGATTGACACGCCAAGTATAAAAAATCAGTGCAATCCGTGTCATCCGTGGCAAAAACTAAAGCCCTTTGAATGTGGAATTCCTATCCATTCTTATGGCTGAATAAACAGCGGGCCAAGGATGAAACGGTCGCCCGTCATGGTTCCGTCGAGACTAAACTGCGGAATGCGCCGGACGCTGCCCATCTCGTACATGCCGACTTCCAGCCAGTATTGCCCCGGCGGTATGTTCGCCGGAATGAGCAGTCGGTAAGGGTCGAGTCCTTGCTGTCCTTCCAGCCATTTGGGGAACCACAAATACGACGGAAAGGCGCCCCCCAAAGGGGTATAGTCATGTCCAAAATACGGCATCCCCGCTGCGTCAATGAGGTGAATGAAGACCGTGTAACTCGTCTGGGGGGGTGCCAAGACATGCCATGTTAACGTCACATGCAAGGGTTGTCCGGCCTTGAGCGTTAGCGGTTCCTGCCATGGAGCCTCCCGCTTTGCCCAACCCACTGCAGCGCGCGCCGAGAGCAAAGCAACGTCGTTGCCGATGTTGGTCAGTGCACCTTCCAATACGCGCGCCTGCCGCTCCGCAGCTTTATCCGGCAGCACGGTCAACTCGGTCAACAACAACGCTGTTTCTCCATCGCCGAAGGGCAAGGCCGACACGGCGTTCGTCATATCGGTATAGCCGAGGGATAACGGGTAGGTTCCCGGCGGCAGTGTGTACGGAACGTAAACGGCGTAACGTTCGACGATGATCTCGCCGGGTAACCAGTCCGGCGTCAGATGGCGGCTATCCGTTGTCCAGCGCTGTTCTACCATTCCCAGGCGCGCAAAAGGCATCAGGATGGCCGTTTCCGTCGTCGCAACGCGCGCGTAGAGTGTCAGCGATATCACCCCGCCCGGCGCGACTGCCACTGCGGGGAGATCGTAGCCGAGAAGTTCCAGGCGTCCGTCCACCCATACATCGTGCAGCGGATACTGCGGCGTGACCGGCTCCAGCGCCGGCGGTTCCAGCACGCGCCAAAGGTCGCCTTCAGGCCGCAAGCGGAAGCCCATATCGCGTATCTCGCGTCGATAATTCGTCAGGTAGACCGGGCCGGCGGCGAGATTGCCGAACACGGCATCCGCCCACGAAAGCGAGCCGGTGACATAGAGAAGACGCAGGTCTGCCGCGTCGAAAGTTTCGCCTTCCACATAGGAGCGATAGAAGTACGGGGTGAGATGCTCCCAATCGGAAGCCAGCGTTGCTCCTTCAGCGCGCCCGGCGAAACGCGCCGACAGCCCGTCCACGAAAGCATCGGCGCTATTCCAATCACGCAAGGAGACGCGGGGGAAAGTATGGAGAAGCATCCCCGCCGGCAGCGCCAGCAGGGCCCCGGCGAGGACGGCCATCCCCCATCGCGGCGCGAAACGGCTCGCCGCTTCCAGAGTCAACAGCCCCCCCACCCCCAGCGGGAAAGCCAACGCCATAAAAGCATGTAACAGATAAGCCATCACGTCCTGCACCGAGTTCAGCGTGAAACCCAGATGGCCGAGCAAAAACAGCCCCCACAGCAGGGCCAGCCGGGGGCGACGCGCTATCAGCCATCCCGCCCCCACCGCCATCAATACCAACAGCGGCCAGGTATACTGCAACCGCAATAACGTCCAAAACACGTGCAGCCGGTCGATTTGATCCGCCCATCCAAAATGGAACAAATTCACCCGCAATCCCTGCGCCGTTGCATGCCGCAAAAAGCCTTCCCATGTGCGCATGTCGGTGGGACCGAAAGGCACATGGGGACTGCGGAGGGGAAAATAAAGCCAGGGTGCCAGTCCTAAAAGGCCAAATCCGATAAAGGGCAGTAGGGTTTTCCATTGTAGCAGGATTTTTGGCCGTTGGACCAGGATGAAGACGGCATAGGCCGGTAGCCCCCAAACCGTGATGGGATGATGTGTCACGCCGATGCCGACGCAGAAGGCCAGAGCGAACAGCCAGCGATCATGTCCTTCACGCGACCAGCGCACCAACAGCCATAACTGTGTCGCCGTGATGGCAACGCTCACAATGTGGGCGTTGGCATGGATGCTATGCTGCCACAGGTCCGGCGCGACGGCCAGCGCCATTCCGCCGATCCATGCCGCGGTCAGCGGCCAACGCCACCGCGCCCCCGGCGTGACCGGTTTGCCGGCGCTGTCCAGGCGCACTTCAAGGATGATGAGAAAAATTCGGCTCACCGTCCAGGCTCCGGCCACACCGGCCAGAAGATTCGTGCGCCAGGCGACCGTCCCGACGGGGAAAAGCCGCTGCCATACGCCAGCCAGCAAGGTGTAGAAGGCATAACCCGGCGGATGCGCGATACCCCACACAGCAGGGATAAATTGATATTCAGAAGGATCGCCGAAGATCGTACCGCGCGCGGCGGTGAGGATGTAAAGGAACCAGGCGCTTATGAAAAGGATGGCTGCCGCCCATCCGGCTGGCCGACGACGCGCCACATTCATCAACTTCACCCACCTGTCCCCCTTTGTCACTGCCCCCCCCGGCTCATCACAGACAAGCTCAACGCCTCTTCTCCCCACCAGACCCGTGCATTATAACGCTTTTTTATGTTGTGTCGAACCTTTTTCCCTAAACCGTCCTTGCTTTCTACGCCCGATTATTTATAATCAAGGCAGAAGCAACACAATTCTGGACACTCGCCTCGGAACGGTGCGAGCAGCTCAAACTTCCATCACCACGCCAAGTCCCACCGAGCCAAAAAACAATAAGGAATGGTAAAATGAGTGAAAATCGAAATCTCTGGATTGGTATTGTTATCGTAGTTGTAATACTTCTGATCGCCTGTGTGTGCTGTATAGGCGGCGGGGCTGCATTTTTATGGTTCTCGCGCAACAATCCATCTATACCCACCCCTCCACCTATTGAGTGGCCGGGCATACCGGTCGAGCCCATCACCCCCAATGAGCCAGATACGCCGGTTACCCCTGACCTTCCTCCCTCCACCGCGCCTGTGCCAGATGAGGCCGCTGAAACGCTGGCCGCGCTTCAAGAAGCGCAAATCCCTGACTCTGACTACCACGAGCTGGGTATCCGCTTCCTGGGTGTTCCGGCAGACACGCCGCGCACCCTTTCTGCGCCCAACCCCGATTATGCCCTGGGAACGCGGCGCCAATTCAGGGTTTCCAATGTAGATAACGACGAGCAGTTCGACATCTACGCCAAACTCGTCTACAAAACAGACCATGTCTATATGTGGGTAGAGGAAGGCGTCAGCGTGGACAACGACAAGTTGCAAGAAGCCGCCAACCTTTTCGAGGAACACACCTATCCCACCAACCGCGAGTTCTTCGGCTCCGAGTGGACGCCCGGCGTCGATAACGACCCGCACCTAAGCATTCTGCACGCCCGGGGTCTGGGCGATACCGTCGCCGGCTACTTCTCCAGCCCCGATAGCTATGTGCGCGCCGTGCGATCGGACTCCAACGAAATGGAAATGTTCTACATCAACGTCGAAAACGTCGACATCGGCGATGAGTTCTACAACGGCGTGCTGGCACACGAATTTCAACATATGATCCACTGGTACAACGACCGCAACGAAGACACCTGGCTCAACGAGGGCTGTTCCGAACTGGCCATGGAGTTAAATAACCGCGCCTATCCCGGCGGTCACTACGACGTCGGTGGCAGTGAGTACGCCTATTTGCGCATCCCCGACACACAGTTGACAAACTGGCCTGAGGGGACCGCCGGAGATGCTTCACCCAACTATGGCGGAGCTTATCTCTTCATGAGCTATTTCCTCAATCAATTTGGCGAAGATGCTACCAAAGCCCTGGTCAACCACACCGAAAACGGCATGAAAAGCGTCGATACCGTACTCGCCGAAAACCTGGGACTGCCGCTCACCCACGAGGATATTTTCGCCAACTGGATCGTCGCCAATCTGCTCGACGACACGTCGCTTGACTCCGGACAATACGGTTACGCGGACATCGACTTCAACACACCACGCATGGATACCACCTATCGCCTAAAAACCGCGCCGATCACCGATCGCAGCACCGTCAGTCAGTACGGCGTGGACTACATCAAGGTCCAAAGCAAATCGCCGGTACGTTTCACCTTCACCGGTTCCACACAAACCGCGTTGATGAATACGCAAGCCCACAGTGGCCAATACCTCTGGTGGTCCAACCGCGCCGATGAATCCGACCCCCGGCTCACGCGCCTGGTCGACTTGAGCAACGCCACCGCAGCAGAACTGCGCTTCTGGAGCTGGTACTCCATCGAAGAAGACTGGGACTACGCCTACGTGGTTGTCGGCACAACCGCTACGGGCGTCATTCCAGAGGATATCAACTCAACGGACATCCATTGGGAGATTCTGGACGCTCCAGGCCTGGGATGTCGTTCTGAGAACCCCAACGGCAACAACTTCGGTTGCGGACTGACCGGCAAGAGCGAGGATTGGGTCCGCCTGAACGCCGATCTGTCGGCGTATGCCGGACAGGAGATCGCACTGCGCTTCGAGTACATCACCGATGCCGCCGTCAACCAGGCGGGATTCGCTGTGGATGACGTGGAACTCATCGTGGATGGTCAAACGCTGTTCAGCGACGATATAGAAGGCGGCGACGGTGATTGGATTGCCGAAGGCTTTGTGCGTCACGCCAACGTTTTGCCCCAGGAATGGATCGTGCAGCTCGTTACCTATGGCGACACGCCCCAGGTCGAACAGTTGCTCATGCTCGACGGTACATCGGGTGAGTGGACCATTCCCATGAGCAATCAGCAGAACGAGGCCGTCATTGCGATTTCCGCCCTGGCGCCGGTGACGACAGAAGAAGCGACCTATGAAATTTTGCTCGAGCTAGCCGAAGACTGAAGCCCCACGGCTCAACGCATCAAGCCCCCCAGGGGGACTGAGCTGCCGGCCCGCAGGGTTTAGTGGGTTCAGGTCGGCATAACTATGCAAAACCTTCGCACGGGTGCCCATACATCACCCATCGGCGTTTTTGACTCCGGCGTGGGCGGGTTGTCCGTCTGGCGGGAGATTGTCCATCAGTTGCCCGACGAAAACACCTTGTATGTGGCCGACCAGGCGCACATCCCCTACGGACAACGCGCGCTGGAAGAGGTACGCCGCTTCACCGGCGACATCACCCGCTTCCTCCTGGCGCAGGGGGCGAAGATCATCGTGGTCGCGTGCAACACGGCCTCCGGGGCGGCACTGCATGCTCTGCGAGAAACGTTCCCCGACGTTCCCTTCGTGGGGATGGAGCCGGCCATCAAGCCTGCCGTCGAACACACGCGCACCGGCGTCGTCGGTGTGATCGCCACGCCGGCTACCTTCGCCGGCGATCTGTTCGCCGGGTTAGTAGCGCGCTTCGGCCACGATGTGGATTTACGCACACAGGCCTGTCCGGGTCTCGTCGAAGCAGTAGAGGCCGGAGCGCTGGACACGCCTGAGACCGAGGCACTGCTGCGGCGTTACCTTACCCCGATGCTCGATGCGGGCATCGATCAACTGGTGCTCGGCTGCACCCACTACCCCTTCTTGAGTTCCACCATCCGGCGTATCGTCGGTCCGGCGGTGACGCTTATCGATCCCGCTCCTGCCGTCGCCCGGCAGGTAGAGCGTGTGTTAGCGCAGCGTGGTTGGCTGGCTTCCGCTGCTCCATCAGCGCAGCACAAGTTCTTCACCAGTGGCGATCCGGCGCAGTTCTCCGCGATGGCACATACATTGATCGGAGCAGAACATCCCACAGCGCTTTACCAATCGGCGCAGGGGCCTGGAGATAGCGGATAAGCCGGCCGCCCAGCTCCCCTGGCCGAGGCGAAAGCCGTCGGCTGAACCCACCAGGCCCTGCGGGCCGGCCGCTCAGCCCCCTGGCCGAGGCTAAAGCCGTCGGCTGAACCCACCAGGCCCTACGGGCCGGCCGCTCAGCCCCCTGGCCGCGGCGAAAGCCGTCGGCTGAACCCACCAGGCCCTGCGGGCCGGACGCTCAGCCCCCTGGCCGCGGCGAAAGCCGTCGGCTGAACCCACCAGGCCCTGCGGGCCGGAC